>CP005974.1:1607035-1928442 GCA_000940995.1 Photobacterium gaetbulicola Gung47
CGGAAGCATACGGCCTGGGTAAAGCGGAAGAGCTCTTTGGCGAAGAGATCAGCGAAGAAGATATCAGCGCTGAAGAAAACCAGATGACCAAGCGTGAAATCTTCATGGAATACGTGCTGAAGAACAAGATCATCTGGCTACTGTGCTTTGCTAACATCTTCTTATACATCGTGCGCATCGGTATCGACCAGTGGTCAACGGTATACGCTTACCAGGAGCTTGGCCTGTCAAAGGAAACCGCTATTTCTGGTTTCACCCTGTTCGAAGTCGGTGCGCTAGTTGGTACGCTGATGTGGGGTTACCTATCTGACTTGGCGAACGGTCGCCGTGCGTTGGTTGCCTGTGTGTCTTTGGTATTGATCATCTTCAGTCTTGAGTTTTACCAGCATGCAACGAATGAGTACATGTACCTGGGATCGCTGTTTGTGCTTGGCTTCCTGGTGTTCGGCCCGCAACTTCTCATTGGTGTTGCCGCTGTTGGCTTTGTGCCAAAGAAAGCGATCAGTGTTGCCGACGGTATCAAGGGAACCTTTGCTTACCTGATCGGTGATAGCTTCGCGAAACTGGGTCTGGGTATGATTGCCGACGGTACGCCTATCTTTGGCCTGACCGGCTGGAAAGGGACATTTGCTGCCCTAGATACCTCCGCGGCTGTGTGTATTGTCTTGCTAATCTTTGTTGCCATCGCGGAAGAGAAGAAAATCCGCCGCGAGAAGCGCCAGCAGAAGCAGCTTGAGCTAGAAACAGCGTAATCGCGACAACGAGATGCTTTACCTAAAAAACTGCCTGCGGGCAGTTTTTTTATGCCTGATTTCCATCGGCGGCAGGCTGCAAGTTCACTATTTTCGAATAATTACATTCCAGCCTTGTTTCAACAGGGCTGAACAGGTAGGTTATGCCTCTTTTTCGCCTTGGGGGACAAAAAATGATCAACGTCGCATTGGTTGATGATCACATCATTGTGCGGTCTGGATTTGCGCAGCTGTTGATGTTGGAAGACGACATCCACGTAGTGGGCGAGTTCGGCTCGGCGAAAGATGCCCGCCAAGGACTGCCGGGCAGCCAGGCCAATGTATGCATTCTCGACATTTCCATGCCGGATGAAAGCGGTTTGTCATTGCTGGCCGATCTGCCGGAGGGGATTGCCTGTATCATGCTCAGCGTCCACGATAGCGCCTCGGTGGTTGAAAAGGCACTGGAGGCGGGGGCCCGGGGATACCTGAGCAAACGTTGCAGTCCCGATGAGCTGGTCCAGGCGGTCAGGACCGCGGCGGCGGGCGGCTGTTACCTGACACCGGATATCGCGATAAAGCTGGCGACGACGGCGAAGTCTTCGTCATCGGTATCCCAGCTGACCAAGCGCGAGCGCCAGGTCGGGGAGATGCTGGCAACCGGATTGGATGTCAAAGCCGTGGCGACCGAGCTTGGCCTTAGCCACAAGACCGTCCACGTCCACCGGGCCAATGCCATGGACAAGCTCGGTGCCAAGAACAATGTTGAACTTGCCAAGCACTTCGATACCGAGGTGTTGTAATGCGCAACTTTGCCCTTACCACGCTTGGTGGGTGGCTGCTTATCGCCTGTGCCTGGTTTTGCCTTTGGGCGATCGCGTCGTATTTTACCCTTGACCCCGAGCTGGCTGTGTTTCTGTTTCCTTTCGCGTTGCGGATGGGAATTGCTTTGCATTGCCCGAAAAAATACTGGGGGGCGGTTTATGGTGCCGAGTGGGGGCTGATGCTGGCACTGGCTCCGCAGGTCGGTAATCCGTTATGGGAGGCAGCCTTGTGTGCCAGTGTTGCCAGCGTACCGTTGTTGTGGGGAGCACACGGCCAATATTACGGCTCCCAGTTGCGGCGGCTATGCGTGATGGGGACGGTGATCGGTTTGACGGCGTTGCTCAATGTTGCGATATCGGGCTGGTTCAGCGAGCACAGCTGGATGGTGTTGCTGGTCAGTATTACTGGCGGGTTGATGCTAGTCCCTAGCTGTTACCTGATTTGGAGCTACTTGTTCCAACAGGCTTGGATCCCGCTTACGGTGGATCTGGTGTCCAGGCCGGTGGCTTTGCGGGTACGGCACATCTTTTTCTATGCCGGGCTGTTTATTGCCAGTATTGCGCTGCAACTTGGTCTACCGGACGAAATGCGCCGGTTTGCCCCTTTCTGCTTGGCGATCCCGATCATCTTGTTGGCATTTCGTTACGGTTGGCAGGGGGCGTTGCTGGGGACGCTGCTCAATAGTGTGGCCTTGATAGCGGCCCGCAGTACGGGAAGCGATCTGGAGGTGACGGACTTGCTACTTTCGCTCTCGGCGCAAAGCTTAACCGGAATTTTACTGGGCATGGGGATCCAGCGTCAGCGCGAACTGAATCAGCAGCTGCGTCTGCAGTTAGACCGCAACCACAGTCTTTCCCGTCAGCTGGTCAAAGCCGAAGAGTCGGTGCGGCGCGATGTTGCCCGTGAGCTGCATGATGAAATTGGCCAGAATATTACGGCTATTCGTACTCAGGCATCCATTATCCAGCGGGTCGAGACCACCCCTGTCGGCGCGGGGTGTGCCGGGATGATCGAAAACCTGTCGCTGAATATCTACGACACGACCAAAGGGCTGTTGAGCCGGCTGCGGCCCAAATCACTCGATGATATGGGGTTGGCCGATTCTCTTGAGCAACTGATACGTGACTTGGAATGCGAGGCGCTCGGGATTAACGCGGTCATCACTTGGCATTGCAACGGATCCGACCCTGACACCTTGAGTGATACCCTGAGCGTGACGCTTTATCGCCTGTGCCAGGAGGCGATGAATAATGTGGTCAAATATGCCAATGCCAGCCAGCTTGAACTGACTTTTGTACTGTGTGACGACACGGTTGACTTGACCGTGAGGGACAACGGCCGCGGCTTCAGTGTTGACCAGGTGATGCAGATGTCATCCTCGGGGTTTGGCCTGCAGGGAATGCGCGAGCGGGTCGAGGCACTTGGGGGGACGATTCAGATTGAAAGCCAGATCGCCGGAGCCAACCAAGGCACTGGTATCACCATCCAAATGCCCCTTTTGTAAAGTCGGCAGCAACCAATCGAAGTGAGAGCCTACCTGTGAAAGCGCCCATGTCAGGGATCGTAAAGTCTTCGCCCGCAACCGGGGCTAGTAATTATGGCGACAGTGTTGATGCGCGCTATCGCTACTGGCGCCTGCACATCATGCTGACCATGTATGTCGGTTATGCGGTGTTTTACTTTACCCGCAAGAATTTTAACTACGCCATGCCGACCATGCTGGTTGATCTTGGGTTGGATAAAGCGGATATCGGTTTGATGGGGACCTTGTTCTACATCACCTATGGTGCCTCCAAGTTTCTTTCCGGGGTGATTTCCGACCGCTCTAATCCTCGTTTCTTCATGGGCATTGGCCTGATGGCAACCGGTGTGGTCAACATTATGTTCGGCTTTGCTGATTCACTGTGGTGGCTGATGACCTTGTGGGTATGCAATGCATGGTTTCAAGGCTGGGGATGGCCACCTTGCTCGAAGCTGATGACGACTTGGTATTCCCGGTCAGAGCGCGGCTTCTGGTGGTCTATCTGGAATACCGCGCACAATGTCGGTGGGGCGTTGATCCCCTTGCTGGTCGGCTATCTGACCTTACACTACAGCTGGCGCCTGGGTTTTATTGTTCCGGGGGGAATTGCGGTGGTGATCGGGGCGGTACTGTGCTGGCGGTTGCGGGATAAGCCTGTCACCCTGGGGTTGCCGACCGTTGGCGAGTGGCGTCGGGATCGGCTCGAGCTAACCCATGAGCGTGAAGGATTCGGCCTCAACACACGGGAGATCATACGCAAGTATGTCCTGACCAATAAATATATCTGGCTGTTGGCCTTTAGCTATGTGCTGGTTTACGTGGTGCGCACAGCGATCAATGACTGGGGTAACCTCTACCTGAGTGAACAGCAGGGATACGGACTGATCCAGGCTAATATGGCGCTGTCGCTGTTTGAAGTCGGGGGATTTGTGGGCTCTCTGGTCGCAGGGTGGGGGTCGGATCGTTTGTTTGGCGGCAACCGCGGGCCAATGAATGTCATTTTTGCTATCGGGATCTTCCTGTCGGTAGCGGCCTTGTGGTTGATGCCGGTGAAAAGCTTCGCCTTACTGTCAGGGTGTTTCTTTTCGGTCGGTTTTTTCGTCTTTGGTCCGCAGATGTTGATTGGTATGGCGGCGGCGGAGTGCTCACACAAAGACTCGGTCGGCGCGGCCACCGGGTTCGTTGGGTTATTTGCCTATATGGGGGCGGCGTTGGCTGGCTACCCGCTCGCCTTGGTGATGGAATATTTCCACTGGACAGGCTTTTTTGTTGTCATTTCCGTGGCGGCAGGGGTGATTGGGCTGTTGCTATTACCGTTTCTCAAGGCTCAGGCCGCGCCTGCGGGAGTCTAGCTGGCGGCCAGATAGCGCCGTGCCAAACCGGCAAAATCGGCGGCCGGGCGATCGAGGAAGTCTTCCGAGATAAAAAAGTCGTAGCCGATCAGCTCGCGGTTGTAGTGCATCCGGTTGGCCAACATGGCTTGCAAGCCTTTGAGGGTATGCCCTGAGTGGGTGGTGTAGTGGTGATCGTCGAACATGATGTCTTCTATCTCGTAGGGCGGGTTATCGAGGCCTTTGTGGGCCATGACGAGCAAGATCCGTTGGTCGATAAGCAACTTAGTGGCGACCCGGGGACATATTGACTCGATGAACTCCTCATAGTTCTTGAGACGGATCCCTACCCAGGGAACGGGCTGGTGCCAGCCGTCTCTGGCAATGCTGGCTTGGGCGATGCTGTCGATATTTTTCCAGCGCGCCAACCACCCCCCGTAATGGCTGTGGAATTGGATATGCATAAAGGTCAGGGTAAATGACAGTTCTGGGCCTTGTGAGTACTTGTAGCCGACCAGCATCATGATACAGGCGCCAATCAGCAAGATGGCGACGACGGGCGGGGCCACGGTGGGAAAGATCACACCAACGAGCGTGGCAACGACGAAGCCGACAATGCCTGCGATAAACAGGTTCGCCTGGTAGGGGGTAATACCGGTGGTGATGTAACGGGTCTTCAAACTGTCACGCATAGTTAATACCGAGCCGTTTTGATCAACTTAAGTATTGTCGAAATGGCAAAAACGATCACCCAAGTTGTGATTTTATCATGAATAATGATTTATTAATTGCATATGGGTATTTATCCAGATGTTTGACGAAGATACAGAAATATCCCGGCATAATCTCATAACATCTTTTTATTTAGAGCTTTTTTCTGCCAGTCAGAAATAGTCAAAAATGAGAGGTGGTCGCTTATTTTTGAGTATAATCATCTTTTGTTGAGGATGAAATAACCGTTCGCTGGCATTTCTCTGACATCCTTGGTATAACACGCGCTTACTTTTTCCCGCTGGAACTATCGGTCTGATCGTTATGCAGGTTGATGGATGGTGGTGACTGAAAGTAGTGCAACGGAGTAGGAAATTTAATGAGAATCTCTCACAAACGTAAAGTTCAGCTGAAACTACAAAAGCGTCTTAAGGGCCTAGTAGTTGAAGCAAAACCAGCAGCAGTGAAAGCTGTTGTGAAAAAAGCACCAACTGCAGAAACAGTAAAAGCTGCTCCAGCGGCAAAACCTGTTGTTGAAGAAAAGAAGCCAGTAGAAGCGGCAGCACCTGTTGCAGCTAAAGTGTCTTTGACTCCAAAACAGCAGCAAGTGCTGGATATTGTGGTTAAGAATGCTGAAGGTATCAATCCGAAAGGTATTGGTCTTGAGGCTGGCCAGGAAGACAGCAAAGCGGCTTCTTGGGCGACTGGTGCGTTGAAAAAACTGACTGAAGAAGGTTTGGTTGAGCGCATCCAACTGGCAAGCAATAAAGTGCTATACAAAGCGCTTTAATTATTCCCATGCAATGAAGCGCGCTGTTTGATGCAGGGCGATTCGAGCAAGCTTTGGGTTTGCAGCCAGGCCCGTTCCTGATAACGTTCAGGGGCGGGTACTATCCCTCCCTATTTTATTTGGCAGCTACTGCCACCAGCCACACTTATGAGATTGTCTCAAAATTGCGTTAATGAGTAACTCAATGATAAACGTGTTGCATTCTCCTGTCGTAATGTCTCATCTCTGCTATAACTTATTATAAATAGACACCCATCAGTAACGTCTTGGTTTCCAGGATGTGTGTGCGGAGGCGAGTTTATGACAATGATAAGTGCTAGAGAGTTCTCCGATTGGTTACGCGTTCGTTTTGCTAATGAAGATCAAGGCGTGAGTTTGACCCGGGAAGACATCAACCAGCTTACGGGGCGCCAGAGCTTTTCACTGGGATTTGTAAACGACATCCATTATGAACTCATGCAGCATGGTATGGCATTTGTCACTGATACGTCACGAGAGATTTTCTATTTGATCCCTGTGACCAACAAACCTTGGCGCGAGCAGTTGGAGCATCAATACGAACGAGAGCTTTTCTGCAACGTGCTGCCATTGGACAAGTCTGGTTAACCTATTTAGGTCTCAGCATAAAAAACGGGCGCAATCGCGCCCGTTTGTCGTTTTTGCCAAGTTAGGCGATTAAAGTACCGCCGCGATACCTTTACACAGTGGCTGCATGTTTGCTTTGGTCATGCCGGCAACGCTGATACGGCCAGAGCCAACGATATAGATACCGAACTCGTCTTTCAGGCGGTTAACCTGCTCTTTGCTCAGGCCTGAGAAAGAAAACATACCGTTTTGACGTTCGATAAAGCTGAAATCGGCCTCGACACCCAGATCTTTTAGGGTCTGCACAAACAGGGTACGCATTTCCTGAATGCGGTCACGCATGTCGGCGACTTCCACTTCCCATTCGGCGCGCAGGGCGGCGTCGTTCAAAATCTCGGTCACGATCGCCGCACCGTGCGCTGGTGGGTTAGAGTAGATCACGCGGGCAATACTCTTTACCTGGCTGAACGCGGTCGTGGCCTCGGTGCTGTTTTTGGCGACAAGGGTGAATGCACCGACTCGCTCGTTGTATAGACCGAAGTTCTTCGAGAACGAGCTGGCAATCAGTAGCTCTTCGCAAAGGTCAGCAAAAATACGCAGGCCTTGGGCGTCTTCCTCTACCCCTTTGGCAAAGCCTTGGTAGGCAAAATCAAACATAGGTAGCAGTTGCTTCTCTTTGCACAGTTCCGCGAGCTGTTGCCACTGGGGTGCCTGTGGGTCGATACCGGTTGGGTTGTGGCAGCAGCCGTGCAGCAGGACTACGTCACCAGGGGCCGCTTGGGCGAGGTCTGCCAGTGCTGCGTCAAAGTCCATGTCTTTGCTTTGCGCGTCGTAGTAGCTGTATTGCACCGTCTCTAGGCCCGCAGCGGTGAATACACCGTTGTGGTTGGCCCATGTCGGGTTGCTGATCCATACTTTTACGTCGCCTAGCTGGCGCTTGATAAATTCAGCAGCCAGGCGAAGGGCACCGGTACCGCCAGGGGCCTGGGCGGTCTGCGCACGTTTTGAAGAGATGATTGGCGAGTCGGTGCCAAACAGCAGCTGCTGTACAGCCAGACCGTATTCTGCCGTGCCGGGAATACTTAGGTATGATTTGGTGGTTTCTTTTTCCAGCAAAATCGCTTCGGCTTTTTTCACTGTGGCCAGAACAGGGGTATTGCCTGATTCGTCTTTGTAGATACCGACGCCAAGGTTAATTTTCTCCGGGCGGGTGTCTTGTTTGAACTCTTCAGTTAATCCAAGGATCGGGTCGGCGGGTGCAGCAGAAATTTTCTCAAACATTGTCAATCATCCATGCTGGTAATGGTAAGGGGTCAATATGTTCTTTATACCTTTTAACACCGGCGATTGACAAGAAATTGTAACATCTTAGCCAAATAAAATATGATAGCAGTGAAATGTCATTAGTTCTCGCTAACATTTGCACAAAACGGTCAAACTCTCCTCGTTGTTCTTTGCAAGAAAATTACAACAAAAATCATAGAACTACTGGTGTTTTGTGCGTCAAATCTCATTGAAACTGTATAAATTTCATCTAAAAACGTAATTAAATTAAAAATCGATGATGCAAGTGTACCCCTATGTGAAACCGATCACAGATGGTAGGGGTGGGGTTGTCATAGCATTGCTCCCCGATGGAAATCGGTCAAATGTGATGATCTGGGCCTGATTGGGCGATGTAAACATAGAAAAATCCTGTTTTCACCGCCAATAGTTAAGGAACATACTAATATCCCTAAGTTACCTCTCAATCCTTTTTTTGAGGTCGCTAGTGGATGAGCGTAATGAGGATCATCTGGTTTGTCCGAATGTTGTAAATCTGCTGCAGTTTCAATGTGTTTTGCAGCAGGCAGTATCGGGGAACACTCAATGGAAAAGCCACGCCTTACGTTTTGGCAGATATGGAATATGAGCTTCGGCTTTATGGGGATTCAATTTGGCTTCGGTTTGCAAAATGCCAATGTAAGCCGAATTTTTGAAACCCTGGGAGCTAGCATTGATCAAATCCCTATTCTTTGGATAGCAGCACCACTTACGGGCTTGTTAGTTCAGCCCATTATTGGTTACTTCAGTGACCGTACCTGGACGGTACTTGGCCGCCGTCGTCCTTATTTTCTCTGTGGTGCCATAGCCTCCTCACTCGCGCTGATTATCATGCCGTATTCCCCGTACCTGTGGGTGGCTGCCGGCATGCTGTGGATTTTGGATGCGTCTATCAATATCTCGATGGAGCCTTTCCGTGCCTTGGTGGCCGATAACCTTCCCTCTGAGCAGCGAACCCAAGGGTTTGCGGTGCAGACCTTCTTTATCGGTGTCGGCTCGGTGGTGGCATCAGCGATGCCCTATTTGTTGAGCAATGTATTCGACGTTGCCAATACTGCCCCGGCAGGTGAAGTGCCATCATCGGTCAAGATTTCTTTCTTGTGTGGGGCCGTGGTGTTTGTGGCGTCTATTCTCTGGACGGTGATCCGTACCAAAGAATACTCACCGCAACAGTTGGCGGCTTTTCACAATACAGCGCCGCAACAGGAGGAAGAAAAGGCCAGCTTGCAAGCGATTTTGTCTGATATCAAGGCGATGCCTAAGACAATGATGCAGTTGGCGGTGGTACAGTTTTTCTCTTGGTTCGCTTTATTTGCAATGTGGATTTACACCACATCGGCAGTTACCTCGCAAATTTTCGGCACCACGGATACTAGTTCGGCGTTGTATAACGAAGGGGCCGACTGGGTCGGCTTGTGTTTTGCCGCATATAACGGTATTTCGGCGCTGGCGGCCTTCGCTCTTCCTTGGTTGGCGCAGCGCACCAGCCGTAAGTTTGTCCATAGCTTCTCGTTGATCATCGGTGGCTTGAGCCTGGCATCGATTTCCCTCATCCATAATCCTGCCATGCTGATGGTCAATATGGTGGGTATTGGCTTGGCTTGGGCGAGTATCTTGTGTATGCCTTATGCCATTTTGGCCGGTGCCCTGCCAGTGAACAAGATGGGCTTCTATATGGGGGTCTTTAACTTCTTTATCGTATTGCCACAAATTCTGGCGGCGGGGATCCTGGGCTTCTTTACCCGTTGGGCGTTCGATGGCAATACCATGATGGCGATTGTGCTTGGCGGCGCGTCAATGATCTTCGCTGGCCTTGTGGTATGTATCGTGAAAGACGAAGACGAGCCGAATAACGTTGAGTCTAACGAGAAACAGATGGTCACAGCTTCAGAGGGAGTAACCGTTTAACCTCAAGCGCTGTGAGCATTAATAGGGCCAGCTTGTCAGCTGGCCTTTATCGTTACGGGAAAGCGATGGCCATCACTTAGCTAAACTTCGCTGGCCGCTTTTGCAGAAAAGCGCTGACGGCCTCTTTGGCTTCGTCACTTCTGATCCGTTTGATCAGCTCAACGTTTTCGTCCTCAATGGTTCTTAGCAGGCGTGCTTTGTCTTGCCGGCTGAGCATACGCTTACTGATCCGCATGGCTTTAGGAGGCAACTGGCTGATTTGTTCAGCGCACTGGAAGGCCAAGTCGTCAGGGGTTTGGCTAATCTGATTGATAAAACCCAACGCGAGCGCTTCCTCTGCGGTCATCGGCGCTCCGAGCAATAACATTTCTTTGGCTTTTCTCTGGCCGACAACCTTTACAAACTCAGTGCTCGATGCCATCTCAGGGCAAAGCCCCAAATGGACAAACGGCGTTTTGAAAACGGCCGAGGGCGAACTATAAACCACATCGACAAACTGCAGCATCGTGGTACCTATGCCAACCGCCGGGCCTGAAACCGACGCGACGATGGGGATTTCGCATTCTACCAATGACTTCATGAAGCGTTCGCCATGAAAGTCAGCCATACCCTGTGAGATGGCGACAAAATCTTGCATGTCATTACCACCACAAAATATCTCCGGCAGTCCACGCAATACAATCACCCGTGTTTCCGGTGATTGGTTGGCTTGGTTCAGGGTATCGGCCAGGGTGTGGTACATCGCTTGATTCAACGCGTTTTTGGCATCAGGGCGGGTGAGCTGGATATCAAGAATGGGTCCATTGTGGGTAATGCGGATGTCCATGTCAGCTTTCCTTAAGTGGTAGGATGAGTTGTTTTGCCTATTAATCATGGACAAGGCAGGACAATAAGACAATTAAATCTCGGCGGGCAAGATCCCAAAATAGGGTACGCGTTATATGGCGATAGGCCTTTGAAAGGCAGGATGAGGGTGTTGGCGGTCTATTGGCATTAGCGGTGCCATTGTCTTGCCGGAGGAAGATATTGAAGTACTTAAAAAATTATAAGTGTGATTAGATTGTGTTTAGCTCATGGCTGACCCACCCAAAGCGGCGTGTCAGCACTCATCGCTCGTAAAGGGCAGGCAACTAAAGGAAAAAGGTGTCGAGATACAACTGCTCGACTTCCTTTCTTGCCCACTCGGTGCGGCGCAGGAATTTCAGGCTCGATTTGATACTCGGGTCATTGTTGAAACAGCGGACTTTGACAATTTGCCCTAGCTCTTCCCAACCGTAGTGGTCGACGAGCTCTTCAAGGATCCTTTGCAGGGTAAGGCCGTGTAATGGGTTGTTTGGTTGGTGATCCATAGTGTTTCTTTGTGCGCTTGTCTTAATTCGGTCTGGGTGGGCACTATACCAGCTTGGATTATCTAATTAAATCGCGATATTTGTTAGACTTGACATAACTTCGCAGCAGGCCATGTTGGCAAGGCTGCATTAATGATGGGAAATACTGTGCTCAATAACGATATTTTGCGACGTCTTCGATATACCTTCGATTTCAGCGATTCTGAGATGATGGGTATTTTTGCCGCTGCTGAGCATGAGGTTAGCCGTGAGCAGATCAGTGATTGGCTGAAGAGAGAAGAGGAGCCGGCTTTCAAGAAGTGTACGGATCGCGAGTTGGCGATTTTTCTCAATGGCCTGATCAATGTTAAGCGTGGCAAAAGGGAGGGACCACAACCAGAACCTGAGTCGCGCTTGACCAACAATATGATTTTCATGAAATTGCGTATTGCGCTGAATTATAAAGCGGAAGATATTCTGGAGATTATGGAAAGTGTCGATTTTCGAATGAGCCAGCATGAGCTAAGCGCATTTTTCAGAAAGCCCGACAACAAGCATTACCGCGAGTGTAAAGATCAGATCCTGCGTAATTTCCTATTAGGGATGCAGTATAAAATCCGCCCTTGATTGGCGGCTATTGTTGCGCTGAAATGTTCAGTCAAACAATAAACAAGGGCTGCCAATGGCAGCCCTTGTTGTTTTGAGCGGTTTAACCTGCGCTTTCGTCCAGGCTGATGTCACCTTCATGTTGGTTGAGCAGCATCTTCTGGATGTTGAAACCGCACAGCATCAGGATCAGGCACCAGTTCAGGAACGGCAATGTGCCTTTTACCATACTCTCGGCCAACTGGGCCGGTTTCCATTGAAAAGTTTCACACAGGCCGTCGATCGTGATGCCGGTAAAGGTGTTGTCGCCGATGACACGCTTGAACTCTTTTTCCGTCGGCATTTCAAACTGGGTTTTGTTCTTGAAGGCTGTCGGCTTGAAGGCGCGCATGACCTTGCGTGCGTCGACGTCTATCGGCTGGCCGTTGTTCTGGATGTTCGGCCGGCCTGCCAGTGCAGTCAGGAAGCACCAGCAAGGGTAGGGAATATCGGAGATATTTTCCGGTTCACGCTTGTAGCGTGACATCCAGTCAGAGAGTTTCTTTTCTTGTAGACCTGTTAAACGGGCGAGGGTAGCGGCATCGTAACCATACTCTTTGAGTAGGTTGATAATTTCAGCAACTTCGGCAACGAAGGGCTTGGCCCATTGGTTGGCAGGGGCTAGGGTGACATCTCTGATCATGCTGGACTCATTGGCATCTATAGGGGTGCTTGAGAGGCTCAAGCGCATAGCCATAAGCTTATTCGAAGCGAATGATTAAGTCTATTCTCCAGGCGTTGCCAGTCTTCTTTGACGCATTAGCTGTATATATATCGGTCAGTTAGTCATTGCATGACGTTGGGGGCGGGGGGCTATATCGCTGGCGACGCAATAATAAGACTGGTAGATAAAGGATAGCGTTGAGGCTTAGTGCCATCACTACACAAATAGCGATGTTTGGTAAATCAATGGGAATACCTGGCTTGAAATGGATTAATACACGTTGCAGCACGTCGGCCCTTAGTGGGTTAAACATATATAGTGCTTTGTCGATAAGATGACCGCTTGAAAGAGTTTCTAAAGCAGATTCAAGCATGTGGTGCTGCTCGATAACCGCCAATTTTTGCTCGGCATCGAGCCGAACAATCGAATTTGCTTCTTGGAGTAGGGCCGTAATCATACTTTCGGCACTATCAAAACCATGCTGGCGAGCATTGTATTCGTAGCGTTTGACTTGCTGGGCGGTTCCGTCATAAAAGCCAGAAAGGTACTGCAGGTAATGATCCGCAAGCATGGGAGTTTGCAGAGTTATTATTAATAGTCCACCAAAAATTAGCCTATCAAATATCCTTTTAAACATATTGCCTCCATACAGTGAGCTTTATTGAATATAAACGAATTTTATGGATTGTGGAAAATAGCGGCACCAGCGAGCAATTTTTTCCACATGTTGTGCGAGAGGGAGGAGTGTGCGCCTATACGTATAATGGGTCGATGAGGTTGGTCCGACGGGCTTTTGCAAGACGAAAAACAAACAGGACGAGCATGGGCTCGTCCTGTGAGGTAGATTGACCTATGTTGGAATAGGTTTAGCTTCTAACGCTGAATTAGAAGTTTGCTGAGCGTGGCGTACGTGGGAATGGGATCACGTCACGAACGTTAGCCATACCCGTTACGTAAGAAACCAGACGCTCGAAGCCTAGACCAAAGCCAGCGTGCGGTACTGTACCGTAGCGGCGTAGGTCACGGTACCAGCCCATGTGCTCAGGGTCGATACCCATCTCAACCATGCGCCCGTCCAGGATTTCCAGACGCTCTTCACGCTGAGAACCACCGATGATTTCACCGATACCCGGTGCTAGAACGTCCATCGCAGCAACAGTCTTGCCGTCGTCGTTCATACGCATGTAGAACGCTTTGATGTCTTTCGGGTAGTTCTTCACGATAACCGGAGCTTTGAAGTGCTCTTCTGCCAGGTAGCGCTCGTGCTCAGAGGACATATCGATGCCCCACTCAACGTCGAACTCGAACTTGCGGCCAGAGTCTTTCAGGATCTGGATGGCATCGGTGTAGTCAACCTGGGCAAAGTCTGAATCTACAAACTGCTCTAGGCGAGAGATTGCGTCTTTGTTGATGCGCTGAGCGAAGAACTCAAGATCATCACGGCGCTCTTCAAGTACCGCTTTGAACACGAACTTCAGCATGTCTTCAGCAAGCTTGGCAACATCGTCTAGATCGGCGAATGCCACTTCAGGCTCAACCATCCAGAATTCTGCAAGGTGACGGCTGGTGTTAGAGTTTTCAGCACGGAACGTCGGGCCGAAAGTGTAAACCTTGCTTAGGGCACAAGCGTATGCTTCTGCGTTTAGCTGGCCAGATACGGTCAGGAATGTTTCCTTGCCGAAGAAGTCTTCGTTGAAGTCAACATCGCCCTGTTCGGTACGAGGCAGGTTAGCCATGTCCAGCGTCGATACGCGGAACATTTCACCGGCACCTTCACAGTCAGAGGCTGTGATCAGCGGTGCAGACATCCAGAAGTAACCCTGCTCGTGGTAGAAACGGTGGATAGCTTGAGAAAGGCAGTTACGAACACGTGCTACTGCACCGATGACGTTGGTGCGCGGACGAAGGTGCGCCACTTCACGAAGGTATTCGATTGAGTGACGGGTTTTCGCCATTGGGTATGTGTCGGCATCTTCAACCCAGCCAACGACTTTAACGTCAGTGGCGGCTAGCTCGAAGTCTTGACCTTTCGCTGGTGATTCAACAATCTTACCGGTGACCTCAACAGAGCAACCAGTGGTCAGTTTAAGTACTTCTTCCTGGTAATTATTTAACTCATTAGGGACCACGGCCTGAATCGGGTCGAAACAAGAGCCGTCATAAATGGCAAGGAAAGAGATTCCAGCTTTGGAATCACGACGTGAACGGATCCAGCCGCGAACAGTGACTTCACTGTCAACCGCTAGCTTACCGCTAAGTACGTCTGTTACAGGCGCGTAAGTCATGTGTAAATTATTCTCCGTTAAGGCACTTTATTTGTGTACTGTCGGGTATTCTACCCTAAGACACAGTCCAAGGAACCCATATTACCTGTCTTACGTTTAGCATCAAGCCTTGTTATTGCCTGAAAGGGTAAATTGATGCAGTAATCGCTCTAATTGTTCCGCCAAGTGCTCAAGATTTACGCTAATTTCCTTCGAAGCCTGGGCATGGGTAGCTGTATCGTCTGCATGTTGGCTAATGGTGTCGATTTTTGAACGGATACCGTCGGCCAATGAAGCTTGGCTGGCACTTTGCTGCTGAATATCGACTGCATGGGTATTGACTACCTGGATCTGATCACCCATCGCTG
This sequence comes from Photobacterium gaetbulicola Gung47, assembly GCA_000940995.1. Lineage (NCBI taxonomy): Bacteria > Pseudomonadati > Pseudomonadota > Gammaproteobacteria > Vibrionales > Vibrionaceae > Photobacterium > Photobacterium gaetbulicola. Next base: position 1,622,031 of record CP005974.1, read on the forward strand.
CCAATGCGGTTGATAACTCTTGGATGGTATCGACCTTGGAATAGGCGGTTTGGCAGGTGGTATCGATAGCCTCTGCAGACGCTTCGCAGTCGTTGTGCAGGGTTGCAATGATTGCCTGAATATCGCCAGTTGCCTGGTGGGTCCGGGTGGCGAGACTACGAACTTCATCAGCCACGACGGCAAAGCCACGGCCTTGTTCCCCGGCTCTGGCGGCTTCGATGGCGGCGTTGAGTGCCAGTAAGTTGGTTTGCTCGGCAATGTTGCGGATCACATCGAGGATACTGCCCACCTGAAGACTCTGCTGGTTGAGGTGGTCAATCTTCAGTTTGACGTTCTCGATGGCCTTGACCAGTTGCTGGATATCTTCGCCGGCCTCAGAAGCGAGTTGGGTGCCCGCGTTGGCCGATTCGGCTGCATGCTGGCTCAAGGTTGCCGATTCGGTGGTGCGCTGCTCGGTGTCATGCTGCTGGTGCTGCATGGTATCGATGGCACTGAACATGTCGCCGGTTTCGACTCGTTGGCTATCGGCAGCCCGAGTGGTCTGGGAGGAGACCGAAATCAAGTGGTTGGCCTGCTCGCTAAGTGAGACCGATGTTTGCTGCACCTGCTCCAGGCTTGCGGAGAAATTGTCCAGCATTTGATCATAGCTGTTGCAGAGTTCTCCGATTTCATCTTGCCGGTTGTCATTGAGCCGCTGACTGAGATCTTTATTCTTGCTGGTGGTGCACATGTAGTCTGAGAGACGCTTGAGCGGGTTGACGATGATTCGGCGGATCATGAATAGGGTAAAGAGGAAGCCGGTTGCGGCGATGGCGGCCATAATGCTTCCTGCCGAAAGCAACTGCTGGTTAATACGCTGGTACAGGGGGGCTAAATCGTACTCCAGCCGCACAACGCCGAGCACCTCATTTTCCGGTACGATATGACATTGCAAACAGTTAGTTCCCCGGTAGTCGGCTTTGGCCTTCATCGGCAGCGCCACCAAGAGTTTGCTGCCACGCTCGGTGGTTATGGTCTCGGCAATGGTTTCTCCGGCCAGCGCGCGTTGGTCGAAGTGGTCAACGGCAGCCTGGTTGTCTAGCCCGGGGCCGAAAAACTGAGTAATGCCAGGGCCCCGGATCACCCTGACATTCTCAATTCCACTGTGGGAGAGAACCTTCTGGCGCAGGGTTTCCTTTTGCGACATAGTCCCGGTCAGCATCATCATATTTAAGCTATCAAAGTAGTTGCCGGCTTTATCCAGCGTTTGTTCGCTGATCACCGACTCCAGCAACTTCTTTTGTTGTCCAGCCTCATAAATAAGGCTGGTTACCAAGACGATAGTGAAAACTGAAAACAGGGTAAGCAGCAGTTTGTTGGCGATTGTAAGACGCATCTTCCATGATCTCTTCTTTTTTTTGTGGATATTGTAATGTGTTTGAAATGTTAAAAGATGGCTGGTTGTAGTGGGTGTGATGCCGAGCAACAATTCTGTTTGAGAATATTACCTGAATGTGATCTGTGTGTGGCCTAGGGCTTTGTTATTGAATGGTATTTAATCTTATCGCTGCTGGTTGGCGACAAAGAGGCCAAACGGAGTTTGGCCGTATGGTGTTAATTTAATGTTGGGCTAAATGCTCTTCTGCAGTCATGCCATAATAGACTTTGTCATCGAAGCCTTGCTCGAGTTTATAATAGTCTTTCTGGCGTCCTTCAAGTTGATAGCCACATTTCTCTAAGGTCTTGTATGAGCCAACGTTCGCACCATAGCAGTTGGCAGTGATTTTGTGGCTGCCTAACTCATTGAAGCCTAAGTTGGTCATTAATTGGCATGCTTCAGTAGCGATACCTTGACCCCATGCATAGGCTGGTAGTTGATATCCGATCTCATGATTCCCAGAGCAGAACATTACTTGGGTAATGGCTGTCATACCCATATAGCGGCCATCTTGGTCCCGGATAATGAAAGTTGGACTATCAGGCCAGACACCATTATTTATTGCTTCTTGGGTATTCTCAATAATTGGGCCGAAGAAACCTTGGTACAAGCTTTCGTCGGCAGGGGCAAAGAATAGGTATTGGTTGACCTTATCGTCACCGAGCATGGTGATAATATCGTTTAAATCAGACGGCTGAATAAGGCGGATGGTCAATATGTCGTGGAATGCGATAGCGTCGCCTTGTTTCAATGCGGAATATGACGCTAGATTTGCTGTTGAAGTTGAAGTTGAAGTTGAAGTTGAAGTTGAAGTTGAAGTTGAAGTTGAATTAGTCATAGTTACCTCGTTAGCTGGTATCTATATTAACTAGGCTGATAAGTTTGCGATTGGACTTTTGCGACAAAATAAACAGAAGACTTATTCAAAGTCCCCATAGATGTCGATGGTTAGATCCCGGTTTTGCAGGTAGCAGGAAGGGGTACGCCTAAGCTGTTGTTTGAGTTGCCTGATCAAATGAGATTGATCACTGAAACCAAATTGTTGGGAAAATGCGGTCCAATCAATATCGTTATTTTGTTGATAGAGCGCTAGAATCATCTGCTCCAGCTTGATCATCAATTGGTACTTTTTGACACTTAGCCCAGTGACCTGACGAAAGCTTCGTTCCAGTGTACGTCTAGAACAAGCACATAAGTCGGCTAGTTGGTTAATACTTAAGTTATCGTCAGTTGCTTCACGCTGATTTACCTCTATAGCCGCAATAGCTTTTTGAGTGAGGGTGAAGGACTTATCTATATTGTCGGAAAGGGGGAAGCCTTCAAACTTTTTGTGTAAGCATGCGATAATTTTTTTCTTCGTTCCGCATTGATACAACGTCTGTCGAAACTGGCTATCGAATACCGGTGTCAGCCAGTCAAACCAGCCACATTGATTGACTAACTCAGCGCTGGATTTGTTGAGTAAGTAAAGTCCTTCGGGGCGAAAAGTAATACCTATTCGTTTAAGTGGGGCATTATCGATAAGGGTAAGCAGCCTGTCGCTTGCAGTTAGTAAGTGACTCCCTTCGCCTGACAATTGTTCGTCATCACCTTGATAGCAATAAGTTTGCTCTGGTGGGGTAAATAATAGATGTGCCCTAGGGTTGGGAATGAGCTGTGGAAGTTGTTCAATGCTGTCACCGTTTTCCACTTCAAGATACCAGATCTGGTGAATGAGCCATTCATAACCTTTCAGTGGGTGCTTCCACGTGATCATTCCTGTTACCTGTTCCCGGGTTAAACTTGCTGCCTTTTAAGTTTGGCGAGTAAGCGTTGTTAGTTATCGATGTTTAGTTATTCTAAATCATTCGCGCCTTTAAATGGCGTTTTATCGCTTGAGCAAATGGCGACTAGCCTGTGGCGCACAAAGCCCGGTTTCCCCGGGCTTTGTTTCTTAAAGCTGGATCTCTAAGGTGTCTGTTCTTCCGTGACATCGAAGGCACAGACTTCACCATCGTTGAGTATTGTTCCGGCTGGTGGCCCTGCGGGCTCCTCTTCCGCCGGAGGTGTTTCTCCTTCCGCCGGAGGTGTTTCTCCTTCTGGTGGCGGGGTTTCGCCTTCAGCTGGCGGGGTCTCACCTTCCGGTGGCGTCTCTTCTTCTACCGGTGGTGGCGGTTCAGTCGGAACCACATTGGGTACCGAGCTGGCGTCTACCAGGGTGACGATGTCACTCCAGATCTCACCTTCGTTGCTGCCGTAGTTCAAAGATTCATCCGTTTGCCAGCGCCCCTGGTGGTTGAAGGCTTTGATGGCCAGTTTCAAACCGTCGGTATCGGTGATTTGGATCCGCTCATTCATCGGGTACGACTCGTCAACTGACTCGTAATACAGCGTGCCGTCTTCTTCTATCTTCCAGCGAATGGCAATATTGAAACCACAACCGCTTTCATCAATATACGCCCCATCGAAAAATTCCCCTTGGAAAGTATCGCTGAGTTTCAGGTAGCGTGCTGACCCCGGTTGATTATCGCTGGCAAACGACAGCGCTTTATCGTCGCGGTCATCGCCACTCTGTCCCACTAACAGTGCCTCGGTGAAGATCGGGTTACGGCCGAACCAGATCTGTTTGCAGAGCTGGACCTGGCTGTTGTAGTTGGCAAGGCTTTCTTTCACAACCGGGGTTGCCGTGGTTTGATCCCAGCCAGAATCACCATCAAGGCAAGCGGCTAGGGAGCCCGGTGCATACTCGCGGGCCATCAGGCTGGTGATTTGCGCTTGCTGTCCCTGCTGGCTGAAGACCTTTATCGCCAGCAGGTTTTGCTGGTACTCATAGCTGGTCAGTGCCCAGTAATCGAATTCATCTTCAATGTTGGTGTTGCCGATAAGTTTTAGGTAGCCCTGCTCAGTGAAGGACCATGCACGGGATCCTGTTTCCCTAAGGGTATGGCGGTAGTGCTCCCAGCTGTTGTCGCTGCGCAGGATATGGGCTGTTATTTCTCCCTCCTCGCTGATCTGTACCAAGGTTTTGTCGGTGAGATCACCGACTGACTGGTTAGTGAAACGCTCGTCACCGCCACATTCGGTCACGGCATTGAGGAACAGCCCTTCATTGGCCAGGTCGGTGTCCCCGAAGGCACACTCGGCAAAGGGCGGCAAGTTGTCACGGGTGGCCGCGGCAAAAATCTGTGCTTTGGCATCATTATCAAAGCCTGAGGTATTGAATTCAGCGCGTTCGAGCAATACCTCGCCAATATTGACGAAACCCCGGTCCTCGATGAGGAAGAGATTGCGGCCATTGAACGCGTAGTCGTCGGCAAGTTGCTTGATGACGTCCGGTACATCGAACCGGATCACCGGTTTGCCCGAAACCGTGGTCGGTGCCCATACCCCGGTGTCCTGGATTGTCCACTCGTTGGCTGCAATGCGGCTCCAGTAGCGGACAGTAAAGAAATCATCACCGATGAACTCGGCGACAATATTGTCGCTAAGTTTGAAGCCGTTGACCTGATCAATAGTGATACCCACGTTGAACAATGGCGTCTTGATATCGTCAAGCGAAGTAAACCCGGCATCGGGAGTCAGGTATGGATAGGCGCGGCAGGTGTCCTTATCATTGGTATTGTCGCAAAGCAGGTAGGTTTCTTTTTCTGGCCGCCAGGTAAAGTAGAAGCCCGAGGCACCGTCCCCAAACGTCATTTCGTCTTCGATGTAGCGGGTGAGGTAATGGTTCTCCTTGCTTGACAAGAAATCGTGCATTTTCTTGCCTGACAGCGCGTAGACTCTGGCTTCCAGGGTCATACCTGACTCATCGTTGATGTTGAGTGCGGCGTCAGTGAGAAGCGCCGTTTTATCGGTGGCGAATTCGACCTTCAGATAGTCGAACAAGCCAAGCCAGATCCCCTGATTGGTCAGCACTTGCGAGCGGATGTCGTCGGAGCCAAAGCTGGTAGAGTTACTGAAGTAGGTGAAAACTTCCGTCAGGGTGATATCTTCACTGCCGCTTTTATCCCAGCTGAACTCACTGATTGTGGTTTCGTTGCCGTCATACGATGTCGTGTCGGCAAAAATCGCCTTGCCTTGGTTGCCCTCTGACGCACTGATTTCCCAATAACCGTCATTGAGGATGGCCAGCACATTGGCGGCGACAGCCGACTGTTCGGTAAAGAACCGCTCAAGCCGGCCTTCGGTCATGGTCTGAACAATAGTCAGGCTCATCAGATCTTTGAGCGTTAGTCCTTGAATACCGATTTTCGGGAAAAGGGTATCACGGATATCGATGGCGATCTTGTTGATGTCTTCTAGGGCGAGAGCAACCGCCCCCTGTGCCCCGGATTCGAAAACGTCAGTGAATACGCCCCAGCTTTCATCGGCGACAACTCGCTGGGCAAGGGCATAGTAGGTGAGCGATGACTCAAGAGAAATGGCTAGGCGCTCAGTGGCCAGCGGTGTCATGAGCAAACCGCTGGGTAGGCTCTCGCCTAGGGTGTACTCGGGAACTCCGTCCAGGTCAACCAGCAAGACGGCATTGATCCGCGCCCGGGTGCCCGCATCTAGGACATAGTTGCCATCTCCCTTGGCCTCTAGCCGGGTGATATCGATAGATTCAAAAATTTTCCCTTTGTCGTCCAGCCAGACAGCCGCGAAATTCTGTTCGGTAAGATGTTTAACTGCATTGGCATAGGCTGGGCTGATCAAAGAGAAACCTTGATTGGCGGCAAGAACCATACCGTCGGGTGCATCGACAGAAACCGTGAAGGTGGTTGAAACGGGCACGGGCGTGCCTGTAACGGGCTCGGCGGGCTTACCGCTGTCTCCACAGGCAGCAAGCAGCAGGCTACTGATAGCCAGCAGGGTATATCCCAGGTAACTGCGCATAATAATTTCCCCAATAGGTCACTGGATCATGAATCTTTATTGGTATTAGTTTCTGCTCAGTATAGATAGGGCAAAAAGATGCAAAGTTAAGAAAGGAGATGTGTCTCGGAGATAGAGCGGCTGTCCTGAAAGTAAGACAGCCGAATAAGGTAGCCTGTCACCTTGATGTCAAGCGACTACGCGATAGCGAGGTATTTGTGGGTCTGGATAGACAGGCGCCAGTTGCGCTTGATGCAGGTTTCGATACACAGCTCGGTCGCCCTCGGCTTCTGGCTGATTGGCTGCAGGGCGATATTGACGTTGGTCTTGAGCTGTTTTCCCGCGAGCAGTTCATCAAGCTGATCGATATCTTTTTGGGTACCGACAGGATGCTTGATCTCATCGGCACGTTCCAGCGCACTTGCAAGCACAGGAAGCTTGGCCTTCATGTTGATTTTGGGTGAAACCGTGACCCAGGTGTTATCCGTTGCCTGCACCTCAGAGGTACCACTGGTTTCGATCTGGCAGTTAAAGCCCGCTTGCTCAAGAGCGGTAGTAAGCGGCAGCAAATCGTAGATACAAGGCTCGCCGCCGGTGATCACGACATGTTTGGCGGTGTAGTGCTGCTGGGCAAGTAAATTAACGATGCCCTGGGCATCTAGCTCGGTCCAGATCGGGGAGTCTCCGGTCTTTTCCATGACGTCTTCGATAGAGCCGTGATCCTGAGGTTCAGCACTCCAAGTTTGTTTGGTATCGCACCAGGCACAGCCCACAGGGCAGATTTGGAGCCTGACGAAAATGGCAGGTACACCGGTAAATACACCTTCACCTTGGATTGTTTCAAAGACTTCGTTAATTTTGTACACCGTTAACCTCATGGTGGGGGATTTTGCGACCGGGCATTATCGCAAAATTGCATGGAGCTGTCTTTATATCGGTTAATTTTTGTAGTTAAAAAAAAGGCAATAGTTTTGCGGTACAATGAGAGCTGGGGCAAAAATTGCTTTGTTTTTCATGAATCGTCGTGACCCTTGTCACGGACTGAACATTATCGACTTCACAATTACTTCGCAAAGTAAAAAAATTCAATTTGTATTAAATGATAACAGAATTTACCGGGAGTTTAGGCATGTATGTCGCTCAGCCAGGTCACATAGACCATATCAAAAGAAATAATGCCGGCAGCGTGTACAAGCTTATTGACTTGTTTGGCCCCATCTCCCGCATTGAGCTATCCAAACGTAGTCAGCTAGCCCCTGCGAGTATTACTAAAATTACCCGTGAGCTCATTGAAGCCCACCTAATCAAAGAAACCGCTATTCAGGAATCTTCCAGCCGGGGCCGCCCTGCCGTTGGCTTGGTGCCTGCCAATGAAGGCTGGCAGTTTTTGTCTATCCGCCTGGGGCGGGGCTACTTAACCATCGCTTTGCACGAGCTGGGCGGGGATATCCTGGTGGAAGAGCGTCAGGATATCGATGTACTTCATCAAGATGAAGTTCTGAAAAAGCTGATTGCCGAGATCCACACTTTCTTTGCCAATCATGTTGGCGAACTAGATAGGATCACGGCCATTGCCGTGTCACTGCCGGGACTGGTAAATTCTGATGCCGGTATGGTTATCCAGATGCCCCATTACGATGTTCACAACCTCGAACTCGGGCCTGCAATCCATGAAGCAACAGGGCTGCCGGTATTTATCGGTAACGATACTCGCTCTTGGGCACTGGCCGAAAAACTGTTCGGTAACTCTCGCGATGTGGCCAACTCCATTTTGGTGTCTATCCATCACGGTGTCGGCGCCGGTATCGTGCTTGACAATGTTGTGCTGCAAGGGCGAATCGGTAACGTGGGTGAGCTGGGTCATATCCAGATCAAACCCTACGGCAAACGTTGTTTCTGCGGTAACCACGGTTGCCTAGAAACGGTGGCCAGTGTAAAGGCTGTTATCGAGCAAGTTGATCAGAGGCTACGGGAAGGTCACCCCTCGTCGCTTCATGGCAAGACGCTGACGGTAGAGCGGATTTGCGAGGCGGCTATGGCCGGCGATACATTGGCCCGGCAGGTGATTGTTGAACTAGGCCACCATTTAGGCCAAGCCATTGCAATCATGGTTAACCTGTTTAATCCCGAGAAGGTGTTGATCGGGGGTGAATTCAATCGTGCGAAAGATATTTTGTACCCGGCGATCATGGATTGTGTCCGCAGTCAGTCGCTGCCGGTGTACAACCGGGATTTGGTTATTGAGCAGAGCTCGTTCTATACCCAGGCGACTATGCCGGGCGCTGCGCTGGTGAAACAAGCCATGTACGATGGTCATTTGTTGATGAAGCTGATTGAGGGTTGACTAGCGTTGCCGCTGGCTCAGGTAAATATGTCTTTGTAAAAATTCACATCCACAGACATATACTTGACTAAATTGTCACATTAGCTGTCACTTTTCAGTTGTTCGTCAATGACATTGTGCAGAAAGGAGAGGGCTGCCCGGTGATCATTACGGCTCATGAACCATTGCTTCTGGTTGGTTTCCAGGGGCAACAGTTCTAGCCAGCGCTGGCATACCCAAGTCATGTCATTGTAATCGGGCAAGGGGTAATTCTCAGCATGCTCGGGATATTCATCGAACAGGGCTTTCAGGCTATTGGAGATATCCCGGTCGACAAACTTGATTTGGCTTGGGGTCCAATTGGATATTGGAGTGACATCGCCAAACCGCAAACCATCTTCTTCTTGCCAATGTTTATTGATCAGGAACTTTTCAACGCCTTTGATGGTAATGCCTAGTAGACCATCTGGGAGCTGCTCGAAATCCGTGATGATTACCCGGGTGCCGAAATGGCACATCGTCTCTTCATCTTTCATGCAGAGGCCGAAGCCGTTACCGTCCCCCATAGCCAGTTTGACTAAACGGGTATAGCGTGGTTCGAAAATACGCAGTTTACTTATCCCACCTGGCAGCAGGTATATCTGTAACGGAAATAGTGGTAATTGCATAGTATTAGCCTTACTGACGTTATTCATTATATAAATACGGGCCAACCGGAAGTTGGGTTTGCTATAACGTTCAGGAAAAGTATAAGCAGACAATCTTTAGAAGTTGTCTGCTTTTCGATACTACTTAAGTGCTAACATGATGGCGGAAGTGAGCTGGCTAAGTTGTTGTTGATTAATGATAAATGGAGGCATTATGTAGACAAGTGTGCCAAATGGGCGAATCCATACCCCACTGTCGACAAAAGTTTCCTGAATACTGGCCATCTCAACGGGCTCATGGAGCTCGACCACGCCGATGGCTCCCAGCCAGCGAACCGCCTTGACTTTGTCGAGTACTTCAATCTCTGGAAGTGACTCAGCTAATTGTTTTTCAATGGCTTTTACCTGATGCTGCCAATGCCCTTGGGCGAGGATATCCAAGCTCGCATTGGCGACTGCACAGGCCAGCGGATTACCCATGAAGGTTGGGCCGTGCATAAAGCACCCCGCTTCACCGCCGCATACCGTATTTGCGACATGACTACTGGTAAGGGTGGCCGAAAGGGTCATATATCCCCCCGTCAGCGCCTTGCCGACACACATAATATCAGGACTGATACCGGCATGTTCGCAGGCAAATAATTTTCCGGTGCGGCCAAAACCGGTCGCTATCTCATCGGCAATGAGCAAAATACCGTATTCGTCGCACAGCTGTCGCACCCGCTTGAGGAAGGTCGGGTGATAGATACGCATCCCCCCCGCTCCTTGCACGATAGGCTCGATAATGACTGCGGCAACGTTGCGGTGCTGCTGCTCGAGCTGGTGGCGGAAATCATCAATATCCGACTCTTGCCAAGGCTCAAAGAAGCCTCCCTCCGGCGACTGGGCGAAGATATGCTCAGGCAGGAACCCCTTGTACAGACTGTGCATCGAGTTGTCGGGGTCGGTGACCGACATAGCGGCAAAGGTGTCGCCATGATAGCCATGTTTGACCGTGAGAAATTTTGCCCGCGGCTCGCCTCTTGCGTGCCAGTACTGCAGCGCCATTTTCAGTGCCACTTCCACCGCGACGGAACCTGAGTCGGCGAGAAAAACATGCTGCAGGGGGGGCGGTGTGATAGCGACCAGCTTGCGGCAGAGCTCGACAGCGGGCTGATGGGTAATGCCGCCGAACATCACATGTGACATTTTATCGAGCTGGGCTTTAGCCGCTTCGGTTAAGGCCGGATGGTTGTAGCCATGGATCGTCGACCACCACGACGACATGCCATCAATGATTTCCCTGCCGTCCTCAAGTTGCAAATAGACCCCGTTGGCACTGACTACCGGGTAACACGGGAGTGGGTTCAGGGTTGAGGTATAGGGGTGCCAGACATGCTGCTGATCAAATTCCAAATCGACCGTATTGTTTGTTTTTTGCACAGTTGTAAACCTTGCTCCTTGTTGGTGGTTGACAGTCTACCGTCTCAAAGTAGACTAGCCAAGTAACAAGAAGCAATGAATGCATCATTCAGCAGCCCGTGTTTGTGCTGGCTGAAATCATAATAAGAGGTGATTACACGTGGAAGTACGTCACGACTGGACAGTCGAGGAAGTTCAAGCGCTATTTGACAAGCCATTTATGGATTTGGTGTTTGAGGCCCAGCAGGTACACCGCCAGTACCATGATCCCAACAAGGTACAGGTGAGCACCTTGCTTTCTATTAAAACAGGAGCCTGTCCGGAAGACTGCAAGTATTGCCCGCAAAGCGCGCACTACCGCACGGATGTGGATCGTGAGCGCCTGCTGGAAGTTGAGCGGGTGCTGGATGCGGCGCACAAGGCGAAGACCTCCGGCGCCACCCGTTTCTGTATGGGAGCGGCATGGAAAAACCCGAAAGAGCGCGATATGCCTTATTTGCTGGAGATGGTCCGCGGGGTGAAATCCATGGGGCTGGAAACCTGTATGACACTTGGCATGATCACCGGCGCGCAAGCCAATGAGCTGGCCGATGCTGGCTTGGACTACTACAACCACAACCTCGATACTTCACCGGAGTTCTACGGCAATATCATTACCACCCGTACTTACCAGGACCGCCTCGATACCCTGAGCCATGTCCGTGAGGCCGGCATGAAGATTTGCTCCGGTGGGATCATCGGCATGGGGGAAAGCTCACGCGACCGAGCCGGATTGCTGGTTGAGTTGGCCAATCTGCCTACCCATCCGGAAAGTGTGCCTATCAATATGCTGGTAAAGGTAAAAGGGACCCCGTTGGAGTCTGTCGATGATGTCGATCCGTTCGACTTTATTCGTATTATCGCGGTAGCGCGGATCATCATGCCTAAATCGGCGGTGCGTCTCTCGGCTGGCCGCGAAGATATGAATGAGCAAATGCAGGCGCTTTGCTTTATGGCCGGTGCCAACTCGGTGTTCTATGGCTGTAAGCTGCTGACCACGCCAAACCCGGGCGAAGATAAGGACATGCAGTTGTTCGCCAAATTGGGGATCAACCGCCAGGAGCAAGCAGCTAAGCCGGATGAAGTGCAGGCACAAGAGTTGTTGGGACAAGTGGCCGAGCGCGTTGCCGCACGACCAAGCAAGGATGATCTGTTCTACGATGCATCGGTTTAAGCAACGGATCGCGTCGGCCCTTGAAGACAGACAGGAGCAAGGGCTTTATCGGACATTGAGCTGCCTGGGGCGCGGACAGAATATGTCAGTGCAGTTGCGGGAACAGTCATTGCTAAACTTTTCCAGCAACGACTATCTTGGTCTTGCGCAAGATCCAGCGCTAGTTGCCGCATGGCAGGAAGGGCTATCCCGTTATGGTGCCGGTAGCGGCGCCAGTCCGTTGGTGACAGGTTTTCACTCTCCGCATCAGTACTTGCAGTCGCAGCTTGCCGAATGGTTGGGCTACGATCAGGCGCTGTTGTTCAGCAGCGGTTTTGGCGCCAACCAAGCACTCTTGTTTGCCTTGCTGCAAAAGGGCGATTACCTGCTGCAAGACAAGCTCAATCACGCCTCGTTGGTTGAGGCGGGGATGCTGTCTCCGGCAACTATGCGGCGTTTTGCTCATAACGATCCCGCTTCATTATCCCGCCTGCTTTCGCGCATGCCCGATAGCTCCCCAAAGCTGGTGGTGACCGAGGGGGTTTTCAGCATGGACGGGGATCTTTCGCCGCTCGGTGATATAGCCAGTGTGTGTCAGCAGAGCGGCAGCATGTTGGTTGTCGATGATGCCCATGGCTGCGGGGTACTTGGTGAGTCTGGCCGCGGCAGCTGTGATCATGCCGGCATCAAGCCTGATATCCTGGTGGTGACCTTTGGCAAGGCATTCGGCCTGCAAGGGGCTGCAATACTATGCAGTCAATATGTTGCTGAATACCTGGTGCAGTTTGCCCGCCACTTTATTTATTCAACGGCAATGCCACCTGCGCAGGCCCATGCACTTTCCAAAGCATGTGACATGATCCAGCAACAAGGCTGGCGGCGGGAAAAACTGGTCGCGCTAGGGGAGTGTTTGGCTGGGCATTTGTCAGCTGATGTTGAGATGGTGGCTACCCCAACTCCGATCAAGCCTTTGATGGTGGGTAGCAGTGAGCGGGCGGTTAGTTTCGCCGATAAGTTACGACAGCGAGGGCTGTGGGTGAGTGCAATCCGTCCGCCGACGGTTCCCGCCAATGCCGCAAGGCTGCGGGTGACTCTGACGGCTATTCACCAAGAGCCAGAAATATACATGCTGGCACAGGCAATCAACGAGGTATGGCATGAAGAATAATACAGAGACAGCAGCCACTCTTTTGGCGGATGCCGTGGTGACCGACAAGCAAGCTATTGCCGACGCCTTCGGCAAGGCGGCGAAGCATTACGATCAATCGGCGGCATTTCAGCGCCAGGTCGGCCATCATTTATTGGCCAAACTCCCCTCGCTCAACGTCGCGGGTAGCCAGGTACTGGATCTTGGTTGTGGAACCGGCTATTTCAGCCAGCAGCTACAACAAAGGGGAATGCAAGTCTGTGCCGCCGATCTGTCCAGCAAGATGCTCGAGCAGGCCAGATTGCGTTGCGGTGAGCAAGTCAGATACGTAGAAGGTGATGCGGAGTGTCTGCCGTTGCCGGACAATCAGTTCGATTTTGCTTTCACCAGCCTGGCTCTGCAGTGGTGTGAAGATCTGTCGGTGCCGTTGCGAGAACTCCGGCGTGTCGTGAAACCGGGCGGCCAAATTGTCTTTTCTACCTTGGTACAAGGATCCCTGTATGAGCTTTCTCATGCATGGAAGCAGGTTGATCAATATCAACATGTGAACCAGTTTCTTTCGCAAAAGGCCATAAAACTTGCGCTGGCGCAAGCGGGGTGTACAGAGGTTGACCTAGAATTTCAGCCAATCACCATGTATTACCGCTCGGCAGTTGACCTTATGAAAGATTTGAAAGGTATAGGGGCAACACATATTCATCAGGGGCGAAAAGCAGGCTTGGCCGGTCGCAAGACGTTTAAGGCATTAGAGAGCGCTTATGATGAGTTTCGACATGAGGACAATCAGCTGCCAGCAACATACCAAGTCTGTTTTGGAGTAATTATTAATGACTAACGCTTTCTTTGTAACAGGTACAGATACTGAAGTAGGTAAAACTGTAGCCTCTCGCGCCATTCTTCATGCTGCAGCTAGCGCGAATATCAAGATGGCGGGTTATAAGCCAGTGGCGTCCGGTAGCGCACCGACAGCCAATGGTATGCGTAATTCTGATGCTTTGTATATCCAAGATGCATCGGTTGTCGAGTTGGACTACGACGAGGTCAATCCGTACGCATTTGAAGCGGCCATCTCTCCGCACTTGGCCGCCGAGCAGGAAGAGCGAGTGATCGAGTTTGACGTGCTGTCGAAGGGGCTGGAACACCTCAAGCAAAAATCTGATGTTGTATTGGTTGAGGGGGCTGGCGGCTGGCGTGTGCCTGTGTCCTGGAATGACTACCTTTCTTCTTGGGTAAAGCAGGAAAAACTGCCTGTTATTTTGGTTGTTGGTGTGAAACTCGGTTGTTTGAGTCACGCCATTCTAACGGCGGAAGCGATTCAGCATGATGGCTTGGAAGTGGTGGGTTGGGTTGCAAACCGTATCAATCCAGGCACCGAGAACTATGCCGACATCATTCGAATGCTGGAAGAAAACCTACCGGGGCAGAAGTTGGGCGAAATCCCTTATATGCCGGGTATCAAGAAGCGCAACCTAGCGGACTACATTGATCTGTCACCGCTTGGCCTATAAATTGGCTGCTTGGTGTAGTGTGCACCAGATGCTGAGATATAAAAAAACCTGCCGCTAGGCAGGTTTTTTTTGCAGGCAGGTGTGTCGGTATTATTTAACCGAAGGCTTGCTGGCAGTACGTTTGAGGTTCGGGATGCAGTACCACGCTGCCGTAAACAGGATCAGGCTATAAGCCAGCAGTTCAACCCCTTCTTCGGCCAGGTTCTTAACGCCTCGCACATAATGCTCTTGCATGATCCCTTGCCACAAACTGCCCATGCCAAAGATGCGGGAGAAGACAAGCAAAGTAACCATGGCACCAAGCATCAAACTGAAACTGTTGTGCTTCATGTAGTCCATGAGCGGCTCGACAGTGGTCTTTCGGTGCATGATAGCGTAGCCAATTGCCGAAGAGGCGAGGAGCCATGCCGGGTATTTCCAGAAGCCGTGGACAATCTGATCGAGCACCGAGTCCATTTCGCGGATAAACATCACCCCAAAAAAGGCTGAAACCAAGATAGCGAAGCCGCGCTGCTGTGGTTGGCGGATTGCCACCATGGCAAATAAGCTGGAGGCAATGAATAAGTATGTTTCTTGCAGTAATTCCGTCCAGGAGTTTTCACCAACATTGTTTTGAATATGCAGTACATCAATATGGATGGTGAAAGCGGATAGGGCCATGAGCAATGCGAGCAAAAAGAATAGCGAGACACTTTTGATAAGTGGCTGATAAATTGAGTGTGCTTGCGATTGTTGCTGCGAGTCGGTGGTCGTTGTCAGTGACATAGCGTACCTGCGTACTGTATAGGGTTGCAAAACAGAACAGTCTAAACAGTTCAGCTGAATCTCAACTGAATCGTGACCTTGATCACGCTATGAATAAAAAAGCCTCCCGGCACAGGGAGGCTATATTGAATCTTGTTGTCGGCAAAACTGACTAGTTATTGCCGGTCAGGCCAATAAGCGCTTCTTGAGTTTCAGTAAGCTTCTTGTTATTTCCGTCTAACCCCAGCTCTTTACGCGCTTCTTCTGCAGACATACCAAGATGACAGCGTAGAATGTCAATTGCTACCTGGTAGTTTTCGTGATCAGCCATCATTCCTCCTTGATAATTGAATACCATCACCATCACCATCACTAACTAAATACGACAATAGAATATATCCGTCGTAGATACAATAAGACTAAAGTCTAAACCTGTCTAGTCCTACTACTGCTCTAAGTTTCATAATACTGGCAGTAGATCATATTCTGCGTTAAGCCCCAATTAAAGCTGTTTCTGTTATCATCAAAAAGATTGTTTAATAGTATTTGATTGTTTAATAACAAAAATGAAACGTAACAATTTTTCACTTCCACTTGTTTTCTGTTTCAACGACCATACTATACATATCAATAACAAATGGATGATACCTCAGTTGCATCAACAATGGGTAAGACTGGGGTGACAACCCCTTCTTTTTCAGGAGAAAGAGTATTATATGAAGCGTATTGCATTGTTTTTGGCAACTAACCTGGCGGTATTGCTGGTCTTCAGTGTTGTCTTGAACGTCGTTTATGCGGTGACAGGCTTACAACCGGGTAGTCTTTCAGGACTACTGGTGATGGCTGCCTTGTTTGGTTTTGGTGGCTCGTTGATTTCATTGTTCATGTCGAAGTCAATGGCACTGCGCTCTGTGGGCGGGATGGTCATTGAACACCCACGTAACGAGACTGAGCACTGGTTGATGGAAACCGTTGCCCGCCAGGCACAACAGTCTGGTATTGGTATGCCGACTGTGGCTATTTACGACGCTGGTGATATCAACGCATTTGCAACAGGTGCCAAGCGCGACGATTCGCTGGTTGCGGTATCGACAGGCTTGCTGCATAACATGACCCGTGACGAAGCCGAGGCGGTATTGGCCCACGAAGTGAGCCACATTGCCAACGGTGACATGGTGAACATGACTCTGATGCAGGGTGTGGTGAACACTTTCGTGATCTTTGTTTCTCGCTTGGTCGCTGGTGTTATCAGCGGCGTGAACAGTAGCGATGAAGAGGGTGAGGGCGGTAGCTACATGACCTACTTCATTGTCTCGTCTATCATGGAAGTGCTGTTCGGTTTCTTGGCGAGTATCTTGACCATGTGGTACAGCCGTCACCGCGAGTTCAAGGCTGACGCAGGCTCTGCCCAGTTAGTGGGTAAAGAGAAGATGATTGCGGCGCTTGAGCGCTTGAAGATGAGTCATGAATCTCAGCTTGAAGGCTCGATGATGGCGTTTGGGATCAACGGCAAGAAATCCCTGTCTGAGCTGTTTATGACCCACCCACCGTTGGACAAGCGTATCGACGCGCTTCGTCGTGGTGAGCACCTTTAATCCTTGAGAGTGACTCAGCCCTGATTGTGAGCCCCCTGAATTGTCAGGGGGCTTTTTTTTGCGCTGTAATTGCCGGACAGAAAAGCCAGTGAGTTAGACGATTATCTTGTAAATCAATAGATTACTGATGACAGGAAGTAGCCATTAATACTGCTTATGAATAGCATTTTGATATTTGTTTTTTTGGGCGGCAAGAAAAGTGGTAAAAGGCGTAAAAAATTATAGCGCTTGATAATTTATTTAGGCAATTCAAATAAATAACTTTAGGGATGTAGGACAGTATGAGCTGGATAAACAAGATTAGTTTCAAGTATAAGTTGGCTATTCCTATCGCGATTGTTGCTTTGGCTTTCTCGGGCTTGATTGCCCAGGTATTTGTTGTTTATAACGAGCAGCAGCAAGCTAACCGCCTTCTGAGCGAGGAGGTTCAGCCAGTGATGGATAACCTGGAAGATGCTTACCGCGATATGTACCAAGTAATGACGGCCGGTATGGCCATGGCTCTGACCCAGCCTGATGATCATGCTAGCATTGAACTTCACCGCTTCAATTTCTACGACAATGGCCCAAAAGCCTTTCCCCGCCTCGCATCCGTGCATGAACTGATCGATACGGGTTTTTTATCGGAAAGCAGCCGAGCCAACGTCCGTAAGCTGGAGCAGGAGTACGATAAATGGCAGAAGCGCTATGAATTTATGGTGACTAACCCAGAGCGGGCGCTCAGTTATTATTATGCAAACGACGCGATGGCAGAGAAGGACTTCGAAGCGATTCGCAAGCTGCTCAAGGTCGTCCGTAAGGATATCGAAACCCAGCGTGCAGCACTGGTTTCGGAAGTACAGACTCACAGCGAGGAGACCAATACCATCTTGTTGGCCGGCTCGATTCTCTCCCTGCTGGTGTCTGCTTTCATCACTTTGGTTGTGATCCGCGTGATCGTCAACCCGCTCCAACAATTGACTCGGGCATTGGAAGATATCTCGGCCGGTGACGGTGATTTGTCGACCCGTATTCCTGTGCTGGGCAGTGATGAAATTGGTCAGCTAGCGACAGCATTCAACACCTTTGTCAGTAAGATCCATACCACGTTGGCAAAGGTTGTTACCGCTTCTCATCACGTCCGCAGCGATGCGTCTCAGTTGAGTATGCTGACGGCGCAGGTGCTCAATGCCTGCCATTCCCAGCAGGCCCAATGCACCGAGGTTGAGTCGGCCGCTTACGAGCTGACCGCAACCAGCCAGACGGTGAGCGGCCATGCTGCGGAAGCGGCCAAGGTGACAGACTCGATCAGTGAACAATCGCAGACGGTACAGGTGACCTTGGCAGAGTCGGTGACTGCCATCGGCCAGTTGGCAAACGACATTGACGGTTCAAGCGTAGTGATCAAGGAGCTAGAGAAAAATGTCGCCGGTATCTCCTCGATTCTCGAAGTGATCCGCGGGATTGCCGACCAGACGAACCTCCTAGCACTTAATGCTGCCATTGAAGCGGCCCGTGCCGGTGAGCAAGGCCGAGGGTTTGCTGTCGTCGCTGATGAAGTGCGCTCACTGGCGAACAAGACCCAGTCCTGCACCAGCGAAATTCATTCAATGATCGAAAAGCTTCAAGACACCGTGGGGCAGTCAGTAGAGGCGATGCGCAATAATTCCGAGGCTGGTACGACAACGGTCGAACAGGCTCAGCAGACCAATATTGCGCTCGATGCGATGAGCGAGTCTATTGTAATGATCAGCGATGTTAACCGTCAGGTTGCCATTGCCGCCGATCAGCAGACGGTGGTAACCGGGAACTTGAGCGATAACATCCGTAGTATTGTGATGGCGTGCGAAGAGACCCTGAGCAATATCCAGAGCGCGCAGCAAACCTGCGACGGCCTAGCGAGCCAGAGCGAGACCCTAGATGGCCTGGTATCACAGTTCAAAGTCTGATGGAGGCAAGCTGCGGCGGCAAAGCCGCTGTGAAAGCTGTGGTTAGGCAAGCCACTAAAAACGGGCAGTTGATACTGCCCGTTTTGCTAGCTGGTGATTAAGCGGTTTTTGGCTGGTAGATGGGCTCATCGTTAACCGGTAGGTGGATAAGCGCTGCTAAGAATGCCAGGGCTACCGTTGTCCACCAGATCGGCTCGTAACTGCCGTAGTAGTCGTAGATACGACCGCCGAACCAGGCGCCGAGGAAGCTGCCGACCTGATGGGTAAAAAACACCAGGCCATAGAGGGTCGACATGTAGCGCGCACCGAAAATTTGGCGAACTAGGCCAGAGGTCAGTGGGACGGTGCCAAGCCAGCAGAAACCGATGGCACCACCAAACAGGGCGGCAGTCTCGGTGGTGACCGGCAGGACCACAAACCCAGCGATCACAACGGTGCGGACCAGGTACAGGGCACACATCACATAGCGTTTGCTGAATTTATCGCCCATTACCCCCCAGAAATAGCTGCCGAAAATGTTGAAGATCCCCACATAGGCCAGAGCCATGGCAGCAGTGGTGCCGGGAAGGCCCTTATCAGCCAGATAGCTTGGCAGGTGGGTGGCAATGAACATGACATGAAAGCCGCAGACAAAGAAGCCCATGTGGATTAGCCAGTAACCGCGGTGCCTGAAAGCATCGCGCAGTGCCTGGCGCAACGTCAGTTCGCGACCGTCCGGGGAAGCGCTGCTTGCCGGGCCGGCGTTGACCTTCATAAAGCATGAGAAGGCCATCATGATCGCGCAGAGCATAGCGAAAACCTGCAGCGCCAGCTGCCAGTCAAATTCGCTCAACAGGTACTGTGCTCCCGGGATCACAGCAAACATACCAAATGACCCGGCCGCTGTTGTCAGGCCGAACGCTTTGGCCGTGTGTTCGGCGGGGACTACGCGGGCCACGGCACCAAGTACGATAACGTAGCTGGTAGCACTCAAACCTAGGCCAACCAGCGCACCAAGAGATACGTATAACCAATTTGGCTCGACTGCGATTGAGGTGAGGTACAGCCCTAGCCCATAGGCGATGGCACCAGTCCAGATGACTTTTTGCGCGCCCCAGCGGTCGGCGGCCATACCAACAAACGGCTGGAAGGCGCCGAAAAGCAAGTTCTGCACAGCGATAGCCAGACTAAAGAATTCACGGCCAGTATCAAAATGCATAGAAATCGGCATCATGAAGATACCGAAAGACTGCCTGATCCCTAGGCTGATAATTAGTGTTCCAATGCCCATCCACACCAGTAGTGGAAAGCGAAAAATACTCATGGTTATAGTCCGGTCAAAGTGTGGTCGTTTGAGTTTTGCTGATGGCAGCCACCGTTCATGGCATGTTCGGCCAGCGAGTCCAGCAACGGCTGGCAGTGGTGGACACTCACTAGGGTCAGTGCAAGCAGCAAGACCATCCGTATCAGTTGGGCTGTCAGTGATTGTGAAAACATCAGTGCCTCAAGGTAAAAAAGTGCGGGGATAGTAGAGGAAATTAAGTTATGACTCAAATGAGCAAATAACAAATATTCTATGCATAATACGCATGTTATCGGGAGCGAGGGCGTAGGCGGTAAATTGCACCGGAATCTGCCGATAAATACAGCCAGCCCAGGTCGTCCACAGCCAGGGCCCGTATCCGTTCTTCCAGTGCTTCGAGCAGCCGCTCTTCGTTTGCGATGCTGGCATTGTCTGTTATTTCAACCCGGTTTAGGTGGCGTAGTTTCAATGCCCCACTGAATAGCTGGCCTTGCCAGCTGGGGAAGGCTGCGCCTCGATAAAGAAGCAGGCTGCCCGGTGCTATGGAGGGAATATACACCTTGCGTGGCGAGACAATGCCATCTTTCTCGGTGGCTTCGCCCACCGCAATCGGGCCCCAATATTCCTTCCCGTGAGAGGTGACTGGCCAGCCGTAGTTGGCCCCTGCGGTGATTAAATTGATTTCATCGCCGCCCCTAGGACCATGCTCGTTTGACCACAGCCGGTTGGTCAGTGGATCAAACAGCAGCCCTTGCGGGTTACGGTGACCAAAGCTCCAAATTTCAGCAAGTGCATTAGGTGTATCGGTAAAAGGGTTGTCTTCGGGCGTTGAGCCATCGAGGTTGAGTCTAAGGATAGTGCCCGCATGGGTTGCGAGATCTTGCCCGTTGGGACGATGAGCTCGGTCCCCGATAGAAAAAAAGACATGGCCTTGGTTATCGAAAGCGATACGGCTACCGAAGTGGCGGGAAGCATCGCTGAAGGATTGAGTGACCAGCAAATCCTGCCACTGGGTTAACTGGGTACCGCTAAGCTTGGCGCGGGCGAGGGTTGTCGCGGCCTGCCCATCGTGTGCTTTAGCGTAAGTGAAGTAATACCAGGTTTGAGGTGCGGCGTTGTTGTGACGCTGGTCGGGCGGTTGGTTGCCGGTGGTATCTAGCCGGGCGATATCCATCAGTCCCCCCTGTCCGTATTGGCGAATGGGGGGGAGTCCGGAAACTTCTTGCAGGGATCCATCCTCAGGGTTGAGCAGGCGAATATTGCCTTCCCGGTAGGTGATCAGCAGCTGTTGGTCGGGGGTGAAAGCCATCCCCCATGGTACGCCGTTGGTTTGCCCGATGCGCTCAACGACATAGTGCATGCCGAGGCTGGAGCCTTCGAGTACAGTTTCAGGGAAGGACAGAGCCTTGGCTGGTGGGGCCAATATGATAAGGGATAACAAGGCCAGGCGTACTGTGTTCATTGCTGTAGCGAGGGGGCGGTACCTCATCCTGCGGTTTCCTTCTATCCTGTGCGCTATCAGTAGTGTAGCAGCTGGGATAGCGGTGTCTTTTCGACTTTATGGTTACTGTTTGGTTTGTCCTGCAATAATTGCGGCTAGCTGGTCGAGCCCCTGCCGCCAGGTGTTATTTTCACGGAAGTTGGCAAAGCTCAGGCGCAGGCAATGCGCATAGCGCTTGTTGGTACTGAACATGGTGCCGGGAAGTACGCTGATCCCTTGGCTTAGCGCCTGTTGATAAATGGCCTGACTGTCCGCATGCTCGGCTAGAGTGAGCCAGCATAAGAATCCACCGGTTGGTTGGGTCAGGTGGTAATGATCCCTAAGCTGCGGGTATTGGTTCAAGGCCTGGGTGAGCTGCTGATAGAATACCTGCTGTTTTTTAGCGTAACTGCGGCGGATTTTACCGAGGTGCTGGCGGTATTTGCCGCTTGCAAGGAATTGGGCAACCGCGGAGTGAATGAGGTTGGGGCTGCCCATGTTGTCAGTGAGCAAGCGTTTCTCAATTACTGTCTGATACTTGCCGGCCACGACCCAGCCGATACGGAGTCTGGAGTCCAATGTCTTAGATAACGAGTTGCAATAGATCACCCGGTTTTCTTGGTCGAGGGTTTTCAGCGGCAGGGGACGCTGATGATGTGCCAGGCCGCCGAAGACATCGTCTTCGATAATTGGGATCCCATGGGTCATGGCGAGGAAGCGTAGTCGGTCCGCTGTCGACATCACATACCCTGTCGGGTTGTTGAAACTGGGGTTAATCAAGATGGCCTTGACCGGCCAATCTTTGAGTGCCTGCTCAAGGGCATCCAAATGAATGCCAGTGATTGGGCTCGCCGGAATTTCAATCACTTTAAGGCCCAGAGATTCTAGCAGCATAAGGTTGCCGAAATAACTGGCAGACTCTACCAAGACGATATCCCCAGCAGAGGTCAGGGCCTGCAGGCTCAAGCTAATCGCCTGCTGCGCACCATGGGTTACCAGCAGCGACTGTTTGGAGATGGTAATGCCAAGTTCGCGGTTTATACCAACGAGTTGCTTCAACAGCAGATCGTTTCCCGGTGGCAGTTGGTAATGGCTGGGAATATGGCTTTGGTAGCGGCTGTGTCGGCCTATTTCAGCGTACAAGCTGTTGATGGCAGGAAAGTCAGTATCAGGGTGGGCCGATCCCATTGGTAAAACCTCTCGGGATACAGGCAGTTCCATGATTTTTTTACTGAGTGTCATTAGGTCGACAAAACCCGGCTCGGGAACCGGTTCTGGAAGTCCATGGATGACTTTGCTGCGATTGACCCGATAGCCAGAGCGGGCTTGCGCGGTGATCTTCTGGTTAGCTTCCAGTTGCTGATAAGCACGGATCACCGTGTTTTTACTCACGGACAGTTTTTGGCTGAGATCTCGAATAGAAGGGAGCCGTTCCCCCGGCTGGTAGCTTTGCTTGTCTATCCGCTCGGAGATCCATTGGTAGACGTACTGGTATTTGGTTTTGAGCGGGCTATGCTCCTGCAGCAATGCTTTCTGACACCGAGAGTTATACGCTTTCTTTGTGTTATCTGTACCCATTAAAAATCACCAAACTGTCCCTGTTAAGATTTTTGTGCCCATTTAAAGTAAGGGTAATTAAGGGAAAAGAAAAGTGGGTGAGCTATGATGACGCGATTTATTCCATTCTTGTTTGTTGTTCTCTGGAGCTCTGGCTTTATTGGCGCACGGCTCGGTTTACCCTACGCCGAACCGGCGACATTTCTGTTGATCCGGATGGTTGCGAATATCGCGGTGTTTTTGCTGCTGGTGGCTATCCTAAGAGCTCGGATACCGACCGGCAGGGCGCTGGTTCACTGTATGGTGGCAGGCTTGTTGATCCACGGTTTTTACTTGGGCGGTACCTATATCGCAATTGGCCTCGGTATGCCGGCAGGGCTGTGCTCCCTGCTGGTAGGGTTACAGCCAATAGTGACCGCGCTGGTAATGTTCGGTTGTGCAGGCGAGCGAATGCGGTTGTCGCAATGGCTCGGGTTGGCAATTGGCTTTGTTGGCATCAATCTTGTGCTGCAAGGGAATATGGCTTGGCATCAGGATGGTAGCCGAGAAGCCGCCTATCTGTTCACTTTCCTGGCTTTGGTGGGGATCACTTTTGGTACGCTTTACCAGAAAAAGTTCTGCCAAGGTGTTGATATGGTGGGAGGCGCTGTATGGCAATATTTTGCGGCGGCTTTGTTGTTCCTGCCTTTGGCTCTGGCGACGGAAACCATGGTGGTACATTGGACCCCGACGTTTATATTTGCCCTGAGCTGGTTGGTCTTGGTGCTGTCGGTCGTCGCCATTTTATTACTGCTTTATATGGTGAAGCATGGTGAGTCATCCAAGGTGGCTTCGACCTTTTACCTCGTACCGCCAATGACGGCTTTCCAAGCCTGGTTGATTTTTGGTGAACGTTTTGACGAGTTCGGTGCCGCCGGTTTTCTGTTAGCTGCCATCGCCGTTTTCCTTGTGACGAGAAAGCCTAAACTGCACGGTACGGACACTTACTCTTCGGCTAAGCCGGCTTCTTAAAAGAGGGGGGATCATCCAAGCGGCGGACAGCAAACCGACGTTTTGGGCGAGCTGGTGATGGAAAATTGTTCAGCTGGTATTAATTGAACGTCATTCAATTGTTTGTCATTATTGTGTCAATCTACAGTTTTGAGGTTGCATGATGATGAAAAGTATCATTAAGACGGGCCTGCTCGGTATGGCTCTGGGGGGCTCTCTGCTTGTCGTTAGCTTAGAGCAAGATGGCCCTCATGCCGGTGAGGATAGCCGTGCTTATCTCGCGCAACAAAAGCCCGGTCAAGAAGTGAGTGGCCACAACTTAGCGGTCAAGTCCCAGCAGGCATATATTGCGGAACTGTACCGCGCGCGTGAAAAGCTTCAGTCTCTGGGGGAGGAGAACTCCGAACTGTACCTGTCGATTGAAAATGCCATTGCCCTTAACGAAGAGCTGTTTGATGACGCCGGGTATTGGCGGGCCCATTATTTGGGCCCCTCGTCGTAGGGGATTGCACTAACGGTGGGATCAGTCCTGTAACCGGTAAGGTGAGAAAATCTTCCCAACATCGACCTTGGCTTGGAGCCTCGCGGCAAGCAGGTACAATCCCCCTAGCTTGCGGTGGAAGAAAATCGCATCGGCAGGTGGGGTATGCCAATAATTCTCCTTCATGCTCAGCGCCGTGCCGGCATCACGAATTCGACGCGCCAAGTCGGTTTGGCCGAAATCAAATTCGCCCACGGTCATGATCGGCTCACAGGCTTCCAGGCATAGCGCGATCACCGCCTCTTGCTGTGAGGCCGTGATCGGTTGACTGAAAAAGCCAATCTGGCGCAGGGCTGAATTCATCGCTGGTTTATCATGATGCAGCGCTGCGCTGAGTAGTCGTCGGTAGCCTTCTGATACTCTGGACGGGTAAGCACGAGTTGCGCCGAAATCAAGTAACACCAACTGTTGATATTGCTCGTTGTAGAGGAAGTTGGCGAAGTTCGGATCGGTCTGTACTAGCCTGAACTCAAACATTTCTTTGAACAGCAGTTCGAAGGCGAGCACCATAACATGGTTTCGAACATGCTGCGGCTGGTTGATCAGCGACTCAATCTGCAGGCCATCAACATAGTTCATCGCAAGGATGTTTTCTGTGGTTAGCTCGTCGAAGACACCTGGTATAACATATCTCGTATCATGGGCCAGCAATTGACGGTATTGCTTGAGCAGCTTAGCCTCGAGCTGATAGTCTGCTTCTGCGTGGAGCTGCTGCTTGGCTTGTTCCAGCAAATCCTGATAATCAACGCCCTTGGGCAGTAGCCCTGATACACGCAATAGGGTAGCGACGTTATCGACATCGCTGTCGATACTTTGCTTGATCCCCGGGTATTGGATTTTCAGTGCAATCTTGTCACCTTGCCAGTTGGTGGCGGCATGTACCTGGCCGATGGATGCGGCAGCGACAGGGTAGAAGGAAAAGGTCTGAAATTGGTCTTGCCAGTCGATATCCCACTCTTGCTGCAGCATCGCATTGAGTTGGCTGATGGGCATCGCCTTGGCTTCTGCCCGCAGCCGTGCCAGTAGCTCTGCCAGTTCAGGCGGAAGTAGATCTCCGGCATCCATTGACAGCAATTGTCCAACTTTCATTGCAGCCCCGCGCAGCAGGGACAATTGGTCGGCAACGCGCCTGGCATTGTTGGGGGTGAGTAATAACTCACTAGCTTTGGGACGGTTGCCCTGGGCGAGCTGCCTGACTCCCTCGGTGACCATGCTGCCTGCTACGCGTGTCGCCAAAGAACCTAATTGTCCCAGACGCGACAGGCGGCTTTTCGGGACTTTGGCATATTCTCTGGCTGTCCCTGACTTTTCCTTGCTGATAATCTTCTCCGGTTTCATGTCGATTTACCCGTCGCTTTAATTATACAGGTACGTGATGCCAAAGCAGTTGGTTCATATCGGCAGGGGCTGACAAGCAATGCCGATTAAAAACTTGATTGCGAAAGAAAAGGGACATAACGAAAAGGCCAGCAGTGCTGGCCTTTGATATTGATGGATGTGTGTTTGGCGTTAGGTTAAAACGGATACCAAAAGAGCTGTTCGGCGTGGTAGCGGTTGGCAAAGCCCAGAGCCAAGATCACGGCGATAGTCAACAAGACGGCGAAATCCGCCTTGGTCATCGGCTTCAAGCTATACCAGCTGCGACGTTTGTGCTGGCCAAATCCACGTAAGGTCATCGCATTGGAAATCACGTCAGCACGGTCAAGGCTGGAGAAAATCAATGGGCCTAGAATTTTTGCCACATTTCTGATGCGGGTAAAGACCGGTGCATTTTTCGAGATATCCACCCCACGTGCCTGCTGGGCATGCATGATGTTGATGAAGTCCTTGGTCACTTCCGGTAGATAGCGCAATGTCAGGCTTACCGCATAGGCAATACGGTACGGGACGCCTAGCTTATTCAGGCTAGCCGAAAATTCCGTCGGGTGAGTGGTAAATACGAATACCAGAGCTACCGGGAACATGCTGAAGTACTTCAGGGTAACGGTTACCAGATAAAACAGGGTTTCCTGGGTTAGGGAGTAGTTACCCGGTAGCGGGATAACAACGGTTTGGCTGCCCATATACTCAGTTCCCTGCTGCGGTGCAATCAGGAACATAAAGAGTGCATTAAGGAGCAGTACGGTGACCGTACCTGTCATCAGGGTTTTGTAATTGGCAAAAGGTACACGCGAAAGACGAAGCAGAGCAAAGCCAACCAAAATCATGGCCACAATGATACGGACATCGAACGTCATCAGCACCATGGTGACCCAGGCCATAAACAAAATGAACTTGGTGATCCCGTTTAGCGCATGGAGAGGCGAGCCGGTATTGATGTAGCTAATACCGAATTTTATCTTATTGGTTTTCATTAAAGTGAGCCTGCCTCATGGTTAATGAAGCAACGAATAAAGTGATCAATGCGCTCGATACCCAAGCTATCGGCAAGTGTATACAAACTGGTTACTGTCAGGTTGGCTTTTTCCAGCAAGGCCGGTTGGCTGAACACCTCGTTGACGGCAGAATCGGCCAGCAACTTGCTGTCAGCGATGACGATCGCACGCTGGGTGTATTCAAGCACCAAATGCATATCGTGGGAAATGATCAAGATGGTGATCCCCAGCTTTTGGTTGAGCTCCTTGATAAAGCCCATCATCGCCGTGTAGTGGTGGTAATCTTGACCCGCGGTTGGCTCGTCAAGGATCAGCAGCTTAGGCTCCAGTACCAAGATAGTTGCGATGGTGACCCGTTTTTTCTGGCCGTAGCTCAGGGCATCGATAGGCCAGTGGCGGTAGCGATCCAGCCCGCACAGCTTCAAGGTCTCCAGCACCTTGGCTTCGACGTCGCTTTCTGGCACCCCGCGGTTGCGCAGGCCGGAAGCGACTTCGTCGAAAATCATATGGTGGGAAATCATGTGGTTTGGGTTCTGCAGCACAATACCAATGTCTTGGCTTCGCTCGAAAATGGAACGCGCGGCTAGGTCATGCCCTTCAAAGCAAATGCTCCCACTGTCCGGCTCCAGTACGCCCATGATCAAACGGGTGATGGTCGACTTGCCTGAACCGTTCTTGCCGAGGATCGAGACAAACTCGCCTTGGTTGACGGTAAAGCTGACACCGTCGAGGGTCTGGCGCTGGCCATCGTAGGAATAGCCGAGGTTGTTCACCTCCAGCAGCGGGGTTGTGCCAGTTGCTGCTGTGACCACGTCACCTTGCTGGAACCAGTTGAGTACCTGGGGTTTGAAACGGTCGATATCGATTGTCGACAGGTAGGCGGGCCTATCCGCTTGGTCGATGTCACAGCCGGCTGCTTTCAATGCGGAAAGATACAGGGGCTCGCGGATCCCGTGCTGGGTTAGCAGTGGGCTTGCCAGCAATTCGTCGGGTGTCATGTTGGCAACAATTTCACCGCGCTCCATCAGGATAATACGGTCGGCATGGCAGTGCAGCACATCTTCAAGTCGGTGCTCGATAATAACCACAGTTTTGCCGGTCTCGCGGTGCAGGCGATCGATAATTTCGATGGTTGACTTGCCCGTTTTCGGATCCAAGCTCGCGAGCGGTTCGTCGAACAGAAGAATGTCGACATCGTCAACCATCACCCCTGCCAGCGATACGCGCTGCTTCTGGCCGCCACTGAGGTCGAAAGGTGACATATGCAGCATATCATCCAGCTCCATCATTGCCGCTGTTTCTTCAACCACTTGGCGCATTGGACCTGGTGCAATCATCTGGTTTTCCAGGGCAAAGGCGATGTCTTCGCCGATGCTCAAGCCGACAAATTGGCCATCGGTGTCTTGCAGGACCGTTCCCACCAGGCTGGTGCACTGGTGAAGATCCATCTGCTGGGTTTCTTTACCGTTGATCTCAAGGCTGCCGGTGATGTCGCCTTTGACCGAGAAAGGGATCAAGCCATTCAAGCATTGGCCCAACGTAGACTTGCCGCTACCGCTTGGGCCGACAATAACAACCTTTTCGCCTTTATTTATGGTTAGGTTGATGTTCTTCAGGGTGGGCTTTTGCAGCGCCCAGTATTTGAATGAGAAGTCAGTAAACTGAATAGACATGACTTATTCTGCCTCGATCAGGTTGTAGCTTTGTTGCTTGCGCTTGGCGACAGCAGTCAGGATGAAGTGGCCGACAATGGCGATCAGTACCGTGTTGCCGACAGCAATGATCGTTAGCTGTGCCAGCACCTTAGTAAACGGTTCGGCGTACAGTACGGCGTCAAGGAAGGCTGAGCAGCCATAGCCCACGACATTGCCTATGAAAGCCAGGAGCACGAACAGGCAGAAGTCAAATTTGGAGAATAGCCCTTTTTCAATTCTCTGCTTGGTGATTTTGGGATACAGGCCAATGACCAGGCCGACGATCCCTGAGCCGAGTACCCAAGTTACCCACACGCCCCAGCCAGCGAAAAGGTCGGTGACCCAGTGGCCGATGAAGCCGACAAGAAAGCCTACGAGAGGGCCGAATAGTACACCGAACAAGGCAAGCACTGCCATTGCAGGTTTGAGAGTGGTATTTGCAAAGACAGGAATACCAAACATAGGTAGACCACCAATACCATATAAGGCTGCACCGATTGCGATGAGCACAACTGTCTTGGCAGAGAGATTCATGACATAACCTTTTAAAGCTCTTGGGTATTTGCTTGTACATTGCCGGCCAAAAGGCTGCTTGCGAAGTCCAAAACAAACCCGCATCGATGGCGGGTAAGGGGTTGCAAATATCCATATTTAAGCAAGAGCAGTTATGCCGGCAGGCATAAGGACGCGACATCATACATGAACATCAAACAGAAGGGAAACCTCTACATCTAGACGTCTAACTCTTAGCCAAAATGGCCGGTCCTGCTGCCGGGGTGAACATTGTGTGGGGAGATTACGTACCAAAAGTCATACTGTTAGCAGCAAAGCGGCTATATCCATCAAAGCCAAGACTAATGGACACGTGACGTTTGTTAATCGCTATTGATGGGTAATACTTTAATCATGGAAGGAGGCCATTTGGCTGGCAAGCAAAGCGAAGGCTTGGTTTGAGCGGAGGCTATCATTGTGCAGAATGTGGTGCGAGATGTTTTTGCCAAATGAAAATTGTAGCTTGCCGAAAAAAAAGGAAATTTCACTAACTAGCTGCTTTTTTTAGACTTTGATGAATAAAGCGGAAGCAGACACCACTAATGGGTAATTGATTTAACATATTGATTGCCTCAACAATATTACAGATTAGAGCTATCTTTTTGAGATAAATCTAACTAATTGGATAACTTGAATATTTCACTTTATTTTTTTCGAAATATAGTAAATACTGCTGTCCAAGCTATTTTATTTTGAAGCTTGTAAAAATTGACAAATCATTGTTTTGTCAAGCCTTAACTTACTACGAAAACATGCGCTGTTACACAGAAACTGCATGAGATTTGGTGGGAAGTTAAGGTAGAATTGGATAATATCAGTAACAGCTATCCCGCCAATTCGGCTGGGTGCAGAGCCAAATCATATTGGAGATACAGCTTGATTAATGTATTCCTTGTAGATGATCACGAACTGGTTCGCACAGGGATCCGACGTCTGCTTGAAGATGTCCGTGGTATAAAAGTGGTAGGGGAAGCCGACAGTGGTGAAGAAGCCGTAAAATGGTGCCGTAATTCTCATGCGGACATCATTCTTATGGACATGAATATGCCTGGTATCGGTGGCCTTGAAGCGACACGTAAAATTTTGCGCTTTAGTCCTGATGTCAAAATTATCGTTTTGACCATCCATACAGAAAACCCGTTTCCGACTAAGGTGATGCAGGCAGGCGCAGCAGGCTACCTGACTAAAGGTGCCGGCCCTGACGAAATGATCAATGCCATTCGCATGGTCAATAGTGGACAGCGTTATATTTCACCTGAAATTGCGCAGCAGATGGCATTGAGCCAGTTTGCACCAGATTCGGAAAACCCTTTCAAAGATCTCTCTGAACGTGAGCTACAGATCATGATGATGATCACCAAAGGGCAGAAAGTGACCGATATTTCAGAGCAACTGAATCTGAGCCCGAAAACCGTGAACAGCTATCGTTATCGTTTATTCAATAAACTGGATATTAACGGTGATGTAGAGCTTACCCACCTTGCTATCCGCCATGGAATGTTAGACACAGAGACGTTGTAGTGTCGGAACGGTTTGACGCAAAAAGTTTTCTAAAAACTGTGACTCATCAGCCAGGTGTATACCGAATGTATGATCTGGCTGATGAGGTTATCTATGTCGGTAAGGCCAAAGATCTTAAAAAGCGTCTTTCTAGCTACTTCCGGGTGAATGTGGCGGGGGAGAAGACCCGTGCCTTGGTTAAAAATATTGTCAAGGTTGATGTCACCGTTACGCATACCGAAACGGAAGCTCTGATCCTTGAGCACAACTACATCAAGCTTTACCTGCCGAAATACAATGTCCTGCTCCGGGACGACAAGTCTTACCCTTACATTTTCCTCAGTGCCTCTGCTCACCCCCGTCTGTCGATGCATCGCGGTGCCAAGAAGCGCAAAGGCGAGTATTTCGGGCCCTACCCGGACGGTGGTGCCGTGAGGGAAAGCTTGCATCTGTTGCAGAAAATTTTTCCCATTCGCCAGTGTGAAGATTCAGTCTACGCTAACCGCAGCCGCCCATGCCTGATGTATCAGATTGGTCGATGCCTTGGGCCCTGCGTTAAAGGGCTGGTGAGTGACGAAGACTACGAAGAGCAGGTCAACTATGTCCGGCTGTTCTTGAAAGGCAAAGACCGCCAGGTGATCACGTCGATGGTCGAAAAAATGGAGCTGGCGAGCCAGCAGTTGGCCTTTGAGAAGGCGGCGACCTACCGTGATCAGATCCAGGCGCTAAGGCGCGTACAGGAACAGCAGTTTGTCAGCCACGATAGTGATGATGATCTGGACGTGATCGGCATCGCCTACGAAAATGGCATGGCCTGTATCCATGCGCTCTATATCCGCCAAGGCAAGATTTTGGGCAGCCGCAGTTATTTCCCTAAGATGCCACTCGATGCCGAGATAACAGAAGTGCTGTCCAGTTTTGTTACCCAGTTTTACCTCAATCAGGCCGAGGGCCGGGTGATCCCGAGTGAGATCCTGCTGGGGGAGGCGCTTGGTGATGAGCAGGCAGTGATTGCGCAGACGTTGACGGAGCTTGCAGGGCGTAAAATCGTCATCAAATCCCATACTCGTGGCAATAAAGCCAAGTTCCAGCGTTTGGCGCAAACAAACGCCAGAACGGCGCTTACGAGTAAACTTAGCCATCGGATGACCGTCCACCAGCGCTTTACTGCCCTGCGTGAAGCACTGAAGCTCAATCGGCTTGAGCGAATGGAGTGTTTTGATATCAGTCACACCATGGGAGAGAAGACAGTTGCCTCTTGTGTGGTGTTCAATCAGGATGGACCGCTTAAGCAGGAGTATCGTCGCTATAACATCACCGGCATTACCGGCGGTGATGACTATGCTGCGATGGCACAAGCTTTAGCGCGTCGATATGGTTCACAAGTCGATCCGGATAGAATTCCTGATATTATTTTTATCGATGGGGGTAGAGGTCAGCTGTCAAGAGCGTATGATGTAGTTAATCCGTTGATGACAGAGTGGCCAAAGCGGTCGCTTTTGGTTGGGGTAGCGAAAGGGACGACCCGAAAGCCAGGGCTGGAAACGTTGTTGCTTACCACTGGCGAAGAGTTTTCAATGCCGGCAGATTCCCCAGCGTTGCATTTAATTCAACATATCAGGGATGAAAGTCACAATCATGCAATCAGCGGTCACCGTGCCCAGCGTGCAAAAGTAAGAAAACGTAGTGCTTTGGAAGACATTGAGGGTATCGGCCCCAAACGTCGCCAAGCATTGCTCAAATATATGGGTGGCCTACAGGAACTGAAAAAAGCTAGCAGAGAAGAAATCGCCAAGGTGCCGGGCATCAGTCGTGCGATGGCAGAAAAAATTTATGACGCGCTGAATCATTAGGTTCGTGCGGTACATCTACACAATAAGAACGAAGAACTATGCGTTTAACAATCCCGAACATTCTAAGTTTTATACGGCTCATTTTGATTCCATTTTTCGTGATCACCTTTTATCTGCCGTATAACTGGTCCCCTTTTGCGACAGCGTTGATTTTCTTGATTGCCGGCGTCACAGACTGGTTTGATGGCTACTTGGCCCGTAAACTAAACCAGACTACACGTTTTGGTGCTTTTATCGATCCGGTTGCCGATAAGGTGATGGTCGCTGCGGCGATGGTCTTGGTCGTTGAGCACTACAATTCGGTGTGGGTAACCATACCGGCAATTACGATGATTGGACGCGAGATCATTATTTCTGCCTTGCGGGAGTGGATGGCCGAATTAGGCAAGCGCTCGAGTGTTGCGGTGTCCTGGGTCGGTAAGGTCAAAACCGCTTCTCAGATGGTTGCGCTAATCGTCCTACTGTGGCATCCGAACGAGTGGCTAGTTTGGATTGGTTACATCGCTTTGTACGTTGCGATGATCTTGACTTACTGGTCGATGTACATTTACCTCAAGGCCGCCAAGCATGACTTACTGAACTCGGAAGACCTGTGAAGTCCCTGTACTGTTGGAAAAGCGGCTTAATAGCCGCTTTTTTTATGGCTGAAACACGAACTGCTGGAAGAGTTTCATAAATCAGTTCGTAAAGGTGATTTTTAAGGCATTTCTCAAATTCAGTACTGTTAACTTTTATTTTTGTAGTCATATTGATGTTAGTGTGATGGAAATCTGATATTTTAAAGTTGTCTTTTTGCCTTAAAATTGAGCATCATACGATAATGTAAGAGTTAAAAATCTATAAAACAGGGGTTATTGACTGCAAATTCGCCACTTGACCAAAAATGATGAATTTTACTGTTGACTCAGGCGCGGTATTGCGTAGAATGCACCACATACCGCAACGGAACACATCTGGTGCGGTTAGTTAATCAAATATGATTACCGAATGGCGCGTTGGCAGAGTGGCTATGCAGCGGATTGCAAATCCGTGGACCTCGGTTCGACTCCGGGACGCGCCTCCATTTGCGACACTAGCTCAGTTGGTAGAGCGCAACCTTGCCAAGGTTGAGGTCACGAGTTCGAACCTCGTGTGTCGCTCCAGATTAAAATCTTACGGCAATCAGCGGTAAGACAAAGATGGTGTTTACTGTACTAAACGGCATCGCAAAGTATTGCGTGCCCTGGTGGTGGAATTGGTAGACACAAGGGATTTAAAATCCCTCGGCGTTCGCGCTGTGCCGGTTCAAGTCCGGCCCGGGGCACCATCTCATATTAAGCCCGCAAGCTTTGCTTGTGGGCTTTTTTGATCTCACCAATATCCCTTTCTTTGCCTCAGCAAGCTATCCAACATCTTTTGGCATTTCATACCGTATCTTCTTTTCTGGGCGTAATCAGCTGCACACTTGCACAGAGTGCTGCCGTGTGTATGTTGTAGGAGAGTTAATAATACAAGTGCTATATGGAGAGAAATGGTATAGGGAGACTTGAAAAGAAAAAGCCGTCGCACTAAGAGGGTACGACGGTAAAAGAATGTAGAACTCTTGATAAGGCTTAAATCATCAAGATAGGGCTATTATGTCACAAAACCCATGATTATCAATAAAATTGATAGGTAATTATGTATGAATAAGTAAATCTTTATTGCTCTAGCCGCAGGCGGTTCAGCGAGGGCTTAACTGGATATCAATACATAAGTGCCATCAATGGTGTGATATCGGTTGAATAATTTACATGTATATCTAATGAACGTATAATCGCCCCGCATAAAGTTACTTTATGCTTTTAATTCGATTGGTATATCGTGGTCGATAGTTATTATTTTCAACAGTGAGGTTGGAAGTATTTTGGAAAACGGTAAGGATAAATGCAACCTAATAGTTATGAGCCTGAGTTCCTAGCCCATAGAATAAAAACCCTCAGAGAGTTTCGTGGTAAAACACAAGTTCAAGTTGCAAAATGTATTAATGTATCAAGAAGAACTTATATAGACATCGAGTCTAATAAAGCAGACATAAAATTATCAACTCTTTACCGTATTTGTGATTGTCTAAAATGTGAGGTCGCCGATCTGTTAGGCATCCAAAGCAAAGATAAAGGTATGGGTGAGAGAATTATTGAAATTTTTGAGAGCAATGGACTCATGGTCGTGAATATCCCCGAGGTGTAACCAGGCTGCTCCCAAAAAATAATATGTGTTCATAGGCAGTTTGATGCGTTGTACAGTAACGAACTGCTTATTTATGCCCTCCTTCCTGCGCACTGACTATTTTCAATCCACCTTCTGCTAGCATTTTCAGTATGTTATCGCCTAGAGTCAGTGGCTGACATTGCTCATGCATCAAATCACAAACGCGACAACCAAGGCAGTCAGCAATCCGTAACAGAGTTTTGACTTTAAGCGACGTTTTGTTTGATTCGATATCAAGTATCGTTTTTCTCGATACATTAATAGCTTCCGCAAGCTTTGACTGGGTTAACCCCTTAATTTCCCTGTGCTGTTTAATATTAAATGCGATTACTTCACAGTAGTAATCATAAGATAACATTTAAATTGTCCTTGCTATATGCGGGTGCTGACAAATTATAAAATTCCGCAGGATTCATTAATTATATTATTTATGAGGTATATTATAAATCT
The DNA here is from genome assembly GCA_000940995.1 of Photobacterium gaetbulicola Gung47. Lineage (NCBI taxonomy): Bacteria > Pseudomonadati > Pseudomonadota > Gammaproteobacteria > Vibrionales > Vibrionaceae > Photobacterium > Photobacterium gaetbulicola. The sequence goes on from CP005974.1 coordinate 1,657,269, forward strand.
TAGTGTGTTTATGTATACAAGATGTTGGCTGTTAAGACTTTTGTCTGGTAGGAAATGTTGGTGATATATCTCAATGTTCATTTTCAATCACATCGAGTTGCATTATTTGCACTGTTGTTTAATACACCGTATTTTTATTTATTATCGAGAGATATAAAATCCCCACTACTTTCTAGGTGGGGATTATCAACATCACATTGGGAGGAACTTAGTCCCGAATGTTTTTCTCGTTTTAGCCGTTGGCAAAGTGCTGCAGAGGTATACGCTCAGCCAGTAGCTTGATGTAGAGGCGGTGACCAATGATACCGCCTACCAAACCGGCTATCGCAGCGGCAACAGTGGCCATCAGCAAAGTATGAGGCTCGTTAAAGGCGATGGACGCCAATAGGCCAGGAATGGGGGCGGCACTACCGGGGGCATCATTGATGATACCGAAGTAGGCGGCGATGACCCCGGCCAAGGCTCCACCAATAAAGTTGGACATAAAGATAGGAACCGGGTTTCTGGTCACGATGTGGGCCTGGGTAAGCGGCTCCAGCATCACGCTGATGGTGTTGCTCGACTTGCCCAGTTTGAGCGAGTGGAAAATATAACCATTGGTGAACGAGCCACCGACGCAGGCAATGGCCGCAATCCCCATCGGTAATCCCGTTAGCCCCAGCATCGCAGTCAATGCCATCGAGCTCAGCGGTGACGTGCACACCATTTTAATCAGGCCTCCGAGCAAGAAGCCCATAGCAATAGGCGATAGCAACGTGGCTTCGGTGATCATGCTGGCCAGAGTGCCCATCAAAACTTCCAGCCCCGGGCTGATAAAAATGCCGACCAAGCGGGCTAATGGTGCCAGCGTGAGTACCCCTAGGATCACATCCACCCCTTCAGGCAAATACTTCTTGAACAGCGGGGTGGCAAAAGAGAACAGATAGCCGACGATGAATCCTTCTAGAATGCCGAGGTTAGCCATCGCAAGACCCGTAACGATGGCATAGACCGGTTGCACCCCCATGCGAAGCATGACCAGTGTTGCCGCGGCTATCCCGCCCATTGCGCCAACCATATTGCCAAACTCAGCAAGATAGCCGATTCCAAGCAGGTTACCCATGACGTATTTATGAATAGCTTCAACCAGAAAAGTGGCGATAGCGGCATCGGCAAGCCCACTCATTGCGGCACTGCCGTTTGGAGCCTTGAAACTAAACAGCGAAAAAAGGCACAGCGCGCCGAGCAGGGCGACGACACCCATTAAGATTTCCATAATCATTCCTTGTCATTTAGTACTGTTAATGGAGAGGGGGAATAGAAATCAATAGGGGCTCCCGGATCGGGAATTGAAAGCAATTGGTGGTGCTTGGGAGGGGGAAAAAACTTGCTGAACAGACTGTTAGCAAAAATTTGAAATCAGGGATGAGTACCTGATAGGGGGAGCAGTCGAATAATATGCTTCATGAGCGGTTCTCGGTGGTCGCATTGACTTGACAAAACAGTAGCATATGGAGCTGGTTGGTTTGGTGAGCAACATCATGTTCTTCTGGTTATCGCGAAATAACCAGGTGTTTTCTCCTGTTGGGCTCTGTTTGGTGGTGGACAATCATGAAGTTGGCTTAGGCCGCATAATTCAATGAAATATTTCTGGCATACACGTGACTGGTGTGGTACTTTTCAGCGCAATCTCAGGACGACATTTCTGAGGCACACTGTACTAAGCGGTATTCAGGCTGATTGCCTCTTGGTACGCCGTAGGTACTAACCTGATTAGGGTTAGTAGAAGGGCATTGATAGCGCAGTCCTGTAACAGCAATGCAGGCGCATATTGAAGGAACCCAACTGTGAATAATTTTACTCTTACTACTCTAATCAGCTTTGTCTTACCCAATTGCAGTATTATTACTGAGCCTTGATCTTTCCGATCACATTCACTGGTTTTTAACTTTCTGATCACATGCTGTCATTTTGACTGGCGTTGAGGCGAATTTTGTCTTGGTAATCAGTTGGTTTTCGGTCACGCCGAGAGCGCAAGCAATCGGTAGTTTATAGTCAATGCATCTTTGCTAGATGCAGCTACACCGAACCTTGAAATTTTCTCCAGTTCACATCAATCACACCACCATTACTTGGGGGTGTTTTTAGTGCTGAACAAAAATTGTTTCTGAGTCTTGTATCAATGGAGAAGGCGACAAGGGGTGTGGTGTTTCAAATGGAAAAGAACATGAGTAATGTGTTTGACCTTGATGAGCTAAAACTCGCTTCAAATGTACCTGTTGTACATGATGTTTATGATTTAACACCTGATGAGTTGCTGCTTAGTCAAGAGCATTATGAATCCGAAGTGCGATCGTATCCACGTCGTTTACCTCTGGCTATTGCCAAGGCTTCTGGTGCGCTGGTCGAAGACAGCCGTGGCCAATTGTTTCTGGACTGCCTCGCCGGTGCCGGTACGTTGGCGATGGGGTATAACCACCCTGAAATTAACCAGGCAATTGTTGACCAGTTGCAAGCTGGCCTGCCATACCAGACATTGGATATCACTACGCCAGTTAAAGACAAATTCATCAAGGAGCTTATGAGCTTCTTGCCTGATGAGTTTGCCAAGAATGCGCGTATTCAGTTCTGTGGCCCATCTGGCGCTGATGCTGTTGAAGCAGCAATCAAGCTTGCCAAGCAAACCACAGGCCGTAACACCATGGCAGCTTTCCACGGTGCTTACCATGGTATGACAAACGGCACCATGGCCATGATGGGTAACCTTAATACCAAAGCCCGTCGTCAAGGCCTGATGGCTGATGTTCATTTCCTACCTTTCCCATACAGCCTGCGCTGCCCGTTTGGCATGCACGGTGAAGAAGGGGCCAAGCAGACGCTTCGCTACATCGAACGTATGCTAAATGATGACGAGAGTGGCGTGCAGAAGCCGGCGGCAATCATTGTTGAGCCGGTTCAAGGTGAAGGTGGTGTGATCCCTGCGCCAGCATTCTGGCTGCGTGAGCTTCGCCGTATTACCCAAGAGCACGGCATCCTGCTGATCTTTGATGAGATCCAGTGCGGTATTGGTAAGACTGGCTCGAATTTTGCGTTTGAAGAGTCAGGCATTACCCCTGACATTTTGTGCCTGTCCAAAGCGGTAGGCGGCGGTTTGCCAATGTCGGTGCTTATCTTTGATAAGTCTATCGATACTTGGAAGCCAGGCGAGCATACGGGAACATTCCGTGGTAACCAGTTGGCGATGGCAACGGGTGCAAAGGCACTTGAAATTATCCGTCGTGATAACCTGGTCGAGCACGCGAAGAAAGCAGGCCAATACTTGCGTGAAGGTCTGGAGCGTATTGCTCAGTACACTGACTGTATTGCCGAAGTTCGCGGCAAGGGTTTGATGCTGGGTATCGAGATCTGTAAGCCAGATGGTTCTAAGAACAAATTTGGCGAGCCGGAAGCGGCACCAGAACTGACTATCGCGATTCAGCGTGCGGCGCTAGAGCGTGGCCTGATCATCGAAAAAGGCGGTCGCCAGGGCTCTGTGCTACGTTTCCTACCGCCGTTGATCATCTCGTATGAGCAGCTTGATTTTGCCCTTGATGCTTTGAGCAAAGCCATCATTGCAACAGCAGGTCCTGCCAAGGTGAAAGAGCCTGTGGCGAGCGAAGCGGCCGATTGGCGTAACCACTTCATCCACACCGGCAAAGGCGGTGCGGACAAGTTCGAAGCGGCGCTGAACCAAACGACACAAGTACTGAAGGGGGTTTTTGAGAATACTGACACCCCATATTCAGGCATGGATCCCCAGCAGCTGAAAACCCTGATCAACAACATTGATCTGGACAACCAGCAAATGCCATTGGATTTGGTGATCGAGCAAACCGGTGAGCTGATTGCCAAGAACTCTATCATGGTTCAGCATCCGCACTGTATCGCGCACCTGCATACACCGCCGCTGCTACCGGCTGTTGCGGCTGAAGCCTTTATTGCCGCCCTGAACCAGTCGATGGATTCTTGGGATCAGGCAAGTGCAGCCACTTTTGTTGAGCAGAAGGTCGTTGACTGGCTATGCGAGCTGTACCAGTTGGGCACCCAAGCTGACGGTGTGTTCACCAGTGGCGGCACCCAGTCCAACCTAATGGGCTTGCTGTTGGCACGCGATTGGGCGGCTGACACGATTTCTGGCCATAACATCCAGAAACAGGGGCTACCTGATTACGCAGGCAAGCTTCGTATCCTGTGTTCGAAGAAATCGCATTTCACCGTACAGAAGTCCGCGTCGCTAATGGGGCTGGGTGAGAATGCCGTGGTGACGGTTGATACTAATCCTGACGGTACCATCAAGCTCGCTTCTCTGGTCAATACCATCGAAACGCTGAAAAACGACGGGCTGCTGCCGTTTGCCATGGTGGGTACCGCGGGTACGACTGACCACGGTGCGATTGACGACCTAAACGGCATGGCCGATGTGGCCCAGCAACACAACCTATGGTTGCACGTTGATGGTGCTTACGGCGGTGCGCTGATCTTGAGCCGTCACAAGACGCGTCTGTGCGGCATTGAGAAGGCCGACTCGGTAAGTGTCGACTTCCACAAACTGTTCTATCAGCCAATCAGCTGCGGAGCGGTACTGATCAAAGACAAAGAAAACTTCAAGTACCTGCTTCACCATGCAGATTACCTGAACCGCGAAGATGATCTGCTGCCGAACCTGGTCGACAAGTCGATTGCGACGACCAAGCGTTTCGACGCCTTGAAGGTGTTGATGACGATGCAGTGTGTCAGTCCTCAGGCATTGGGTGCCATGTATGATCACCTGCTCAACCAGACGCAGCAGGTTGCAGACATGATTAACCAGTCGGCAGAATTTGAACTGTTGGCTGATCCGGCTCTATCAACGGTGTTGTTCCGCTACATCGGTAACAATGAAGCGTCGGCGCTAGATGGAATTAACAAACAACTACGCATTGATGCTCTTGTTGAAGGCAAGGCTGTACTGGGTGAAACCGTGGTGGATGGCAAAGTTGCCCTCAAGTTCACGATTTTGAACCCATGTCTGACTCTGTCTGACTTTGAATCATTACTAACAGAAATCAACCAGGTAGCAGCACAAGCTGAACGTAAACTTGGTTAAGTAACTGGTACGGCACAGTTGGTGAGTCAGCTGTGCCGGAACACTCACTCATTTAATTATGGAATAAAGAAGAAATGGCAATTCTACAGATTGGTGCTGGTGGTGTTGGCTGGGTAGTTGCACATAAAGCGGCTCAGAATAACGATGTTCTAGGTGATATTACAATCGCCTCTCGCACGGTTGGTAAGTGTGAGAAAATCATTGAGTCGATCAAGAAAAAGAACAACTTGAAAGACCCATCCAAGAAGCTAGAAGCACGTGCTGTGAATGCAGATGACGTTGACGCGCTAGTAGCACTAATCAAAGAAGTTCAGCCTGATCTTGTGATCAATGCTGGTCCTCCATGGGTAAACATGGCCATCATGGAAGCATGTTACCAGGCAAAAGTTTCTTACCTAGACACATCTGTAGCGGTAGATCTATGTTCTGAAGGCCAGCAAGTACCAGAAGCGTACGATTGGCAGTGGGGTTACCGCGAGAAGTTCGAACAAGCGGGCATCACCGGTATCCTAGGTGCTGGTTTCGATCCAGGCGTAGTGTCTGTATTTGCAGCGTACGCGGTTAAGCACCTGTTCGACGAAATTGACACCATTGACGTAATGGACGTTAATGCGGGCGATCACGGCAAGAAGTTTGCCACCAACTTCGACCCAGAAACTAACATGCTGGAAATCCAGGGTGACTCTTTCTACTGGGAAAACGAAGAGTGGAAACAAGTACCTTGTCACTCACGTATGCTTGAGTTTGACTTCCCACTCGTGGGCACTCACAAAGTTTACTCAATGGCGCATGATGAAGTTCGCTCGATGAAAGAATTCATCCCAGCTAAGCGCATCGAATTCTGGATGGGCTTCGGTGACAAGTACCTGAACTACTTCAACTGCATGCGCGATATCGGCCTACTGAGCCCGGATCCGCTAACACTGCACGACGGTACTGTGGTTCAGCCTCTTCACGTACTCAAAGCACTACTGCCAGACCCAACCTCTCTAGCGCCGGGCTACACAGGTAAAACCTGTATCGGTACTTGGGTGCAGGGTAAGAAAGACGGTAAAGAACGTTCTGTCTTTATCTACAACAATGCTGATCACGAAGTGGCCTACGAAGATGTTGAGCACCAAGCGATCTCTTACACCACCGGTGTACCGGCGATCACTGCAGCACTTCAGTACTTCCGTGGCAAGTGGGCAGACAAAGGCGTGTTCAACATGGAGCAGCTAGACCCAGATCCGTTCCTAGAAACCATGCCAGAAATCGGTCTAGATTGGCATGTTCAGGAGCTAGAGGTCGGTCAGCCTGACATCAAAATCCTGAAATAAGGCCCTGAGCTGGTTGTTTCTCTCCACGGCGGTGTCGGAAGTACTCATTTATGTTTATAAACTCCGTGCTTCCTCCTAGCCCTGAAGAGAATCACCGGCGCTCAGAACCGTATTTGGAAAAGTAATATCAGAAGGGAGCAGCGACTGCTCCCTTCTTAGTGCGATTGATTAGGTTTGGATACGTAGATTGGTTGTTGCTTGGGATATTTATTTGCTTTGTCCTGTCTGAACGCAGTGAGTTACTAAGCAGAGAAATATCTCAAGCAACTATCAGGCAGACAAACCTGAACGCGGAACAGAACAATGACATTTAATAAAGAAGAATTGAAAACACCTTACTTCATGATCAATGAAGATAAGCTGATTGCCAACTTGGAAAAAGCCAAGCTGCTCAAAGAGCTTTCAGGTGTAAAACTGGTATTGGCCCTGAAGTGCTTCTCGACTTGGGGCGTGTTCGACATCATCAAGCCATACCTTGACGGTTCAACCAGTAGCGGCCCGTTTGAAGTGAAATTGGGCTACGAAACCTTCGGTGGTGAAACCCATGCATACAGCGTTGGTTACAGCGAAGATGACGTACGTGAAGTGGCAGACATCTGCGACAAGATGATCTTTAACTCACAAAGCCAGCTAGCCGCTTACCGCCACATCGTCGAAGGCAAAGCGTCATTGGGCCTTCGCCTGAACCCAGGTGTGAGCTACGCAGGCCAAGATCTGGCAAACCCAGCTCGTCAATTCTCCCGATTAGGCGTACAGGCTGATCACATCAAACCAGAAGTCTTTGACGATATTGATGGTGTGATGTTCCACATGAACTGTGAGAACAAAGACGTAGATGCGTTTATTGGCCTTTTGGACTCAATCTCAGAGCAGTTTGGCGAATACCTTAATAAGCTTGATTGGGTAAGCATGGGCGGCGGCGTATTCTTTACCTGGCCGGGCTATGATATCGAGAAGCTAGGACTTGCGCTAAAAGCATTCTCTGAGAAACACGGTGTGCAAATGTACCTTGAGCCGGGTGAAGCGATCATCACTAAAACTACCGACCTTGTGGTGACAGTGGTAGACATCGTCGAAAACGTGAAGAAGACCGCTATCGTTGATTCGGCCACCGAAGCCCACCGTTTGGATACCCTTATCTACGACGAGCCAGCCTCGGTGTTTGAAGCGTCTGACAACGGCGAGCACGAATACGTGATCGGTTCTTGTTCATGCCTGGCCGGCGATCAGTTCTGTGTCGCTAACTTTGACCAGCCGCTAGAGACTGGCCAGAAGCTTCACATCATGGATAGCGCGGGCTACACCATGGTGAAATTGAACTGGTTCAATGGTCTGAAGATGCCGTCTATCTACTGCGAGCGCAGCAACGGCGATATCCAAATGCTAAACGAGTTTGGCTACGACGACTTCAAGCGTTCGTTGTCGCAGTGGTCGGTATCGTGATATAGAAACGCCGTCCGGTTAGGCCGCGGAGAGGTTATAGGGGATCTAAGTCAGGCTTAGATCCCTTTTTTATTGATAACGGGTGGGAAATCCCCCTTATGAAAAAGCGGTCAGCGCTAAGACGCTGATGTCCATATCAGAATCAGTAGAATTATTGCTGACACACCTTTGCCCTATTTCTTGCTAGGGATGCCAATTCGCTGATTTCAACTTGCTGAATAATTTTCAGCCTATTCGGGTAATAAAGGTTTGCTCGTCATCCACAAAAGCCACAAAGCCGCCGTGATAGATAAACACCCGACCACGCCCCTCAACTAGGCAGGCAAGCTGTGGGTTCAAATCTTCTTCGTTATCCTGGCTTTGAAAAGTGCCAGTATCGGTGATTACGCCGCTGAGTGTAGGCAAATATCCATAAGTGCGCTTGGCTTGGTCAATCAGGTTCAATTCGCTGGCGGTAGAGAAGCAAGAGGGAATCGCACCGGCTTCTTCGATAAATATCGTTTTCAGTTCTTCAAAAGCTGTAATCACCAGCCAGTCGATGCCGTTAACATGATGGATAAACATAAGAGTTTCTCGGTAATTCTGATGCGGAGATCTTATCACTATCAGGGGAGGGCGTAGTAGAGATTTAGTTGCTAAAGGCGGTAATTCTGTTCCATTTCCAGATATTTACTAGGCTAACTTGAAACACGTTTTTCCCCATTACGTGTTTAGAACGCAGTAAACCCTCATAAGAATAATTTGGTCAACAGCCTGTTGACTAAATTCAGGACAACTCATTGATGAAGAAAGCTGTTTCGCAATTGTCCAACAGGCTGGTCTACAAATTCCACAGCCCAATTTTGCAAGAGGTTCTTGCAAAAACGAGTCAACGCATTTCTGCCCATCTTCGAGTCAGCATATTGTCGGCAAGCATCTACTGCTCATTTCTATGCGTATAATATTTAGTAATCACACAATTACTCATGGCATACTGATTTAAATGTTCTGGATAGTCATATTACTCATAATCGCGATATGCGTTTTCCTGCCGGGTCTGTGAGTCAAGCATGTGATGGATAAGTACAGACAGCCGGCTGATCGCTACCGCAAGCAGGGAAGCGGTGGTGAACTTGCTCGCCACCTGCTGGACAGCTTCGGCTTGGGTAACGTCGAGGTAGAGGAGACTTCTGCCGGTGATCACTATGACCCGGTCGCTAAGGCTGTGCGTCTGACGCCGGACAACTACTCAGGGTACTCGCTGACGGCAGTGACTGTGGCCACCCATGAAGTGGGGCATGCCATTCAGGATTCACGTGGAGAGTCCTTGTTCCTGGCGCGGCAGAAGCTCGTAAAGACTGCCATGGTCGGCGAGCGTATTGCCGGCATGATGCTAGTGGCTGCTCCGCTTATCCTAATGCTAACCCGCATGCCGCAAGCGGGAGCGATAACGATAATGATTGGTATTGTTTCAATGGCACTTAGTACAATGGTGCACCTGCTGACTCTTCCGGTTGAGTTCGATGCCAGTTATGGCAAAGCTCTGCCGATCCTGCAGAAAGGCGGCTACCTGCATGATGGTGATCTGGAGCATGCGGAGAAAATTCTCAAGGCGGCGGCGCTGACCTATGTCGCTGCCTCGCTGACCAGCTTGTTAAACTTGGGGCGATGGGTCGCGGTGCTCCGTCGCTAATGGCTGCTTGATGCCAGAGGTCTAGCGAGTGCTATGTTATTGACCAGGCGTTGTATCAACTCGGCGCCTGAGTTATCCCTTCCATACAGCCGTTTATCACCAACCCTGACTTTGTCTACCGGATACAAGCAGGATATACCACAGACTCCGGTGAATTATGGCGCGCATAAAACCTTTTATGGCGGTTTGAGCTGAAGGCTCAACGGCACTAACCGCCGGTTGAGATATGGCCACTGATCCAAGCGCCAAAATATCAACACGGAATTGCCCCATAGTAAGCTATGGGTGGCATTGAAGCTGATTTCAAACCTAGTAATTTGACATACTTTTTCTTATCTAACCGTGTGGCCAATTTTGTTAATCCACTACAATACGATCTTTACGAACAACAGAAGATTTTTTCAACTTGTAATTTCAGTTAATCGATGTGCCGATTACTTACCTTTCAGTAAAGTTCAAAATGAATGCAGTCTGTTTGTTTTCGGCTTGAATATCCCGCTCCAGAAGCTTCGAAAACGCCATACGCTGTTGAAAAGTGTGATAGGCTAACTTGATTAAAATATTGTTTTAATTAATATAGTGCTCAAATTGACTTGGTTGACAATAAACTCATATATGGACTTTCACTGAGTAGCCCATATTTCCCCCTCCCTATGAAAAAACAACAGATTGTCGATAGCGGCATCAACACTTTGCTTGGGGCTCAGTCTGAGTTGCAAGCGCAGCTTCTTGAAAAGGCTATTTCCGGATTTGGTGATCAGCTCGCCCAGTCTATCACCCGCGCCGACGGTCAGATATCCCAACAAGCACTTGGGGTTCAACAAGGCTTTTTGGCCGAGGCATACCATACCGCCTCTTACAACATCGATGCCATCGCCAAAGGTCAGCCGCAGTTTCGGGCGGATATGGACAGCTTATCCGCCATCGATCCGGTGACCGATGTGCAGATCACTGCACCGGATGGCAGCACCGCGAAGTTCCAAATGAAGTTCTACAAGGACGCCAAAGCGACTGCCAAGTCGTTTGCGCCGGAACGTTATGCGGAAAATAACGTTGCTAAAGTTGCGCCCCAAGAGCAATTGAGTGGGGTCAAAGGGGAAGCCCATAAACAAGCGCTGCGTAATCAGGAGATCCGCCCGGAGGTTGCCAAGAACTATCGTCACACTGCCGACAATGCCACCGATCGCATTGCCCATCCGGATCGCCCTAACATCAGCTCTAAGCCTATTAATCGCAAAGGGCAAGGGGGCACCGAAGATCTGACTAAGCAGATCCGCAAAGGTGAAAAGCCCAAATATCAGCACGCGCAAGAGGCCTACAACACCCAACAGTGGCGGCAGTACGGCAACGCCGCCAAGTACGGCGCCATCGGTGGCGCAGTCAGCAGCACCGCCGCCGAGCTGATAAAGGTGATGCGCTCGGACAAACCCTTAACTCAGCAAGAGTGCGAAGCGATTGCTGGGCGGATTTTGCTCGGCAGTGCCAAAGGGGCGGGCCAAGCGCTACTGACCACAGCGGTTCAGCATGCGGGCAAAGAGATGGTCCGCGCTGGCAGCAAAGGGGTTGCGCAAAGCGTTGGCAGTCAGCTGGCAAAAGGCAATGTCGCGGCGAACGTAGCGCTGATGACGGTGTCACTAGGGCAAGAGCTGTTCCGCTACAGCCAAGGGGAGATCGACGGCGTTGAGCTGGCGGAGAACACCCTAACCAGTGCCACCGGGCTAGCGGCATCCGCCGGTGGTTATGCCTTAGGTACTTTTGCCGCTGGCCAGATGGGGGCCTTGGTGCCCGCGGCGGTGGCCAAGTTTTCGGTGGCGGGCACCACCCTTGGCGCCATGGGGCCAGTTGGCCTCGGTATCGCCGCTGGCATCGTTACCTCGTTGGTGGTCAGCGCTTACAGTGGCCACTTCAAACAGCAAGGCCAGAAGATCGCCTTTGATGAGATCGCCGCGGCATCGAAACTGCTGCAGGGCGGTGAAATCTCATTGGGGACTTACGCCGGTAACGTCGCTCAGATGTCGGAGTTTAAGTTCCGCTGGAGCGACATCTTGCCATTGAGCGGTACCTTTTCGGTCTTTGGCGAGTACAAGGCTCGTAAGCAGCAATTGCAGCACCTGCAGGCTGACATCAGCCAGCGCAGGACAAGCTTAGACGCCCAAGAGGAGCAGCTGGCCTATCAAATGTTGGCACAATACCAGCAGCAACTGAGTGAGATAGAGCTGCAGTTTGTTGAGCAGCGTCAAGCGGTGCATCAGCAGGCTGGTGAGCAGCTGGCGACATTGCGAAACCAGCTCGATAGCCATCTTGAAACTCAGTTTGCCCTGCAGCAAGCCAGCTTCAGTCGCCATTTTGATCAGCTTGGCCAGCAAAGCTTAAAGCAGCAGCGACTGCAGCAACAGCAAGCCCGTTTGGCCAGTTACACCTCCGAAATCAATGAGCTGCGCTTGCAGTTGCAGCAGTTCCGCGACTTAGAACCGAAGCTGAAACTGTCGATGCAGCAGGTGTTGGCGCAACGGGTTGAACACGCCTTGCCAGCCACCACACCATTTGATCAAGCCGAGCAGTTTATGCAGGAGTCGCTGCGTGCTTAAGTTCATTACTCACTACTTTGCTAAGCGCCGTTTGGCGGAGCATCAACAACAGACCCAAAATGCCATTGCCGCCTACGAACAAGAGAAAGCGGCGGTGGAGTTTCGCCTTAATGAAAAGCAGAGCGAGCTGACCGACAAGCTGAAACAGGAGGTCGAACGGCAACAATCGCAACTGCAGGATGAGATCGACCAGCTAAATCGAATCTGCCAAACCGCGGTAGAGATGCAACCGACCTTGGCACAGCTACAGCAGCAGATGTTAGCCGCGGTCGAGTTGTGGTTTCAGCGCCAACATCTGGATCAACAGCGCCGCACCAAAAACAGCGAAATCGCCCTGTGCAGCCATGAGATTAGCTACTACCAAGAGTGCTTAGATGGCTTTAACGTGGCCAGTGAATCCCAGCAATATGGCCAATGGCGCCAGCTGCGAGAACAGTTGGCACTCACCATCGACAGCCCCCATTTGGATAAGGCCAGTAAGCAGGTTGAACAGTGGCGCAAAGAGCAGTCGGAGGAAGTGGTACGACAGCGAGCCCGAATCACCTCTGCCAAGCATCAAGCGATTACTCTGAAGCAGCAACTGCTGACCGAGTTACAGCCGATTAAAGCGGAATTGAATCAAGTGGGCGAACTGATGCGTGAGCAGCGTCAGTTGCTGCGTCAGGCGTACTTTGATGCCAGCCAGCTGTGGCGTCGCATCGAGCAAGAGGTGATGAATCGCCCACCATCCTTTACCGATCTTAAAGCCGAAGGGCGAGCATTGGTACAGTTGAAACAAGAGCTGTATGACGACAAGTCTGAGTACTCAGAGCAGCTTCAGCTTTACAAAACTCGGATCAATCAAGCCCATAACTTGGAAGAGTACGACAACCTCGATCATTACAAATCTCAGCGAGGCTACTACTTCAACCGAATTAAGGAGACTGGGGAAAGGATCGACGAGGTTAAAGAGCAGCATCAACAAGTTCGCAAGCTGACTCAGCAGAAAGTGGCACTAAAAGAGCTGATTGGTCAGTTTCACCCCAACAACCCGGCCGATCGGCTGTTCGATCTGTTGCATGAATTGATGCCCGATGACGATGACAAACTGTATCGCCAAGCCATTGGCATCAGCACCCGTTACAACAAGCCGTTGTTGCCAGCGCGAGGAGGTCAACATGACTGAGCAGTCGGTTACCGAAGTTCGCTTTCACTGGAAGCGGTTTGTGGCCACGCCAGAGGCGCAAGCGATCCTGTTGGCGGTTGGCTTCGGCTACCAAACGCGATTGCAGTTGCTGCAGGCCTTGCCGATGTTTCAGCAAAGCCGGTTACAGCATGGCTTACAGGCGCTGTTAGGCGCCGACATGGTGACGATAAGCGGGCAACAGTTGCTGCTGTGCGACGACATTGAGGTACTGCAAAAGCTCACTTCAAGCCCGCAGCCATTGACTTTGCCAATGGCGCAAGTGTCGCTGACCTGGGAAGACAAAGTGGCGCTGTTACAGCGTTTAGGGGTGCAAAACCCCGGCCGAGCATTGAGTGCCATTAGCATCGCTGCTAAAACCGTGGAAGTTGAGTAATGACCAGTACCACTCTAAGCCATCAAGACTCACTGGCGTTTCTGCGTCATTTGCAAGATTGGATGGATTACCTCTGTCGCTTGTTGGATCGCTGCGACGACAGCCAAGAGCGAATCAAATATCAGCGCCAGTTGCGTTGGTTGTTGGGCTTCTTTGAGGGCACTAACCTATCGATAAAGCACAACTTGTTGATTAATAAGTTGTACTTAGGTGAAACGGCGATTGACGACAGTGCGAAAATTACGCCGCTGGAGCCGATCCAAGCTTGCTACCAGCAACGCGGTCATGCGTTTGAGTTGATTGAAAAAGCCCGCAGCGCCGAAACCCTGTTTTTGATTCAAGGGCCACCGGGAACCGGTAAGACCACCGCCATTTGCGAGTTGGTACTGCAAACCTTAAAGGCCAATCCTCAGGCGCGTATTTTGATCGCCTCGGAAACCCACGTCGCGGTGGATAACGCATTGGATCGGATCTGCGCCGAAGTCGACCCAGAGCTGGTTCAGCGGATCTATCGCCATTCGGCCTATGCCGAAGGCAGCCAACTGCAAAGCCCGCAAGCGGCCAGTACCGAGCTGCTGGAGAAGGCCAACGACGTTTGGACCAAAGCCTATTTGGCGGCACCGGAGTTGACCGAAGCGCTGTGGCAGCGATTTGCCAATGACAACGGTCGACCACCCAACTGGCTGGCGAAGAATCTGGCCGATGATCAGCAGCTTGTTGGGGTTACCTGCAATCAGATTGAGCACTTGATTGATGGCCTTTCGAAACCCTATGACTTGGCGATTGTGGATGAGTGTTCCAAGGCGACGTTGCCGGAATGGCTGATGGCGGTCTCGGTTGCCGCAAAGGCGGTGTTAGTAGGCGATCACAAGCAGCTACCGCCCACCTTTTGCCAAGCAGAGAGTGATGCGCTGGCAGAGCTGACCAAGCAGCAAGAAACCTTGATTCGTGATGGGGTGATTGACCGCCTGTTTGAGCATGCCCCGCAGTCAATGAAAGGCACCTTAACGACCCAGTATCGGATGCAGCCTAACATTGGCCAGTTTATCTCTGAGGCGTTCTACCAAGGGCAGCTGCACCACGGGCGTTCACAATCAGTTCGGCCAGAGCACAATTTTGGTTGGTTAGGCTATCCGCGTCAGGCGCTGTGCCCAGAGCCGCAGCTACCGCAGGAACAACGTGTGCTGCACAACCCGCAAGAAGTGGCGGTGATTGAACAGGCGCTTGCGCAGTTAGCCAAGGTAAGCCAACAGCCGCGTTCAGTGGCGGTGATCACCCCCTATCGGGCGCAAGCGCGAGCGCTGCGTAAGATGGTCAGTCAGTTGGATTGCGGCGCGCTGGCGATTGAAGTCGATACGGTTGATGCCTTCCAAGGGCGTCAGGCGGATGTGGTGTTCTTCAGTTTTGTGCGCAATAACGGCTCAGCGCAGTTTTATGGTGACAGTCGCCGCATCAATGTGGCGTTGTCACGGGCCAAAGATCATGTCTATTTAGTTGGTGATCAAAACTATCTACGGCAACAGCGTCGCTATCCGGTGTTACAACAATTGTTGAAACTCCCTGTGTGGAGTTGAAGTAATTGGCAAAAGCTGGCTGTAGTGGATGACTGATTTTGGTCAATCAGAGGATTTGTAATACTTCAGATAATCCGTTAAATGCTAATTTAGTTAAGGCTGTAGCTCACATTTGTCCAGCGACGTGTTACAGCTAAAGGGCGTAACAGCGATTTCAGCCAACACTGATTATTTTAGAGTCGATAACACATAAATCTATTCGCCTGAATAGAGATACATATAAATCTTCTATCAGCATAAATCTGACAGACTCCGCGTCGAAAAGTGGGTAACTGCCAGATCAGGTCTGAATTAGTACAGATTAGTGCACATTACAACTGTAGAGTGATTTCTCTACTTGAGGCTTTGTTCATATCGATAATATGCTCAACACCATCAACAGTCACTTTATACTTACCATAATAGGCGTTGATTACTACATTGCCTTGATTGCTGGTTTTAAGCGTTGTTGGGTGAATCCAGTGTTTATGATAGAAGAAATTGACAAAAGCTGCGCCAGATTTGTAATGAGTGTTGCTATTTTTAAAGTGAGTAGTTCTCTCTTTAAAGCCAACGATAGGCTTTCCGCCTTCAACAGCATACCAATTCCATAGCATGAAACCAGTGTAGTGTTCATTTGCGAATATAACACTTAGCAAATCAGCCATGAACTGAGCGTGCACCTCATCATTGTATACTGGTAAATCGAACTCTGTAATTTCAAACTCTTTGTATTTTGGTAATAAATTTGTAACATCTTCTAGTCTTTGGATTACAGATGGAATACTGTGGAAACCTTGGTAATGCCCTTGTAAGCCGAAAGTTAGCAGGTCTATACCATGAGCTTCTGCTCGGTTAGCTAAATCATTCCAAATAACCGCACGTTTACCAATTTCTTCAGTGTCGCCAAAGTCTTGGTAAAGGTGTCGGAGGAATACGTAATCATTGACTGCCATTTCTGCATTAGGGTTAAGAGTTTTGATGTCATTTAACCAATCGAGTTGAATAGACTTATCAAGTAATCCATCATCTGAGTCATCATTAACGTTCTCACCAAAATAGTCTCTACCATCGGGTAACTCATTAATAACGTCCCATTCATTTACAAAATGAGCTGTCTCATTAATAGCGCCATGAGTTTAATATGAGTTTGTTCACTTAAGTATGCAGAAGCAGCACTGTCACCAGCTTCTGCTTTTAGACGCTCTACCTCATCCCATATTGCACTTGGGGTTGTACTACCTTTTGGCCAATGTACGGCGTGACCTCGTACATGCATACCTGTGTCTATCCAATATTGCCATGTATAATTTAGGTACTCATTCCAGTAGTCATTTGTCATCATTTTCCATTTAAATCCATTAGCCATACCAGCATTGTTAAAAATGCGAGAGTGTATAGCTAACATTTCATCAAACTTAACTAGGTTTCTTTCTGGGACTTGAGATTGCCATAGACTATTATTGATCGCACCTCCGATTTTGAACTCATGTTCAATTTGTTCGACTTTCATTTCTTTGTTCTTTAACACTCTTCCTGAACTGTTCAGTACAGAAATAGTGAAGTCATCCTTACGATTTAACGCAATTTGTTGTTCGGCTGTGTCGCGCCAAGGCGCATCGTGTTCCATTCCTTCATAATATGCATATGTATGAGGAAACTCTTCATAACTGACTGATGAAGTGTAGTTTTTAACTTCTACTCCACCAATAACAAAGCTATTTGCAAAATCCTCCCTAGTTCCCCACTTTATTGAAACTTTACTGTAGTCATTCGAAGTTGGTTTTAGAGGTAGTTGAATTTTATGCCATTTGTTTAAATTAGGTAAAGTCACATGATATTTCATCTTGTAAGAACTAGAACTATCTGGATCTTGAATAGTAACTGGCACGCCATTTTGTGCATTATTAAATGATGTTGGCTTAATATAGAAAGTAATGGCCAATGTATCTCCAGTATCATCAGGGATACTGCCATCAATAGGGTCTGCACTATTACCAAAATGAATATCTAGGGTACAGTTTTTCACAGTACCATCCCATATACGGGCTTGTGTAAACCCAATAGGGTTACCTTCAATATCTAACTCTGATGGATTGATGTCGTCGGTAACTGTACCAAGACAATTACTATTTTTGGAATAAACTCCTACGCTTGATAGCGTGGGTTCACTCAATACATTGAGAATACTCTCATTTGTGAACATCAATGTTGAAGGAAGAGCGTCTAATTGTTCGGGAGTTAGGCGCGCTCGAGATATGCCTACTGCGGGCTCTGGTATTTCGACAGTAGGGCTTTCTGATGGTGGAGTGTTAGTTTTTACGTTTTCCTGTGTATCACAACCAGTTAAAAAAATAGTAGGCAGCAAAAAAGCCACTTTGGAAAGATTGTTGTGCATTATTGTAGTGGCATAGTTAATTTGGCCACCTGATAAGAGGTGATATCATCGCCTCAGAAGTTAACAGGTGACGCAATGACAAAAACGCAGTAGAAGAACATTTAGCCCCGAGTTTAAACTTGAAGCCGCGCAGTTGGTTCTTGACCAGGGCTACTCGGTAGCTGAAGCAGCCAAGGCAATGAATGTCGGTAAATCCACCATGGATAAGTGGGTTCGCCAACTCAAAGAAGAGCGGCAAGGAGTTTCACCTAAAGCTTCCCCGATGACGCAAGAACAAATCGAGATCCGTGAGTTAAAGAAGAAACTGGCTCGCCTCGAAGAACATAATGAAATATTAAAAAAGGCTACAGCTCTCTTGATGTCCGACTCGCTGAACAATTCTCGCTAGTCGAGAAGCTCAAGCAGAGCCACAGTGTATCTACACTTTGTGATGTGTTCAGCATCCATCGAAGCAGTTACAAATATTGGTCTGGCCGCCCCAAGGCGATTAATTCTGATTTCGTCGAGTTATGTAGCGAAGTTAAAGCCGCGTACCGCATCAGTAATGGCTCTGCGGGGGCTCGAACTATCGCAGAGATCGTTACGGCAAAAGGAATACCACTGAGCCGTTATCGTGCTAGTAAGTTAATGAAAAATCTTGGCTTAGTGAGTTGTCAGTTGCCTAAGCATGCTTACAAGAAAGCTACTCAAGAACACGTTGAAGTAGCTAATAAATTAGACCGCCAGTTCGCCGTGACGGAGCCGAACCAAGTCTGGTGCGGTGATGTCACGTATGTTTGGGTTGGAACGCGCTGGGCTTATTTAGCCGTGGTTATTGATCTCTTTGCAAGAAAACCCGTCGGTTGGGCAATGTCTCTATCGCCGGATACCAACTTAACGGGTAAAGCGCTATCAATGGCTTTTGAGGCAAGAGGGAAGCCGAAAAATGTTATGTTCCATAGTGATCAAGGCTCGCATTACACCAGTCTGAAATTTCGGCAACTACTCTGGCGATATCAGATTGAGCAAAGCATGAGCCGTCGAGGAAATTGTTGGGATAACAGCCCGATGGAGCGATTCTTCCGAAGCTTAAAAACAGAATGGGTACCATCAATAGGATATGAGAGTTTTGGTCAGGCACAGCGTTCAATCACACAGTACATCACAGGATATTACAGCGAGATCAGGCCACATCAATATAACGGTGGTCTGACGCCAAATGAGTCAGAACGGTTATTCTGGAATGACTCTAAAACCGTGGCCAATTTTACTTGACCACTACATATCTCATCGATGCGCGATTTATACCGACGAGCAGACAGGCTTTGCGTTCCGAAATCGTGGTGACTTCCTGCATTGCATGCACAGCCTTGCGCTTGTCTCCGACGGTCAATACTTTTGGTTAAGAGCCGCTTTCAAAGCATCAACATCAAGCATGGATTCCGCCAAGAGCTTCTTCAGTTTGGCATTCTCATCTTCCAATGCTTTCAAGCGACGGGCATCGGAAACATCCATGCCCGCGTACTTTTTACGCCAGAGGTAGAATGTGGCATCGGAAATGTTGTGCTTGCGGCATAATTCTTTGACGGGCAACCCCGCTTCCGCTTCCTTGAGAATAGCAATGATTTGCTGTTCGTTGAATCGCTTCTTCATATTCACCTTCCTTCTTATAAGATGAACATTACTAAGTATTGGTTGGATTAGAAAGCGGGGAGCAGGTCATTAGAGCAAGCTCAGGTGATGTGCAAAAGACCTGCTACAGGTATCGCTGTTCCTTTGAATATTCTTCAACAAAGCTCAGGCCATAAAGGAGTATGGGTATTAGAAGAAATTCGAGCATTAAGTCCAGATGAGTTTTTAAAGGCGTTCAAAGCTGCGATTAGACCATATATAGCCTCGGGCTCAGGAATCCCCACAAAAATTCCTTATTGCTCAATAAGTAGACACGCACCTTGCCTTCTGATCTAATGAATTCACCACAAAAACAAAAAGAAGAAAACAAGATGCGTGATATTCAGATACTACACGATTCCCTTAGAGAACAATGCCCTAGCATTCACAAAAAGCGACTCAATTCACTGATGGATTCGGTGAAAGCACTGCTAAATAACGATGCGCTGACCCTAACATTACTTGGCAGATCACTACCTTCTAAAGCAAAAACCAAGCACTGTATAAAACGGGTTGACCGTTTATTGGGAAACGGTCATTTACACCGCGACAGACTTGATATTTATCGCTGGCACTGTCACCAAATATGCTCAGTTAACCCACAGCCGATTGTCCTCGTCGACTGGGCCGATATCCGGGAGTACAAACGCCTCATGGTACTCAGGGCATCCGTTGCCGTAGAGGGACGTTCCGTTACCCTTTTCGAGCAATCCTTTACCTTTAAACAATACAACTCGCCCCGTAGTCACCAAATATTTCTTGATAACTTCAAAGCTGTTTTACCCTCGCATGTCATACCCATTATTGTCACAGATGCCGGTTTCAGGAACACCTGGTTTCGGCAAGTAGAGGCTATGGGTTGGTGCTACCTAGGACGCGTTCGCGGTGATGTAAATACCTTTTATAACAAACAATGGCATCACATTAAGCAACTGTTTAAAAAGGCAAATAATAAACCCAAGTACATTGGATTGACCCAACTGGCAAAACGAAAACCATTACTCTGCCACCTGCATCTCTTCAAAAAAGAAACGCCAAGAAAACGCAAAGACAGACCCAGAGGTCGAGAGCACTTTACAGCACAAGCCGTTCATAGAAAATCAGCAAAAGAACCTTGGCTGCTCGCCACCAACATCCCAACCGACATCTTCTCTTCCCGCTGTATCGTCCGCATCTATGAAAAGCGTATGCAGATTGAAGAGACTTTCCGTGACCTGAAAAGCCCTCAATATGGCTTTGGCCTGCGACAAAGCCGAACCAATGACCCAAAGCGGCTCGATGTCCTGTTGCTAATCGGCCTTCTCACCTTCATGATCTATTGGTGGTTCGGCATTGCTGCCGAACATGCCGGTTGGCACCGCCACTTCCAGGCTAATACGATAAAAAAGAGACGAGTTTTATCCTTCGTCAGACTAGGAAAAGAAGTCTTTCGACGGCTGGAATATCACATTACAAATTCAACATTACGCTGGGCACAACAAGAGTTAATTATGATGGCAAGGAGCAATTATCATGCGTGAATTTTGTGGGGATCCTCCAGAGCCTCGGGTAAGTTGTCGATTGATGCAGCTGATTTGACTGGACTAAAAGTAAGAACCTTACAACGTCATCTAAAACTATGCGGAACAACTTTTCGACAAGTTAACGATGGTATTCTCATTGAGTATGCATGTGAGGTATTGCTAGATACGAATTGGACAGTTCACCAAATAGCGATAAATTTGGGCTATTCGGATACCTCTCATTTTGCAAGAGCATTTAGAAAATCTATGAATTGCTCACCCAAGCAGTATCGACTCATGAATTCCAAAGATTGTAACGCTCGATTTGAAACTTAGTTTTCTTAACCCATTTTGTTCACGGGGGGATAGAAAAAGTTATCTGAATGAAAAAAACTTAATCTCGTTGTAACGCGGAAATGTCTAATTACGCTTTATCGCTTCGCTTAACTCAGTATAGTGGCACACTGTGTGCTGGTTGGTTTAGGGCGCATCAGGCTATCGCTGTGGGCAGCGCTAAAACGAGCACTGCAGAATATTCCCATCGGCGTCGAAGGCGATGTACAAGGTTTGCCAGTTCGCCCCGGTATGCGCGAATGTCGCGAGGCAAGTATTATGCTCAATAGCGACATGGCTAATCTCTCCAGCACTGATAAGCACATCCAACCCCTTTATTTGTTCGGTAATCAGCGTGTTGTACTGGGCGTCATATTGGCTGAGCAATACGATTTTGTTCCTGCCTTGGGTCGCCAGCCTGTCAACTGAGTGGGCGAGTACTGCCAAATCGCCGGCTGGGGGGGCGTCTTGCTCGGAATGCGTCTGTTTGATGAGTGACAAGTACGCGATGGATTCATTTGCTTCCTGCTGTTCAAACACGTCGGCTCGGGCTTTGTTTGGGTTATAGGCAAACACGTCAGCGCTTGATTGCGTCATGCCAAAGTCGATATTGCTGGCGAGAATAGCGTGCTCGGCAACTACCCCGGTTTCGCTATTTGGGCCAAGTCTGTCACCGGATACCATCGCCGTCACGTACGAAAAAGCCGGGGTAAGGACAGGTCTGTCGCGCAGTTGATCAGAGTAGAACGCGATGTAAGCCGCGTTGTTGTCTGCGGCTTTTCTTTTTGCCACACGGTACTGGTGGCTAAGCCAGTTAACTGTATTTTTGCGGGCGTATCTTTTCGAGTTAGTGCTACTTGAATCTTCGAGAAGATAATCAGGTGCCTGGGTGATAAAGCTGATCCCTGTGGTTATCGGCTGATGTTGCTTGGGGCTGCAGGCGGTTAATAGGCTGGCAGCGATGGCGAGTAAGCCGAATCGGGAAAGGGTTGGCATGGTCTATCGATATACTAAGTGTGACAAAGTTCACTATTTTCCAAGATCCCCCTGAGATAAACAAGTAGTCTAGGATGACCGTGTTGTTTTAAATACGAGGGCTGATGGGCTTTTAGTACTGATCTACGCAAGATCAGCTTGATGATTCGATGAAAATATACACGACCTAACATGTCTTGATGGCAAAACGACCAGTTGGTGATGTTTCACTAAATTTCTTGTTGACTCAATTAGCTCAATCCGTAGAATGCAACCCATACCGCAGCGGGGAACACCTCGCAGGTATTGAAGGCGCGTTGGCAGAGTGGCTATGCAGCGGATTGCAAATCCGTGGACCTCGGTTCGACTCCGGGACGCGCCTCCATTTGCGACACTAGCTCAGTTGGTAGAGCGCAACCTTGCCAAGGTTGAGGTCACGAGTTCGAACCTCGTGTGTCGCTCCAGACATAGAAAAAGCCCTAGCAGAAATGCTGGGGCTTTTTCGTATCTGGCCTTCCCAACCTATCCTCATACTGTCCGCTCCCAGAACCGCTTGTTATACTTATTCGAGTAGATTTAATATCAACCACTTAGTTTGATAACTCACAAACTAACTTTGGTGTAAGCAGGGAGCAGATATGAAACTCAATTGTGATATGGGCGAGAGCTTTGGCCGTTGGACGATGGGGAAGGATGCCGACGTCATGCCGTATATCGACATGGCCAACATTGCCTGTGGATTTCACGCCTCAGACCCGGACCATATGGCCAAGACCATACAGCTGGCGGTGGAAGATAATGTCGAGATTGGAGCCCACCCGGGTTACGACGACAAAAGTGGCTTCGGGCGTCGTTCTATCCCCCATAGTGCTGAAGCCATTACCCGACTGGTGGCCTATCAAATTGGTGCGCTCGATGCACTGTGCAAGTTGTACGGTGGTGAAGTTAGCTATGTTAAACCTCACGGTGCCCTCTACAACGACATGATGTCACAATCTTGGATTTTCGAAGCGATTCTCAGCGCCGTTGCTGATTTAAACCAATACCGTTCTGCGCCGTTGAAGCTGATGATCTTAGCTCGGCGTGATAACCAACAATATATAGGATTAGCGGCACAACAAAATGTCGAGTTACTGTTCGAAGGCTTTGCTGACAGGGCTTACGATAGTGATGGTCTGCTGGTGCCGCGAGCGCAAGCGGGGGCGGTTTACCATGATAGCCTACGCATCCGCCAGCAAGTCGCCGAGCTTGCCGTGGGCAAAATCACCACCATTGATGGCAATACGCTAGAGCTGG
Organism: Photobacterium gaetbulicola Gung47; assembly: GCA_000940995.1. NCBI lineage: Bacteria > Pseudomonadati > Pseudomonadota > Gammaproteobacteria > Vibrionales > Vibrionaceae > Photobacterium > Photobacterium gaetbulicola. Next base: position 1,680,661 of record CP005974.1, read on the forward strand.
ATGTCGATACTGTTTGCGTTCATGGCGACAATGATGAGTCGGTGGCCATTGTCCGTCAATTGGCCGAGGACCTGGCCCATGTTCAAGATTGAGCCCGTATCTGAATGCAATGCGATAGTGTATTTCGGTGATCACATTGATCTGTCGCTCACGCCTAAGATCAGCCAGTTTGTTGCCTACTTGCAGTCTCTGTCACATCCTGCCCTGGTCGAGGTGATCCCGTCGTACACTTCGGTTCTGATCCAGTTTCGCCCTAGTGTATTGAGCTTTAAGCAACTCGTCGGTGTGCTCCAATTTTATATGGGGCAATTGGAGAAAGACCTTCAGCAAGGTGATGCTCAGAGTGAGGCTGGTGGTTATCAGGCCAAGATCATTACTCTTCCGGTGTACTACGGCGAAGAGGTGGGGCCCGATTTAGCCGCGCTTGCGAAAACCAAAGGATTGAGTGTCGATGAGATTATCCAGCGTCACAGTCAGCCGCTTTATACTGTGTGTGCTATCGGCTTCGCGCCGGGCTTTGCTTTTCTTGCTTCGGTTGACGAGGCCATCGCCACGCCTCGCCATAGCGAGCCGAGGAGGAAGATCCCTGCCGGTAGTGTCGGTATTGCTGATCAGCAAACCGCGGTGTATCCCAATGAGTCTCCCGGAGGCTGGCAAATTATCGGAAACTGCCCGCTGACCTTGTTCCGGCCTGACCAAATTCCCATGACTCCTTTCCAGGTTGGTGATCAGGTGCAATTTATCCCCATGACCAAGGATGCATTTTTAGCGCAAGGAGGACAGCTATGGCCGCAATGGAAGTGATCCGCCCGGGGATGTTGACCCTGATCCAAGATATCGGGCGATATGGTGCAGGGGCACAGGGGCTAAGCCAGGGCGGTGCGGTTGACTTGCATGCCTGTTGCTGGGCCAATTATCTTCTGGCCAATGACCCCAACAGCGCGATGCTGGAAATAACCTTAGGTCAGGCTGAGTTCCTCATTTTACAGGATTGCCGTATTGCCATGACCGGTGCTGATATGCAGCCTTCCTTGGATGGAAAGCTTGTTCCAATGTGGCAAAGCTTGTTGGTGAAAAAAGGGCAGCGCCTGGTATTTGGCTTTGCCCGAACTGGGCTGAGAGCCTACTTGGCGGTTCAAGGCGGGCTGGAGTCACCCTTGATACTGGATAGTGCCTCTGCGGTACCGCGTAACCATTTGGGTGGCTTTCACCAAGGAATGGGGCTGGAGAAAGGCGATCGGTTATCCGCCAAGCCGATACCCACGGGTTGTCTTCAACATCAGGGGGAGCTGGCGGCGGGCAGGCAAACCTCCGGCCGCTTTGTACCCGATTACAGTAAACCTATCGAGTTGCGGGTTATCGAGTCCTATCAGCAGGCGAGTTTTTCGGCGGAGGAAAAACAGCGCTTTTATGCCAGTCGCTATACTGTTAGTCAGGAAACCGATCGTATGGGGTGTCGATTGTCGGGAGAGCCGATCCACGCTACCGTTGATGGCATCGTCTCTGAAGGCATTGCATTGGGGGCGATTCAAATTCCTCCCAACGGTCAGCCCATCGTGCTACTCAATGATCGGCAGACCCTCGGCGGGTATCCCAAGCTGGGCTGTGTCGCGCGGGTCGATTTGCCCCGCTTAGCGCAGGCAAGGCCGGGCACCGCAGTGACCTTTAAACGTGCTAAATTGCCAGAGGCAGTAGAGCAATGGCAGCAATTTTCACGCTTTTTCGGCTTATCGCTATAAGCGAGTATCAGAGAGGTAAGTGTCGTTCTATGTATATTTTTGGTTATGGCAGTTTGATTAACCACGCATCTCGTTTATTAACCGGACAGGCAAAAGAAGCCCAGCCTGCTACCGTCCATGGCTTGCAGCGCCACTGGGGGAAGGTTGACAGTGCTTACCATATTTCGCCGCTTGTCGCGGCGCTCGGTGACGGGGTTTGCAACGGGGTCTTGGTGAGAGTTGACGAAAACGCGCTGCGGCAGTTCGACCACCGGGAAAGGGGCTACCGCCGTATCGAGCTCGATCCCACCCAGCTGGAGACCCATCAGCCGATAGCGCTAGATATACCGGTGTGGGTATATACCAAGGATAATCACGAGCCGCCGTGCCATATCCAGCCGATTATGCAAACCTATGTCGACACGGTTTTGGCGGGTTGCCTGTCCATTTCCAGCTCTTTTGCCAAAACATTTGTCGAGACAACTTTGGGCTGGCATCATCCCCTGGAAAATGATCGCCATCAGCCGAAATACGGTAATCACGCCGGTGTTGATGATGATCATCTCGCGCATATCGATCAACTACTGGCACAGGTAAGAACAAAATATAGTCATGGCAAAACCCAATAAAAAAGGCCCAACCAAAACCGTTGATATCTATTGTGCAGGATGTAAAACCCAGCTGTATAAATACCGCAAAGGAGGCAAGGGGGCACTGGTGAAGTGCTTCAAGGAGCGGATTGTGAAAGACTTCACCCTGCAGGAGGGGATATGTCCCCACTGCGATCAAGCCTTTGCCCGGGATACCTTGATTCGAGGTGCGCCAGCACTGAAAATGATTGGTGGCAAGGTGGTAATGAAATAGTTTGAATGTGCGCGCAACCGCTAAGGGCGGTTTGGGGGAGTGGAGTGGGAAAACTGGCTTGTTGGGGGGCACACTTTCTTATTGCTGAGTAAAACCGCTTTCAGATCAAGGATCTTGCGCTTGTAGGTGGCTCGGACCAGTTGGTAGTCGACGTCCGGTGAAAACCACATTACCAACTTTCTGTCACTTTTCTTTATTTGTTCGACTCGAATCGTATTGATACTGCCGAAGTTGGAGTTGAGCCTCTCTTTGCCCATGACTTGAAAATGGTAACGGTTGACGTCATCGGTGTCCTGCAGCTTGTATTCAAATCGGGCTTTTCCTTCAATAAGACCGAGCCTCATTTGGCTGCCAATCGCATCAACATCGAGTAATGGTAGAGAGTCGCTAGAAAAGGAAGAGACTTTTCCATCAACATTGACCTTGGACGATGTGCCGTCTTTGCTGAAGGAGACATCGGATTTACCGCCTAGCAAGCCGTTGACTTCACGGCGAAATCCCTTGGAGAGAAAACTTTGCTGTTGTTCTGACCAGTAGACTTGACTTTGCTGGTTGAAACGGGTTTTGGTCGCCAATACCTCGATATTGCTATAGGCGTTGATTTGCGCCTGTTTGTCCTGCCATCTTAACACCCGCGTCATTTGGCCGATTTTCAGGTTGTTGAAAAAAAGCTGGTATGTCAGTGTTTTGGTGCACTGATGAAAGGCTGGGGGAGGATCGGCGTACGTCTGGGCAGAGGCGACACTGCTTAGGTAGGCCAGAATAGGCAATAAAACGTTGACCCGCACACATACACCTTAGCTACGTTCAATATATTGGCTGATGTAATTAAATTAGCAGGGCACGCACCAATATGCCAAATCGACCTGCTCCCACAGCAGGCCGAACAGGGCATACCGAATGGCTTATTTCAGTAAGCGCTTGAGGATTTTGCCGGTGGCTGTCATCGGCAGCTCCTCGACAATCTCGATGAGGCGAGGGTATTTATAATCGGCCAGGCGTTCTTTGCCCCATGCCACCAGCTCTCTTGCTGTTGATGAAGCATTTTCCTTCAGGATAACCACGGCCTTGGCTTCTTCGCCGTAGGTCTTGTGGGGAACGCCAATGACCGCAATCATATGAACATCAGGGTGGGTCATGAAGGTTTCCTCGATATCACGAGGATAAATATTGAATCCGCCCCGAATGATCACTTCTTTGAGTCGGTCGACGACGTACACATAGCCATCATCATCCATGCGAACGATATCGCCGGTATGCAGCCATCCATTGACCACTGTCTTAGCCGTTTCTTCCGGCTTCTTGTAGTAGCCTTTCATCACATTGTGGCCACGAATAAGCAGTTCGCCGGCTTCTCCGCGAGGCAGCTCCTGACCATTGTCACCAACAACTTTCATTGCCACGCCAGGCAGAGGCTGTCCAATGCTACCCGGTTTGCGCTCGTATTCCAGGTGGTTGAAGGCAGCAACAGGAGAAGACTCCGACAAGCCATAGCCTTCAATAACGGGTACTTTGAGTTTTTCTTCGAATTGCTTGAGGATTTCTACCGGCATCGAGGCCCCACCGGAGATAGCCACCTTCAAGTTGGCCGCAATCTCATCGATATCTTCTGTGCGGCCATGCTTCTCGGCAAACGCGAGCAAGCCCATAAACATGGTCGGTACCCCTGCCATATGGGTGACTTTGTGGGTATGCATCTGCTGGAGGACGTGCTTGGGAACAAAGCGTGGGATCAAGACCAGAGCACTGCCTGCCAGGATGGAGGTGTTCATGATCAGCGATTGGCCGAAGGTATGAAACAGCGGCAGGATTGCGATGCTGACATCCGTTCCCTTCTGGTTGGTCAGCGCTTGGCAGGCCTGAGCGTTGCACAGCATGTTGCTTTGGCTCAGTTCCGCCCCCTTGGCTCGCCCTGTGGTTCCCGATGTATACAGGATCACGCAGGTATCTTCGGCACGGCGGTATACGGCCTCGAAGTGGGTGTCGCCTGATGCTAGCCACTGGTTGAAACTGTGGGCACCTTCGGGCAAAGGTTCACCGCTGCCGGACTCGATAGAGATAAAGTGCTGGCAACTTGGGGTTTGGCTAAAGCCATCGAAGCAGTATTCACCACTAGGCAGGGCGCTGTTGCCCTGAAAGCTGATGATGGCCACTGCGTCGGAGTCATTGAGGTGGTAGGCCACCTCCGGGCCTTTGAGCAGGATATTCAGCGGTACGGTAACCGCCCCGACCTTTTGTATCGCGTAGTAGCCAATGACAAAGGCTGGTATGTTAGGGCAAGAAAGGGCGACTTTGTCGTCGGGCTTGATACCAAGCTCACAAAGGCGGTTGGCAATGGCGTTGACCATTTTGTTCAGGGCTGAAAAGTTGATCTTCTCGTCATTGAAAATCAGCGCCGTGTCGTGTGGGCGGAAGTCGGCGTTGCGTTCAAGGTTAGTGGCTAGGTTATACATAGACTAAGCTGCTTTTGGTATTTGCTTTTGATTTTAATTCTTCTATAGAGCCACGGCTAGCCAAGGGGCCAAAAACTTCAGCAGTATACTTGGCTTAGGGTTCGTTAGAGCCTGGAGCATACTTTTGTACTCGGGGAAACCGTCTTGGCACTGGCCACCGGCGCCGTACTTCCCGCTATTTCTAGCCGTGCCGTGAACTTTAATCGGTGGGCGAGTGTCGATTCAATCGAACAGACACTGATTGCAGGTGATGGGGAAACTTATCTGTAAGCGCGAAATAATTTTTGCGGCAGAGATATGTTTTATATTTCAGTAAATTATATTTTGCAATTGGAACGAGCAAATGTCGTGGCTTGAATGCCGAGAGTAACTCTTTGAATTATAAAGTGGGTGAAATCGACTCATAGCGGACATATGTGACAATATTAGGTCTGCTATTTGACGATTTTCTTAACGCCTCCTATTTTTATTTGGGCTCAATCAATAGAGGTGTGGAACGATGAAGAAAATGAACTCGGCTTACCGCTTGCAAATCATCAAAGAAGTAGCGACCCGCCGCCGTTTGACGACCGGTGGCGATCCTATGGCTTGCCACATTTCGAGGTTGATTGAGTCTAACAAACAGGAATCAACACCAGTAGATAAGCACTACACGGGTTGTCATTATGATGATGCAATCGGCGGCTGGGTGAGTAATTTGTGGGACCAGAAAAAATAGTCTGAAAATGCTGTTGCATTAGTGGATCGGCGAGCGGCTTAGTGCCGCTCGATTGTTGTTAGTGGTGTAATTAAATTCGGATATTTGCTGGCACAACGGAGGCGACTCAGGTACATTTCTCCGGTCTTGAATTGTTAGGTCGTCCCATGAACTACGTAGAGTTAGATAACTATTCCCGCAAGTGGATTTTTACCCACGCATCAATGCCTGTTACCGAATCAGACTTGGCGCTAATCAAGCCGTTTACCCAAGCGCGCTCAGCCCAAATCTGGGGAGAGCATGTCAGCCGCCAAAGCCCGGATGCGGATCATTTCGAGAAAGGGGATTGGGCCCACAACGACAAGATTTGGTCACAAGCCATTGATTGGCAAGCCGCTTGGGATAGCGATGAACCCGAATTGCCTGAAGAGATGCTGGCATTTCTGGACTGGGAAGATAACACCACCGTTTACTTCTGCTACGAAAAATACAATGTGATTGAAACAAAGTGGGATGTCTTTAAGCGCAACTGGAAGAACTTTCTATTTTTCGATGATGGCCCAATGCTGCTTGGACGTAAAAAATCACAGGCTGTTTGGTTCAGCTCTAAAGGCACGTTTCGTTTGGCCAACCGCTAACCAAGCATTGAAATGTTCATGAAAACACCGCCATTGCCTTGCACTGGCGGTGTTTTTTTGTGTCAGCCACAAGGCTGGCGCAGACCGCAAGATCACTTTCTGGCTGTGAGCAAATGATCGAGGTGCCGTATTGCTTTTGACATGTTTTGTGGCGACGAGTGGACGGAATGGTGGCTCGACAGCAGGGGTTGCAGCTGAGGCTTGCCGGTGGCGATAAATATTCTGGCTCCGAGACGACTGGTGCGGATTTCTATCGGTAGCGGGGACGGGTTCAGCGTTGCCATTTGGTGGCGATGAAGTTGGTTACCGCTAATATAGACACTGCCAGAGCGCAAATAGACGAAACCGGCAAGTTGCTCCGGATCGGTCTCGAAATACCAGCAGCCGTAAGGGGTGATCATGATATCGAGAAAGGTCATGGGGATACTGTAGGCCGCAGGGCTGGAGACGTCTTTATAGCTGCCAATAATGACTTTGGTTGTTGAGTCGTGCTCTTCGATGAGAGGGAGTTGTTGGGCGTGTAAGTAAAGACAGCTCGCAGGTGCCATCTCGATTTTTCCTGCCGGCAATACCGTACCAAGGCTGAATGATTCTATTTGGCCATTTTGCGGTGTCATGATCTCTTTATGAATGACGCCCTCGCCCGAGGTCATGATATGCACGTCTCCACTGGCGAGGGTGACATGGCTGCCGGTAGAGTCATGGTGGCTCAGTTGACCAATAACGGGGTAACTGACCGCATCGACCCCAGAGTGGCCCTGATAATCGAGTCGCTTAGCATGGATCAAGGCTTTGGCCGTGTAGTGATCCCACTGCACAAAGGGATTGAGTTGCTCAAGCTCTGACGGGTTGATAAAGGTTGTTTGTAGGCCACGCTTTTTGCCAAAACGGATTTTTTGTACGGTTCTTGTCTTTTTCATGGCATTGACCAATATCGTGATGCGACGATGAGCATGGCAGCAAAACCTGGAAAATATGCTGCAATCAAGAAATTGATACAATAAATCTTAGACCCAAGACCCGGGGTTCACCATGCTAATTTATGAAAAGAAACAGAATATTGACAATACAAAGAAATAAAGCGGAAACCCGATAGGATTTCCGCTTGGGGCTAACTCGTTATTAAAATGAACGGCTATATTGCAAGCCGACCAAGATGGCATCAGCACGTGTTGTGGCGCCGGTGATAGATGGTGCTTCCAGTTCTGGGGAGAGTTTTTCGTCAAAGGTAACGTCTTGACCAACAAGGTATGTGAAACCAAAGTCGATGCTTTCTTTTTGGCTCAGATGGTAACTAAAACCAGCAGAGAACCATTGGCGGTCAGAGTCGGGTATAGAAATGGATTTCAAATCATCTGTGGCGGCGACGTCGTACATATAACCGGCTCGCAGAGTCCAGTCATTATTCAGATAGTAAGTACCACCGACTGAAATATGGCCCGCGTCTTTCCATTTGTATTCTTTTTCAATACCGCCAATATAGAGGGTATCAAAGGCACTCCATTCAACCCATTGCAAACTATAGTGGGCGGCAAATTTTTCGGTTAGGCGGTGATAACCTGAAAATTCTGCAATATCAGGCAAAGGCAGATCCATCGAGCTTGCGGTTTGCAGTCCGCCCATGACATCGCCTTTTGCCTCGACTGTCGGGCTGTAGCGGTAGCTGAGCCCGAAGCGATGGTTTTCGTTAACTTCATACACCAAGCCGGCATTCCAGCCCAGCGCGGTACCTGAGGCATCAACATCGAGTACATTCTGCTTCAGCTCGGTACAAAATAGCGGGCTGCCCATGACCGCAGGACAGACTGCGGCATCAAAGTCGCGAGATAGCTCACCTACGCCGTAGATGATATCCAGGCCAGCCCCAACACTGAAATGCTCATTCAGGCGATAAGACAGGCTGGCTCCTAAGTTCATGCTTTTCACACTGGTTTTACCACCAAAAATAGAAGCGGCAAAGTCATCTTCGAATTCGGTTGTGGTGCCGAAGTTTGAGTAGGCCGACAACCCCCAAGCCCATTGGTCATTGATTGGCATGACCAAATGCAGGTTCGGCACCAGCGAGCTACCGCCAATGTCATCGGTACCCGAAATATCGTAGCTGTTCGATTCTATGGCAAGGATTTCTCCGCTTGGACTAGCAATCACTTTTGGCTGGTGGTAAGTCCCTGATTTCACCTTAACGTCAGTCGCAATGACATTGAAGCCCAAGGAGAAGTTTGCCTCTTTGAACAAAGCCATGGCTGCAGGGTTACGGGCTGCGACGGACGCATTGTCGGCAATAACGGCATCACCCGCAAAGGCGCGGCCAAGTCCCGTTGCAGATTGGCTATTTAATTGGAACCCTGCAGCAAGCGAGGGGGTAGAGGATAGCGCAATAGCCGAGACCACGGCACTAATTAACGGACGCTTCTTGAACATATCTATATCTTATTAATTATTTAATTTGGCAAATTTATATTGCCTGGATTTTGGAATGGATTCTAGATTGCGCATTTATTTAAACAACTCCGACCAGATCTCCTTTGTGATTTTGTGTGCTATTTTTTCTCCTGGTGTTAAATATCGAATAGATAATATTTAGTATATTTATCAAGCCATTTTTTTTATGTTTTAATCTAATGGTTTTGATGTGATGCTTGATGATTAATGACTTCAATTAAGATTGATATATCTAATTATTTGACGGGTTTGATGGTAATGTGTCTATATTGGGTGCAAGAGTTGAAAAGTGATATTTTTCTCACCAATAGTGCTGGGCCATATATTTACTTAGTCTTTGTATCTAACTGTTTTTTATCATTCTTATCCCCGTTTTAAAACGTCAGACCAGTAAGGGTTGAGATTCTATTTAATTGGTTATCGAATATAATGAACATCCGCAAACGCCATATTTATGTGCTTTAAGATATTTTCTTTTGGCACGGTTATGGCTTTTAATTAAAAAACAAGAAGCATATAAAGACTATAATTATGAAAAATTATTCCCGCTCAATAATTGCAACAGGCATCGCGTTGGCCTTGGTTGCTTGTAATAATGATTCATCAACATCTGGTAAAGATAATCTTGCGCCATCTAATGTGACCGTCAAGGTCGGGGATGCACAGGTAAAAGGTTTACTGGAAAAAATAAAGATTACGAATCTTGATAACCAAGCCGAAACGGTTGATGTTGAGGCGTATAAAGGCATTCGCTATGCAATAGCAAATCGATTCCAACACAGTCATTTGGTTGAGCCTACAGAGCAGGTAGATGCTACAGCGTTTGGCGATATCTGTCCTCAGTTGGGCAATGAAGCGATTGCCCAGTCGGAAGATTGTTTAAGTTTGAACATCTGGCGTCCGGCTGGGATCCCGGCCGGAAAAGAGCTTCCAGTCTATGTCTTCATCCATGGTGGCTCATTTGAAAGTGGCGCCGGGTCGTCGGCATTGAACCAGGCGGATACCATTGTAGCCCAAAGCATTTCAGATACCGCCTTGGGTGAGCGTGAAGCGCCATTCATTGCGGTGTCCTTGAACTACCGTGTTGGCTTGCTAGGCAGCAAGTGGGTTGACGCAGAGGTGAATCCTCACGGCGGTAACTATGGTATCGGTGATCAGAAGCGGGCACTCGAGTGGGTCAATAAATATATCGCTCATTTTGGTGGCGACAACAGCAATGTCACGGTGTTTGGCGAGAGTGCCGGTGCAATGTCGATTGGTATTTTGCAGCAGGACCAGGATGTTGCCGGTCCGTATTACCAGCGCGCCATTATGCAAAGCAACCCGTACGGTATTGCCTATAAAGATTATGGTTCGGCACAGCGCCTGCAAAGTCAACTGGAACAACAAGCACAGGAGCAATTTGGCCAATCGTTGGCCGAACTGAGCTTGGATGAACTGAAGGAGGTTCAAGCCTATGCCAAGCAGCCGACGCAGTTGGTGACCGGCCTTGTGACATCTTTCCCGGCGACATCGGGCTTCTTGCCATTTGCGCCATACATCGAAAGCAGGGAGAAGAGCCTTATCGGTGGTGGTAAGATCGACGGCTATCACATTGTCGGTCAGCCAATCCATACTGAATTTCACGTTCCTACCGTGGTTGGCTTTAACAGCGACGAAGCCAATATCTTTACCGCAATGCTTGATTGGATGTTCTTGTATAACATCACCACAGAGGATCCAGAGACCGGTGAACAAGTACCGGTTGTGATGCCAGGTGTCTCGCAGACTGACACCACAAACATTAGTGCACCCAAAGAAGCGGTGATTTCGCTAATCAAAAAGTACTATTGGGCAGTCTGGGCAATAGATAAAGAGTTAGCTGCGCAGATGAAGGCCATTCAACAAGAGCTGGAGGCTATGCCGGATGAGGTAGTCACACGCCAAAACCTGTATCCGATCATTACCCGCCTGTTCCTTGGGCTGCAAAACCAAACAGCCAATAAAGCACTTGAGTTCAGTGACTATGCCGCGTTTGATGACAAGACGTTAGCGGGCAAGGGTGAGGAAGGCGAGAAAGGTGCACTGGGTAATATTGGCCAGATCCGTAAACTGGCCAATGATCTGTTGTTTACCTGTGCTGCCCGCGAGGTGGTCAACAGGCAATCAACGAACCATGCAACGACCTTGTACCATTACGACTATACCTCCAGTATCAATATCTGGCCATTTGGTCATGGCATGATGGGGAATTTGGCCGCATTGAGTTGCAGCAATAGCAACGGTACCGGCAAGGCCTGCCATGCCTCGGAGTTGCCGTTTGTCTTTAACAAGGCGGTGAATATTGCCGGCGAGACGATCTACCCGAACCAGCAAGATCGCCAACTGATGAGCACCATGTCCCGCATTTGGTTTACGGATAAGTTGTTTGAGGGCTATCCGCGTAACAGTACGGACAATGTACTGATGATTAATGCCGACGGTCAGTTTGTCGAGCAATTAGATTGGGGCAACACTTTGAATGCACCACAGGATGCGCGGCTGGGGAGCAGTATCTGTGAGGGTATTTCAGAGCAAGGTATTCTGTTTGACTACATGCCAAAATAACAACCGGATAGCCTGGTAATAAAAAGGAAAAAGCGGAAACCCTATGGGTTTCCGCTTTTTATGTATCGGTTTTCTAATTTTGTTATCAGAAGGTGCGGCTGTATTGCAGTCCGACCAGAATCGCATCGGCGCGGGTGGTGGCTGAAACGCTGGTGCCAATTGGCCTATCTCCAACTTCGATACCCATGAACTCATCAACCTGGGTGTCCTTGCCGATCAGGTAGGTGGCGCCGAAATCGACATTCGAACGAGTGTCAATGTGGTAGGTGAAACCGGCTGACAGCCACTGGCGATCCGAATCCGGAATAGAAATTGACTTGATGTCATCCGTCGCCGCGACGTCGTACATGTAGCCGGCGCGCAGGGTCCAGTCGTTGTTCAGGTAATAGGTACCACCGACGGAAATGTGGCCAGCATCTTTCCAGGCGTACTCTTTTTCAATGCCGCCCATGTAAAGGGTGTCAAAGGCGCTCCATTGCACCCACTGCACACTGTAGTGAGCGGCAAACTTGTCGTGCAGACGGTGGTAACCCGAGAACTCTGCCATGTCCGGCAGTGGCATGTCCATTTTATCGGCGTTGCCAGCCACCGTATTGACATCACCCTTGGCGGTGACAGTCGGGCTGTAGCGGTAGGAAAGACCAAAACGGTGGTTGTCGTTAACTTCGTAAACCACACCAACATTACCACCGACGGCAAAGCCGGAGGCATCGACATCGAGGGCATTGAATTTGTTTGTGCTGCATTGCCAGTCAGGCTTCAAAATATTGCCTTCATTGATGCAATTTTCAAAGTCTATATCGCGTTTCAGCTTGCCGATGCCGTAGATAAGATCCAGACCGGCACCGAAGCTCCACTGCTCGTTGAGGCGGTAGGAAACGCTGGCACCGAAATTCATGCTTTTGATCTCGGTGGTACCGCCGAATACGGAAGCGGCAAAGTCATCTTTGAACTCGGTGCCGGTGCCGAAGTTGGAATAGGCCGAGATACCCCAGGCCCACTGGTCATTGACCGGTACCACCAAATAGAAGTTAGGCACCACCGCGGTGCTGCCGATGCCGTCGGTACCGGAAATATCAATTTCATTCTGTCCCGTATGTATACCTTGAGACCTAAACTGATTATAAGTACCGTCTTTAATACGCACATCAGTGTCGATGACGGTGAAACCCAGTGACATACTGGTTTCTTTGAACATCGCCATAGTGGCCGGGTTGCGGGCCATGGCCGAGGCATTATCTGCAATAACAGCATCACCAGCAAAGGCGCGGCCAAGGCCGGTTGCAGATTGGCTATTGAGCTGGAAACCTGCTGCCATACTTTGTGCAGACGCAACAGAGAGTGCCGTTAATACAGCACAGGATAACAAACGCTTCTTGAACATATAGAGAATTCTTTTGTATTTATGTAATTTATAGTGATCAATGCATACGCATTAAATCGAGGGGGATTCTAGGAGGGAGGATAAATACAGCAAATCAGACCAGTTAATTGTATTTTGTTTGAATATTGTTGGTTTTTTTAATATGCCCGAGTAGGGCGTTTACGTTAAGTGTGTACAGTTATTTAATTCCTAGAACCAGTGATTTAAAATAAAGTAAATACTCTATAATTATTGTTACTTAAAAATTATTTACGACTTATTGTTTTTACGAACTTGTTTTTTAAGGTTTTATGTTGGTGCAAGTGAACGCCACTAGCAGCGTTGTGCTATTATGTGTGCTATTTTTATTGTATGTGGTTCATTGTTCTTTATCCATGAATAATGGTGGTACTTATCCGTCTGTAACTCCTTGAAACTTGTCTTGACTTACCTGTTGTGATTGTTTTTTTATTGTTATATTAAGGCGGTTTAGTGCTTTGCTTCGATTAAAATAAAGACAGTGCAAAGGGTGGTCGATTAATACTTCCTTACATATTAATGGTCGGCTATCCATTATTATTTCGTTGCCGCTCCATGACATATGTTATGTGGCCCTCATTATCAACCTGATACATTCAGACTCATTATATCCACTGTACATAAACGACTTTGGCAGTAATCTGCTGTTGCTGGAACATCTTAAGCCAGCGGATTTGGTTACTTTGCAGCGTATCACCAGGGCCTTTCACTTCGGCAAAGCAATATCGTCCCGGTTTGAACAAGATTAAATCGGGAAATCCGCTGCGGTTGTTTCTTGGATCGAACAAAATCCGTCTGAAAATGGCGGTCAGAGCCTTTGGCGGGATGGCCGAGACGGCCTGGGTGATGATCTCCTCGGTGAGGACACCCCAATGGACCCAATCGTTACTGATCCCTTGTTTGGCACGAAATACCTCTAGCCAGTCATTCCATTGTTTTGCATTCAGTTCTGCCAAGCGTCGATCGATTTTCTGTTGGCGGCTGAGATAGAAGTCGCGGGTAAACATATCTTTTGGCGAACGTTGAAACGGGTTGAGAAAGGCCCCGTGCTCTGCGGAAAAGATAATGTCCCACATGGCTAAACCGAACAAGCCACAGAGCAAGGTGTTTTCAAGGTAATAAGGCTGCCAGCCTTGTTGCTGGTAGTAGGCGGCGACATCGAGTTCAACACAGCTTTGCTGCTGGTTTAGCTGCAGTTGCTCGTTGTCAAAGTTTGGTTTCTTTCTCGGTGGTTGTTTGTCTCCGATCTTGTTGAGCAAGCGATGGGTTAATACCTCGGCCACATCGGCTTCTTCCTCACTGAAGGGCGAATGCAGCATCTGTTTGGCGATAGCCAATGCCTGTGCCATATCGCCTTGCTTATCGAGGATTCTGACCTGCCGCTCACGCGATGGCGCGCGCTCACTTTGCTGGTATAGCACCCGGGCTTGTTCAAGGCGCTCGGGGGCGTGGTTGCCCAATCTTTCGATGTCTCGGGCAATATGATTAATAAGCCGTTGCCTTTTCTTTTCGATCGGTGGCCACGAATAAGTGTCGGGCAAAGCGTATTGCAGATCAGCGATGGCCTTGAGTTCCTTGGATTCCTTATGCTGCCAATATTGCTCAGTCATTGCCGACAGCATTAGCCAGTCTTCAATTTCCTGGCGGCGGTTGAACAGGCGATAGGCGGAATCAATAGGGTAGTTTTCAAACCGCTGAATACCGATGTCGGCCAACACGAACTGGCTGAGATCCTGGTGGGTATTGCCAAAAAACAGTAAGAAAAACACCTCCAGGTGCTGGGTATGGTGTACTTCCAGTATCTGCCGGCTATGTTGGCTGAGATCTGGCTGGTGGTTGATTACCTGCTCGACGAGATCGGGTTTTTTGGCTTGTTTGTTACTCGAGAGAAAATCAAAGCGGCTGATGAGCTCTGGTTTGGTATACAGGGCGCAAAACTCGCGATATGGAATAGTGTCTGGCTGCAAGGTGGCCATCCCGGTGCTGTTGAGCTCGGCCAAAGCATCAGGCAGCGGCGCTATCTCTGGGTATTGGAGTTTGTCACTGCGGAAATATGGTCCTTTGCGGCTTAGCAGCCTGATATAGAGACACTGCGCCGGTTTACTCAGTGCAATATAGGTGCGGTACCAGAGGTGCTCTTGGGGAGTGAGCAAGTCAGCATACTGCTCCACCACGGTGTTGACCAGGCAGTGGAAATTGTCACGGTAATAGGTAGCGGGTAGTTCGGGCGCATCATTACTTAACTTCAATGGCTTAGTAATTGCCTTGTTGTTAGAATTCAAATCATTGCCTCACAATGAAACGATTGGCTCAACCGGTGAAATCAAATCTTATTATCCAGTATTTTGCGCTTGTTTTGCTGTCTGTCTTGAGTTTTAGCACTGTTGCAGACCAAAGTTCAACATTTGTCAGCCGACAGCCTGATGGCATTGTCGGTGCTGTCTGTGTGATCCGCAATGGCGATAATTTGATCCTGTTATCGGAAGTGATCACCAACAAGTTGTCCCTGCCGGGCGGATATATCGATAAGGGGGATACTCCCGAGCAAGCAGCGGCGAGGGAAGCACTAGAAGAAACTGGTATCGAGGTCGGTGTGGAACATCTGATCCAGTACCGGGGGCGGGCTGCCATTTTTGCCTGTAAAGCGACATCTCCCATCTTGGTTTCCTCGTTCAAGGATCACCGAGGCTATCCCATTGTGGCCTCGTGGTTTGCCAAGCACTATGCCACGGAAGTTGAGCGTGTATACCTGATTGACCCGTCTGCGATTGAGGCTGGCGACTATCGGTACGTTGAAGATGCTGCCTTGTTACCCCTGTGGTTGGCTCAAACGCCTGAAAGTGAGATCAATATCTATGAGCGCTTTGCTTACCCCGGCAGTACCTTGCTTAAAGTTCAGCTCGGCTGGATTGAGCAGTTCCAGCACCATGTCTCTACCTGGCCAGCCTCTTTGCAGTGGCTGTTTGAGGGGATGATGCATGGCGTCAGTGTGGTGGGTGAGCCATGTTTTGCCTTCATTATGGTGGTTATTGTGGCGGGGTATCTGAGAACGCCACTTCTGCTTGAAGTTGTCTTTTTATTCGTGGCCGCCTTGTTTGGTGCGTCTTTGTTCAAGCATGGACTGATGATGCCACGGCCATATTTTATTGTTCCCGAGTTGCAGCAGGTGAATGCTTACGGTTTTGGTTTTCCGAGTGTTCATATTTTGATGTCGACACTGCTGCTGGGCGTATGGGGCTTCCTGTGGCAGGGCAAGCTTCCTCTTGCTTGGCAAAAGGCCGGGCTTGCCACAGTGATTATGCTCCTGGTTTTGACTCAGGGTATTGCCAGGGTTTGGTTTGGCGTCCAGTTTATCAGTGACGTGATCCTTAGCCTGATGCTCAGTTTTGCCCTTGTGGCCATGTTCATCGTTTGGCGTACTGGGGGCTTTCCTTATTTCCAGCTGCAATTGACGAACCACTGGTTTTGGCTTGGATCTAGTGTATTGATCGGTATGGTTGCCAGTCTTTCACTGGTGCCGCAGCAAGCTTATCTCTTTGCATTTGTATTGGGATGCTCGCTGGCGGTTGCCCCTGCGCTGCAGGTTAGTCAGCTTACCCCGGCGTTGTCGCGATGCCGCAAAGTCGTGGCGAGCGTTATGGTATTGCTGGGAGCGTCAATTCTTTACAGCACGGCCAGCATGCTGGCGACAATGCAAACGGGAAGCCTGGTGGTGCTGGCGATAAAAGCGATGGGCTACCTAATGCTGGGTGCCTGGCTGGTGTATGGCTCCGCATGGGTGAGGGGGCTGCTCAGCCGTTTAAGGGTTCGGTTTTAGCGGATTGAAGCAGATACTTTTTTTCCCGATCGCGGTAGGGTAAAGTGTGATGATGACCCAATTATAAAGCCAGAGAGGCCAGTCGCCGTAGGATACGGCGTAACACTGGACAAGGAGAGCAATGTTACCTGCACTGACACATCAAAACGGTACTGACGAAGTAGTACTGTCGTTCCTGCAAGAACTCGAGAAATCGGGATTTTGTGGTGATATCGAAGGTTCGTATGCCAGCCGACTTGCGGTGGCGACGGATAATAGCGTTTACCAGCAACTGCCGCAGGCTGTTATCTTCCCGGCGCAAAACCAAGACTTGGTTGTTCTTGGTCAGTTGGCGCAAACCCAGCCATTTAGGTCTATTACGTTTTCGGCTCGAGGGGGCGGTACAGGCACCAATGGCCAGTCGCTGACACCCGGCATCGTGGTCGATTTGTCGCGGCATATGAATCAAGTGCTGGAAATTAACGTTGAGGAAGGCTGGGCAAGGGTCCAGACCGGCTTGGTGAAAGATCAGCTCAATGATGCCCTGCGTCCACATGGTTTCTTTTTCTCGCCCGATCTCTCGACCAGCAACCGGGCAACCATTGGGGGCATGATCAATACCGATGCTTCAGGCCAGGGGTCGTTGAAGTACGGCAAGACGTCAGATCATGTGCTGGGACTTAAGGCGGTTCTGGTTGATGGTTCAGTATTGGACACCGAGCCTTTGCCTAGTGATGTCATTCAAGAGTTGTCTGCAACAGAGGTGCTGGCCAATCAGGCCCTGAAAGTCTCCGAGCAGGTGTGCCGTGAAAAACGCGAGCAAATCGTCGACAAGTTTCCTCCGCTTAACCGTTTCCTCACGGGCTATGATCTCAAGAACGTGTTTGATGAAGCGCTCGGCCAGTTCGATATTGCTCGTTTGCTGTGCGGCTCGGAAGGCTCGCTGGCCTTTATCACCGAGGCCAGGCTCAACCTTACTCCCCTTCCCAAATCCCGTACTCTGGTCAATATCAAATACGACAGCTTCGACTCCGCGCTGCGCAATGCCCCAATGATGGTCGAAGCCAAGGCACTGTCGGTGGAGACGGTGGACTCCCGGGTGCTTAATCTGGCCAAGCAGGACATCATCTGGCATACGGTGAGTGAGTTGATCACCGATGTGCCTAATCATGACATGCAGGGGATCAACATTGTCGAGTATGCCAGTAACGATGCTGAGGAAAACCAGCAACAAGTGACCGCATTGTGCCAGCGTTTGGACGAGATGCTCGCAAAGAAACAGCATGGGATCATTGGTTATCAGGTGTGCAATGAACTTGCTGATATCAACAAAATCTACAACATGCGCAAGAAAGCGGTGGGGCTGCTAGGGGCGGCAAAAGGCAGCAAGAAGCCGGTGCCTTTCGCCGAGGATACCTGTGTTCCGCCGGAGAATTTGGCTGATTTCATTGCCGAGTTCCGCCTGCTGCTGGATGAACACCAGTTGGATTACGGCATGTTTGGGCATGTCGATGCGGGGGTATTGCACGTCCGTCCGGCGCTAGACATGTGCGACCCTCAGCAGGAGAGGCTGATGAAGCAGATTTCCGATCAGGTGGTGGAACTGGTTGCGAAATATGGCGGCTTGATGTGGGGCGAGCACGGTAAAGGTTACCGCTCTGAGTACGGCCCTGCCTTCTTTGGCGACGAGCTCTTCACCGAGCTGCGGCGGATCAAAGCCGCGTTTGATCCCGATAACCGGATGAACCCCGGCAAGATATGTACGCCGCTCGACAGTAACGATGAGCTGGTGAAAGTCGATGGGGTGAAGCGCGGTTACTTTGACCGTCAGATCCCGGTTAAGGTACGCGATAGTTTCAAACAGGCGATGGAGTGCAACGGTAACGGCCTGTGCTTCAACTACGACACCAGCTCGCCGATGTGCCCGTCGATGAAAATTACGGCAGATCGCCGTCATTCACCCAAGGGGCGGGCCGGGCTGGTCAGAGAGTGGCTGCGCCAGCTTTCCGAGCAGGGGATTGATCCCCTAGAGCTAGAGAGAAGCCTGATGGATAGC
Source organism: Photobacterium gaetbulicola Gung47 (assembly GCA_000940995.1). Taxonomy (NCBI): domain Bacteria; kingdom Pseudomonadati; phylum Pseudomonadota; class Gammaproteobacteria; order Vibrionales; family Vibrionaceae; genus Photobacterium; species Photobacterium gaetbulicola. The sequence goes on from CP005974.1 coordinate 1,699,313, forward strand.
TCCCCGTCGGTGAAGCAAATTATCGACCGGTTCAAGAACACCTTTGGTGGTAAGCGTAACGACTATGATTTTTCCCATGAGGTCATGGAGGCCATGAATGGCTGCTTGGCATGTAAGGCGTGTGCCAGCCAGTGCCCGATCAAAGTCGATGTTCCAAGCTTCCGCTCACGCTTCATGAACATCTACTACAGCCGTTATCAGCGCCCGGCCAAAGACTACCTGGTTGCTTACGTCGAGAGCTACTTACCGCTAATGGCCAAGGCGCCGGCGACCTTCAATGCGATTATGCGCCCTAAGTGGTCGAAGAGCCTGACCGCCAAGACGATAGGCTATGTGGATATGCCTGCCCTGTCTGTCCCTACCTTGTTTGAAAGCCTGGATGGTCACCACGCGACGCGCTTTGACCTACAGTGGCTGCAGGCGCTGTCGGCGCGCGAGCGTCAGAATTACGTCCTTATTGTCCAGGACCCATTCACCAGCTATTACGACGCCGAAGTGGTTCGTGATTTGGTCTTCCTCGCCGAGAGGCTGGGTAAAAAGCCGATGCTGGTGCCGTTCAAGCCGAACGGAAAGGCCCAGCATGTGAAGGGCTTTTTGCGACAGTTTGCCAAAACAGCTAAAAGTACCGCCGATTTTCTTAACCAGCTTGCCGAATTGGGGATTCCCATGGTGGGGGTGGATCCGGCGCTGGTGCTTTGCTACCGGGATGAATACACCGAAATCTTGGCCGGCCAGCGGGGCGGGTTCGAAGTGCTGACAGCACATGAATGGCTCCTTCCTTTGCTGGAGGAGAAGCCGGCTGCACCACAAGTCGCAGGTGATGACTGGTATCTGTTTGCCCACTGTACCGAGAAGACCAAGCTACCGAATGCAGAAAAAGAGTGGGGGACTATCTTCCGCCACTTTGGTGCCAACCTGATGCCGATTTCTGTCGGCTGTTGCGGGATGGCAGGGACATACGGCCACGAGAAGGATAAGCTCGAGACCTCGAAGGCGGTTTATGCACTGAGCTGGCAGCCGAATATTGCCCAGCTGGATCCCGATCGCTGCCTGGCAACCGGCTATTCCTGCCGCAGCCAAGCCAAACGGTTGGAGCATATAAAAATGAAGCATCCGGTGCAGGTTCTGTTGCGGATTTTGACTAGCCGCTGAGGCCCGTGTCTGGGTTTCTGCGAGAGAAACAAAATGCGGCGCTACGCCGCATTTTTTGTTTCCGATGGTTTACTCGTCAGGGGAGAGCCAACGGTAGACCAGCCCGGCTAGCAATGCCCCGAGCAGCGGTGCCAGCCAGAACAGCCAAAGCTGAGCCATTGCCCAATCACCCACCATGATGGCAGGGCCAGTGCTGCGAGCCGGATTCACCGAAGTATTGGTGACCGGAATACTGATCAGGTGGATCAGGGTCAGTGCCAGCCCGATTGCCAACCCAGCCATGGCCGGGGAGGCAAGTTTGTGGGTTGCACCAAGGATGACGATCAGGAACATGAAGGTCATGACAAACTCGGTAATGAACCCTGACATCATGGTGTAGCTGCCGGGGGAATGATCGCCATACCCGTTGGAGGCCAATCCTCCCGCCAGGCTGAACCCGGCCTGCCCGCTGGCAATCAAATAGAGCACAAAGGCGCCAGCAACGGCCCCCAGCACCTGGAAGACGATATACGGGATCACCTCAGTGGCAGGAAAGCGCCCGCCGGACCATAGCCCCACGGTGACGGCCGGATTGAGGTGACAGCCAGAGATATGGCCAATAGCATAGGCCATTGTGACCACGGTAAGACCGAATGCCAGCGAAACGCCGAGCAAACCAATGCCAACTTCTGGAAAAGCGGCTGCCAAGACGGCACTACCACAGCCACCTAGGACCAACCAGAATGTACCGATGAACTCGGCCACGAGTTTTTTTATCATTGAGGCCTACTCCTAATGCGCCAGAAACTCCACTGAGTATAGGAATTTCACATTAAGACAATGGCTCATCAGTGAAACTGAAGGCGGCAGAGGCAAACCGCCAAAGAGTTGGCTATTCGAATCCGCTGGTTTGCTCTAGCAGCATCTTGTGTCTGAGCTATCGTGACATCCTTAATGTCAACTGCGAGTCAGTTGGACTCCTTGTCAAGGTAGGCCTCCAGTTGCGATGACAGCCATCTCGATACCGAGCCTAGCTGAATGTGCTTGCCGTAGATCACTCCGTAGGGTTGCCAGCGCATTGACTGGTAATGGTTGAGTACTTTGAGGGTACCGTCCCGCAAATAGCTATTGATCAGCACCGAGGGAACGGTTGACCAGCCATTGCCGTCAAGAACGGCATTGCGCAGGTGTTCGTAAAAGGTCAGGGCAATATAGTTGCTTGAGGTCGGCGATACGGCCGTCAGGCTCTGATCTTTGATCGCGGCCAGCACAAATTCGGTGGCATGGGCCAAGTCGTCGCTGAGTACTTCGCTGAGCTGGTTGAGCGGGTGGTCGGCACGTGCCACTGACATCATCCGTATCTGGCCGAGTTGGGTATATTGGTTGTTGGGCAGGTTATCGTCGGTCGGCAGCAGGCAGAAGGCCATATCCACCATGTTTTGTTCGACCATTTCATCTAGCTCGGGCGGCGGCGCGACATAGATAGAGAGGCTGCTGTTGGGGAATTTGATACTCAGATCATGGACCAGCTGGCGCCAGAATGCTTCAGGCAGGGCATCGTCCCTGGCAATCCGCAGTGCGGACTCAACCCCTTCGAGATGCTGCTGGCACTTGGCGTGGATGTCATTGGCTATCATGAGTATCCGCTCGGCATCGTTTCTGATCGCATCACCAATTTCGGTCAATTGGACCTGGTTGCCAGTACGTTGCAGCAGAGAGACGCCAAGTTCATCTTCCAACGCGCTAAGCGCCGAACTGACCGTCGTGCGGTTTTTCCCGCACCGTTTGGCCGCTTCGGTGATCGAGCCGGTGTCGCAGGTGTCAAGGAACAGAGCTAATTGACTGAGTTTCATAATAATCCTGTGTCCTGAGAGGGTTTGGGGTGATGTTTGAATTATGCTCTATCCTGAATGGAAAGTCAGTGATAGCGCCAAAAAAATTGGCGCTCAGTGATTATCGCCTTTTTTGTTACCTCGGTATGATCGTGACTGAGAATAAATCAGAAAGACAAGCAGGCAAGAAAGCCCTGCACTGAGGTAGTTATGCAATGTAATGTGGCACTGGAGCGCAAGCTTTTACAATTTTCGACATTTTCTGCGCTGTTGTTTGCCCTGTTAGGGATTGGCTTCGGTCTGTGGATGGGTTCACTCGTCATTATTTTCGACGGCGCTTATTCATTGGTGAGCTTGGCATTGACCGTGTTATCCCTGGTGGCGGCAGCGTATATCCGGTCGCCAGCACGAAAAGGCAACGAGAGCTGCCAGAAGGTCGAGCCAATGGTCATTGCCTTTAAGGGATTGGTGATCACCTTGATGTGCTGTATTTCGTTCAGCTCAGCGATTATGGCCATACTGAATGGCGGGCGTGATGTCGATACCGGTTTGGCACTGCTTTTTGGGGTTATAAACGTGGTGGGCTGTTTGGCAACCTATCTGGTCATGAGGAAGTATGGCCAGTGTTCGGGTTCAAATCTGGTGGTGGCCGAATCCAAGCAGTGGATGATGGATACGGTGATCAGCGGCGCGGTGATGGTAGGTTTTATTGTGGCAACCTTGATGCAGCATATCGGCTTGGCAGCATATTCGGTATACACTGATCCTGTTATGGTAATCGTAGCGTCGGTGTACTTTGTGATAGTGCCGCTGAAGATGATGCTCGGCGCGCTAAAGGAGTTGCGTGCGACAGATGATTACAATGCCGTGACGGAGCTTCGCTAAATTCACCGTGACGAAATGTAGGACGTCAATATTAGGTAGGAGCTAGGCTCCTACCTTTTTTATCTCTACCGCTTGAGCAGCAGCGTGTCTTCAATTTCACGGAAAAAGTGTGCCGTGTTTATCAGCGAGGCTGCCGTCAGGCCAGGGACACCGTAGATCTCAACGTCAATGCCATATTTGCTCTGGACCTTATCAACCAAGAGGTCAAAGTCTCCATCACCCGACAGCAGAATGATCCGGTCGACATCCGGTGCATGCTCCATAACGTCCAGGGTGATCCCGACATCCCAATCACCCTTCGCGGAGCCATCACTGCGCTGGATAAAGGGTTTGAGTTTGACGTCAAAGCCGATACCTCGAAGGATATTCTGGAACTGGCGTTGTTTTTCGTCACCACGATGAATGGCATAGGCATAAGCCGCGACAACCTCTCTGCCTTGGGTGGCTTCGGCCCAAAAGGCATTGTAATCAAAGTTACAACCATAGGTGTCTTTGACGGTGTAGTAGATGTTTTGCACATCGACAAAAATAGCGACTTTTTCCACGTTTACTCTTTATTGGTTGGGCCAAAGGGTAGTATATACCTAAGCGGCTGTAATATGCATGCCTGACGCGGGTTTAATTGCTTAGTCATCAATATATTGAAGGTGGGTGTCGTGCATTGGTACCCTGGCTATTTGACATTAATTGGGTATAAAGTACGGCGTGAAACAGATAACGATGAAGTGGACCATGAAAAAATCAGTGATTGCGCTGTCTCTAGCTGCTTGCTCGGCAGGCAGTTTTGCTCAAAGTTGCCCGGTTGAGGTGCCAAATGATATCCATATTGCCGGTGATCAGGTGGCGGTGTATCAAGGTGGCAAGCCGAGGCTGTTGATTAACCAGGATAACCAGCTGTTTATCGAGGGCAGGCAAGTTGCGCTGTCTGACTCGCAGATGCAAGCCTTGCAAGCATACAGTGAGCATGTGAAGTCTTACCTGCCGCAAATGGCAGAGCTAGCCGATAGCGGGGCCAGTATTGCCCAAGAGGTTATTGATGATCTCTCCGCGCACTTTGGCAACAGTGATGCCTTTGTTGGTGCAGAGCAATTGGTGGATGAATACAGCGCGAAGGCCAAGCAGAAATTCTATCCTGATGGTGAGTTTGTTATGCCTGCTGATGTTTTCCGTTCGATGGATTCAGGTTGGAAGCAGGAGCTTGAGGAGGCCTTGAAGCATATTAGTGTGGAGTCAGTGTCTGGAATGATTGCGTCTTTGTCTGAGGAGATGAAAGCGGGTGAGCTGAGTTTTTCCCAATTCCAAACCCAGCTAATGGCATTGAAGCAAAGCCTCCAAGACAAGGTTCGTCAACGTTCCGGGGAAATGGCCGTACAGGCAGGCGAACTCTGTGAGTCTATTGAAGGGCTGGCGGAAGAAGAGCAGCAGCTACAGCAAGTCATTCCTGAACTGAAAGACTATCAACTGTTTGAAATTTAAAGAGCGGTTACGCGAAGTCTGTTTTTGGTGTCATTTGTGTATTGTTTTTTGTGCAGCGTGTCACTAAATAGCGCTTAGAACCTGATAACTAAAGGCGCTTTTTTTCTACATATGGATAATGTGGCAGCAGAACCCAAGTCAAAAAATTGACTTGGGTGACAAAAACAAACTTCAAAGGTTATTGAAGTACATGAAAGTACAGCCCAGATTATTGATCTCTTTTATATTCCCGCTGCTGATGCTCGTACTGAGTTTATTGGTCTATGTCGGCTTCAATGAATATAAAGACAACCAGAATGCTGCGATAAATCAGGCAACCTCCAATGTCCGTATTGCGCGAGAGTATTTGGACCATCATTTCCTTTCGGCACAAAGCCAACTCTACCTTCTTGAACAGCTGTGGGAAGAAAAGAACAGTATTGCTGGGGTGATGAAAGCGGCTCAGACCATAGTGAGTGCGAAAAGCCGCTATTTGGAAGTTGGTTTGCTGGCTTATGGCAACTACTACGGTACCAATGGTTTTTACAAAGAAGGTATTGCCTCTTTGATCGCCGAGCGGCCATGGTACAAACAAGCAGCTATCGGCGAGAGCTATATCACACCTATCTATCTAAGCGGCAGCACCGGGAAATGGACGGTGGCGTTTGTCGCTGTACTCGACCCAGTCGCGCAGCAGGAAGTGCGCATCGTACTCGAGATTGATGTCAACAGGCTGTATGAGAATGTTTCCCTGCTGAGAACGCTAGAGAATGGATATGTCTATGCCATTGAAAGCGCGACAGGCAAGATAGTGATACATCCCGATGACAGTCGAGTGGGTACACCGTCGGTCAGTGTGACTAGCGATATTCTCGCGCGGATCCAGGCGGGAGAGCAGGCAGGGATCATTCCGTCGTATGAATACAAGAACAAGGAGAAGTTCAGTGTCTATGAAGCGAATCCGCTGCTCGGCTGGGTCGTGCTATCGGGGGCAGAGAAGTCAGAAATAATCATGCACACACTGAGTATCAGTGCCGTGACCTTATCCCTGCTGGTGTTAATCCTTATTATTGGCTTGTTATTTTATATTGTTTACCACGTCCATAATTATGGCCGGCAGCTTAGTGAAGTAGAAAGCATCGCCGAGCTGAAAATTGCCTTACAGCAGATGGTGGAAGGGGTGATTGGCTGCCAATCTATCCACCTTTACATGCGCAACGTGTATTCTGGCGATTTTGAATCGGCGCAGTGCAAGCACCATATTTCTGAGAAAGGGCTCCGAGATGATCCTGCGGAAAGGCTTGGCCGGTTGGCCAGACTGCCCGAGAATCAACCGGATATCCTGTCGGCATTTATCGCGCCGGGCAAAACCTGCATTCGTGTTCCGCTAACGAAGAAAAAGCAACTGATCGGCCTGCTGTACATTATTTCCCCACGTTTGGATCTAACGCTATTTATCAATATGCTAAGGACCTATGCCCAAAGTGCTTTGGGGCAAGTCATGCTAGCGCAGAGAATCCAGCAAACAGATGCAATGACGGGCCTGATGAATAAGAACTTCCTGCAGGCCGAAATAGAGAAGCAAATTAAAGCGAACGGCAAATATTATCTGGCCATGATTGATGTTGATGACTTCAAGGGAATTAATGACACCTATGGCCATTTGTTCGGGGACAAAGTTATCATTTCCGTGGCCAATTGCCTTCGACAGGAAAGTGATCGCCATGCCATTGTGGCGCGTTACGGTGGTGAAGAGTTTGCTATTTTGCTGCCAGCCAAGGGACTAATGGCGGCCAAGGAGATACTGGAGGCGATCCGAGCCAGCGTTTCCTCCACGGTGATCAAGAGCGGTACCAAGTCTTGCCGGGTTCATGTCAGTATTGGTGTTGCGGCGATCAGCGGAAATATGGAGAAGTCGATTGCCAGAGCGGATCAGGCGCTCTACCAGGCGAAGGCCAACGGCAAGAATCAGGTCGTCATTTACTGTTTAAACAGTATGTTACAAACAATCGGCGCCGAATAGCAAAAACATGATTGGTTAGACAGATCATGCACTATGGGTCTGTTATGGTTTATTTATGAACCAATATTTATTGTGGTGTTGAGATGCTGAAGCTTGCTGTAATCATCATACTCTTGTTGCTGGGAGCGTTATTGACCAAGTATCTTGATGAAAAATCGCAACAGAAAATATTGATTGGTTTCGGTGTGCTGGTGGCACTGGCCGTGGTTGGGCTGATGGCATCAGAGCTGATGCGATAGGCAGGATATCGAAAAAGAAAGCCCGCTAATGCGGGCTTTGTTGTTTATCGTGCGCGAGAGCGGTTAGGGTTTCCGCCGGAGCGTGACTGGCTTGGTTTGCCATTACGCGAGCTGTTAGGTTTACCGTTGCCACCTTGTCTTGATTGCGGCTTCGAACCGTTAGTCGGGCCTTTGGCGTTTTGGCCATTTCGCGAGTTCGATGATGAACCATTGCGGTTACCATGTGGCTTATTGCCAGGTTTGCCTGCATGGTTGCTACCAGCTTGGCTACCATTCTTGCGCGGGCCGCCGCGCTTGCCGTCCTTACGGATATCCGGCTGGTTAGGGTGCTTGGTTGCAAAGCGTTTTGAACCATGGCGGCCAGACCCACGACGCTGCGCTGGGGTCATCTCGGCTTCGCTGCCTTCTTCTGGCACCAAACAGTTTGCTCGGTCGCCGATCAAGTGTTTCTTGCCCATGCTGATCAGCGCTTCACGGATCAATGGCCAGTTCAGCGGGTCATGATAGCGCAGGAAGGCCTTGTGCAACCGGCGCTGTCGTTCACCTTTGGCAACAAACAGATCTTCACGCTTCTTGTACTTCACACGTTTGAGCGGGTTGGTCTCCGAGTGGTACATGGCCGTTGCATTACACATCGGCGATGGGTAGAAGTTCTGTACCTGATCACACTGGAAATCGTTTTTCTTCAGCCACAAGGCCAAATTCAGCATGTCCTCATCGGTAGAGCCCGGGTGGGCAGAGATGAAGTACGGGATCAGGTACTGCTTTTTACCCGCTTCTTTGCTGAATTTCTCGAACATCTCCTTGAAGCGGTCATAGGTGCCCATACCAGGCTTCATCATCAGATCCAGGGTGCCTTTTTCGGTATGCTCAGGGGCGATCTTCAAGTAGCCACCGACGTGGTGAGTGACCAGCTCTTTGACGTATTCCGGAGATTCAACCGCGAGGTCGTAACGAACACCCGAGGCGATCATGATCTTCTTGATACCATCGACATTTCGCGCTTTGCGGTATAGATCAATGGTGTGTTTGTGGTCAGTATCCAGCTTCTTACAGATCTCTGGGAAGATACACGATGGACGGCGACAGTTTTTCTCGGCGCGAGGATCAGAACAGCCCAAGCGGTACATGTTGGCTGTCGGACCGCCCAAGTCAGAAATCGTGCCGGTGAACCCCGGGACCTTGTCTCGGATTTCTTCCAGCTCGTTGAGGATCGACTCATGCGAGCGGTTTTGGATAATTCGTCCTTCGTGCTCGGTGATCGAGCAGAAAGAACAACCGCCGAAGCAGCCACGCATGATATTGACACTGGTCTTAATCATGTCATAAGCCGGAATTTTGGCTTTGCCATAGGCCGGGTGTGGGACGCGCGCGTAAGGCAGGCCAAACACAAAATCCATCTCTTCTGTTGTCAGAGGGATCGGTGGACGGTTGATCCACAGTTCACGATCACCATGCTTCTGGATCAAGGCTCTTGCCGAATACGGATTGGTCTCCAGGTGCATGACGCGGCTCGCATGGGCATACAAAATACGGTCGTTGCGCAGCTTCTCGAAAGAAGGCAAACGAACCACCGTGGTCTCGGCATCATGGCGCGAAGGCTGGATTTGAACCGGCTTGGCTTCCGATTCTTGTGCTTTTTCACTTTTGTTGGTTGCACAGGTTTCTTCTGTCGCATACGGGTTAGGCATCGGCATGGCTCTGCCCGGTTTTTCAATCCGGCTAGAGTCAATTTCCTTATAGTGCTCAGGGCACTCACGCAGGATAACGGCAGTACCTGCAATATTGGTCAGCTCGGCAATGTTTTCGCCATCGGCAAGACGGTGGGCAACTTCAACCAGAGCACGTTCGGCGTTACCAAATAGCAGAATATCGCCTTTGGCATCAAGCAATACTGAGCGGCGAACTTTATCAGACCAGTAATCATAGTGGGCAAGGCGACGAAGGCTAGCCTCAATACCGCCCAGTACGATTGGGGTGTCTTTGTACGCCTCACGGCAGCGCTGGGAGTATACCAGAACCGCACGGTCAGGGCGTTTGCCCCCTTCGTTGTTTGGCGTATAGGCATCATCGTGGCGCAGCTTACGGTCGGCTGTATAGCGGTTGATCATCGAATCCATGTTGCCGGCGGTGATGCCGAAAAATAGGTTCGGCTGCCCCAGTGCCATGAAGGCATCTTTGTTGCCCCATTCAGGTTGCGCGATGATACCGACACGAAAACCCTGCGCCTCAAGCAAACGTCCGATGACCGCCATACCAAAGCTTGGGTGGTCGACGTAGGCATCACCGGTAACGATAATAATGTCACAGCTATCCCAGCCCAGCGCGTCCATTTCGGCACGGCTGGTAGGCAGGAAAGGTGCAGTACCGTAGCATTCCGCCCAGTACTTTGGATATTCGTTAATTTTGTCTGAAATCATTTGCTTACAGTTTACTTCTCAAAATGGGGCATATGCCGGACAATTGAATGTCCTGCCTTTTTGATCACTTGTGTATTTTTACCTATACCAATGATAAATAGCAGCGCTGAGGTCTGTATCAGCACTAGGAAATAGTATAGGGCGTAAAAAGGGGAGCAGTTTACCACGTTTGCTGCGCATTACACCTTTTTTACCTCTGGCTAGTTGGGAGTGGGAATAATGCTGCCAAGCGCCGTACCTTCTGTCGCATGTTGAATAAAGGCTTCCCCCAGCGGGGTTTGATGTTTTAAAGGGGCTTGAACGATATGCCAACTGCTCAGTATAGGGAAGCCAGCGATAGATAACTTAACCAGGTCACCACCAGGCTGATCCTCAAGCGCATATTCTGACAGTATGGTAAGCCCCATACCGGCAATCACGCAGTGTTTAATGGCCTCGTTGCTTTCAATAACCAGGTTCGGTTTGAACTGGAGGTTGAGTTTTTTAAAATGAGCATCGATGGCGTGGCGTGTGCCTGAGCCCGGCTCTCGAGATAGCCAAGGGTACTTCAATAAATCTTCTGGCTCTATGTGGGATTGATGGGCAAGCGGATGATCCTTGGGGGCGACGGGATAAAGTCGGTTGGGCAGAAATTGGATTGAATACGGCTCCATTTGTGGTTCTAAGTGACTGAACAGGTAGATGTCATCCAGGCCTTGGTGGTAGCGGGCAAGGATGTTTCCTCGGTTGTCTACCTTTAAAAGGATATCAACTTGAGGGTAGGTGCGGCAAAAGCTGCCCAGTAGGTGGGGAATAAAGTATTTGGCAGAAGTGACGACAGCCACTTTCAATGTGCCGGCTTTTATCTCGTTGAGATCGGCGAGTTCAATCTCGAGTCTATCGATGGTATCAAGGAGCTCATTGGCATATTTGGCCAAGGTATCTGCAGCTTGAGTAAATATAAGCTTCTTGCCGACAACATGGTACAACGGCATACCGATTAATTCGGTAAGTTGACGTAATTGAATCGAGACTGTTGGCTGGGTCAGGTTTAGTACTTGGGATGCCAAGGTAACGGATCCCAGTTCATAAACGCTTAGGAAGACCCGTAACTGCCTGATACTGCCGAGCCGGTTTCTTAAGTGCTGAGACATGTATAGATAAATACCTATGAATGTCATGTTTAATATTAATTATACTTTGGTTATTAACTCCTGCATATTTGTCCTTGAGCAAGGTACCCATGACGGTGCTCAGCACCCGAGGAGGCAGTATGAGTTTCAATCAACTTCTTGTTCCCATTGCGCCCGAACAGCCACTTGATGATTGCTTTCATCAAGCTTTCAAGCTTGCTAATCAAATGTCGGCACAGGTTACGCTGTTGACGGTTATAGAGGACTTGGCTGAGCTTAAGGAAATCTCTCGCTTTTCATGTACAACACTTGATCTGCTTGATAAATCAACAAAGATTTATCACGGCATTCTCAAAGAGTGGGTACAATCGCTCAAACAGGAATATAGCAATATAAAGTTTCGGACCAAGATACGCATCGGGATCCCGTTTATCGAGATCATCAAGGAGGCTCATGACAGTCATGCCACCATGGTGATCCTCGATACGCACAGAGAGGCAAAGGAACAAGCCTGTCAGCGCGGCAGTACGACACTGCATATCATGCGTAAGTCTCAGGTGCCTATCTGGTCGATAAGCACGGCCCCTAAACCGTTAACAGAGGTCGTGGCCGCTGTGGATATTTCAAACCAGGACTACCGTGAATTCAATGAGCAGATCCTTGCGCTAGCCGTTGAGTTTTGCTCGATAACCGGGGCGCGTTTGACGGTTTGTCATGCTTGGCGGCTCGATTCAGAAGGCTTCTTGCGAAAGTGGAGTGGTTACAATGATTTAGAGATCGCTCTACTGTCGAAAAAAATGCGTGAAGAAAGGTTCGGAAGGTTGAAATCACTGCTGATGCCGTATGAAAACACGCCAATAGATATTTCAATCAAAGTGCTGGAGGGCGAAACCCGGCAAATACTGCCTAACTACGTCAATGATCAAGGGGCGGACTTGGTGATATTAGGCTCACTATCACGCACGGGAATTGCAGGTTTCCTAATGGGTAATACGGCTGAGTTTTTGCTTAATGACATTAGCAGCTCTGTTATTACCCTTAAGCCCGATAATTTTAAATCTCCGGTATTGGAATAGTATTGAGGGAAATTATTGTTACGTCATGGATATTCGGTGTTGATGCAATGCTACACCATAGTAACTGTTTACGACATAAGGATGGGCGAAGCATGAAAATTGATAGTAATGATGTCTTATTAGCAAGGCTCCAAGTGGTTATTAACTAATATCACGATCTATCTTCGCGAAAAAGTCATCCATGTAAAAATCGTTATGGCAACAGCATTAATGGCCATTGTGCGGAAGGTTATAATTATTGATGTGGAAGAAATGGAGGTGACGTATTTATACGGAATTGCTGCAGTTGTTCTCAATATGAGTGTCGGCTATTGGCTGATTCATCAATTGCCAAGGAAAAGCCACTTAGAAGAGTCGCCTTATACAGTATAGGGTTTGGTTGTATTAATAAGTTGCCAGTAATAGGAATTAGTATTTTAAGTGACAAGCCATATTATATTCATCCGTTATGTTGACTAAATTAATCAACGCCATTAAATTGACGCCGGTTAGAGTAATTACTCGATGGGTTGGATGATGAAAAAGAATGGCTTTACACTGATAGAAATGGTGGTGGTGATCGTAATTCTCGGCATCTTGGCTGTCACGGCTGCTCCTCGTTTTTTGAACCTGCAGACCGATGCGCGCAATTCAGCGTTGGCGGGGCTAAAGGGAGCGGTTGAGTCGGGGGTGGGGATAGGTTATGGCAAAATGGTGATGGCGGGGCTAGAGAGTCGGCCTCATATCACAAACAATGACTCTTCCGAAAAGGATACCGGTAAGTATATTGGTGAGCCTATTCCTATTCCGGGCTGTGAGTTAAATACAGCACAGCGTTGTGTTTTTAGATATGGTTACCCTGAAGCTGACTTTTATACCATTACGACGTTGGTTGACGGTATTAGCAAACATTATCAGCAGGATAAGGACTGGGCTATCACGAGAATCGACGGTAAAATGATCATTACCGATACAGCGAATCTTGATTACAGCAATATTGCTAATGAAGCGCCAGCGCTGAGGAATGATAACTGCTATCTGCGATATACCCCGCCAAGCAGCAAAGACGACAACTATCATTTAGAGCTTATTGCTTGCCTATAGCAACGGGTTAGCTATTGGGATAAAACAGCTGGCAGTTCCTAGCTGGGTTATTCAACGGATCTTAGGAGGCCTGAGCCTCCTTTGTCGTCTTTTGTCTGGTTAGTTTTGAAAAGATCACCCTGTTATTGAACTGGCTTGAGCTGATATACCTTGAGTTCATAGCCATTGTAAAAACTGGCGAGCAGCCGGTTTTCCACGGCGATAAAACGAACTGAGCTGACAATATGGGTTTTGTGATCAAGGTTATTTTTCAACTTTAGATCGTCGGCATTGGCAGCAATTTGCCTGATCACAATACGGTTATCCACGTCTTTTTGATAGTGGCTGAGATACTTCACCTCAAATTTATGATCTTGCCTATCTTGACCGTAAAGATTCATCTGATTGCCGTTTAACTCGACGTAGAAACGTAAGTCGTCTTCAATGGTGCCATACCACATCCCTTGGTGTTGGCGGAATGTTGGCAGGATCTTTTCTTTGGCTGTGAGCAGTGCTGCAGAGAAAAGGAGTACCAAAATAATGAAATGGATAATTACGGTTTTATTTTCGAACATGCGAGATTCTCGTTACAGCCATAAAGGGTTTCCTTTATTTTGTCGATGTATTGATAAGTGCCTTGCTCCGTGACGCGTTCGAGTAGTGTTGTTTCATGATCATCTGGGATGAACAGTACGCTTGTATCTCCCATCATATAGACCGTATCGGTTGGCTGTAGCCAATGCAGCAGGGCGACAAGCAAAATGCTTGAACATAATGCAAAAAGGTAAAAGCGGAATGATTTGAGATGGGCAAGGGGCAGGGAGTTTCTCTGGCTCGATTCCGGCATGCCTGCAGCGGTGTCGGTCGGCTTTGGCGAAGGAGTGTGTTTCGGTGACAATTGCGAAATGTGCGAGCTAATCGAATTGGTTGCTGCCTGTGTTTCGCTGTCATGGTATTGTGGCGCTATGGTTAGCTTATAGCCTCGTTTGGGCACTGTCACAATATATGTTTTTCCCAGCTCGAAGAGCTTAGATCGGAGACCGTTAACTGTTTGGTTTATGGTGAAATCAGAGGCGTAGGTTCCCGCCCAAATAGTGTCTGCTAGCTCTTTTCGAAGGGTCACTTCAGGATAGTTTTGACAAAGGATTTTCAGTAACTCTATTTCTTTGACACGAAGCTTGTTTTGAGCGCCGGTGTTGGCCTGTTTGATAGTGAGATCATTGATTGAGATGACCAACGACTGTAATGAGATATAGGGCAATGTAGGTTGATGATTATTATCCATACTGTTTGCGTAATTGATGCGAAGTCAAAAGCCAATATAGAGGAACAAACGGCTTCCACCGTTAGTTTTCTGTTATATGCGGCTGGGTTTGAAGCAGATAGTTACTAGTATATATCGCATGCGAAGTGTTGATAAAGCAGGATTATGACCACTTTGGCTTTATTGGCTTGTAATATGCGCTCCGTTGGCGAAAGCCCATAACCAAGTAACTTCAAGGTACATCGTGGGACAAGTGTGCCATCGCTGAGCCCTGAAGCAACTTGGCTGACGGTATTTAGTCGAATGATTTGCTCATTCTTTCCAGCATGGTTACTTTTTCCCGCATTTGCTTCGATGCCGCTTCCATCACCCCGACATGCTCGAGGTTTTTGGTTGAAAGGTAGGAAATTTGATGGACGTTGTTGCTGACATCTTGGGTCACGGCGCCTTGTTCCTCTGCCGCGGTTGCTATCTGGCTGGATATTTCAGCAATTTCATCGACCATTTTCGCCACTTCTCTGACTTTTTCGGCGGTGATATTGGTATCGTCAACGCATTGCTGGGTGCGGGTAATACTCTCGGAGGTGGTTAGTTGCCACTGTTCAAGTGTGGTGTTGATGTCCCCGATACTCGACTGGATTTGCTCGGTGGCACCATGGGTGCGCTGAGACAGAGCTCTGACTTCATCGGCTACGACGGCAAAGCCTCTTCCTTGCTCGCCCGCGCGGGCAGCTTCAATTGCAGCATTGAGTGCCAATAGGTTAGTTTGCTCGGCAATCCCTTGAATTTCCACCATCATACTGTGGATTTGATCTGAGACCTTGGTGAGTGACTTGGCCGTTGTGGCGGTGTTTTGGGTTTCGATTGCCAATGCATTGATGTTATCAAGCGTGGTTGTTAGCACCGTTTCGGTATCGCTACACTGTTTCTGGGTTTGGTTGACCTTGTCGTTGGTCATTTGGGTGTTGTTTGCAATTTCATTGGCAACCGCTGATAACTCGGTGATTGCCGAAGCGACTAGCTGGGTATCTCGATCTTGCTCTGAAATGGAACTTTGCGTCTCTTGCGAAGCCGTCAGCAGATCATCGGCGACGGCATTGAGTGTCTTTGAAACATCGGCCGTACGGCCAAGCACCGTTTTTATTCGGGCGTCATCGAGGGCGAGGTGAAATTGCGCGATTGAGGAGGGGGTATCACCGCAATAGATCAAACGGGTGAGGCTGTCATAGTCTTTTTCGAGCTGTGCAAAAAAACGCGGGGTAACGAATAGCTCTTGTCGGTACAGCACGCCAAGCAAACAAAGTGGAAGCAATTCGCCAAGCAGTTTGTATTGGTCGAGGAAGAGAAAAGAGCTGATCACGGAGCCGAGGACGAGTAAAGCGGCGACACCGAGTTTTTGCATTACTGATAGCTTGAATGCATAGGGATTCTTGTTCTGGTTGAGCTGCTGGTAGATGGCAGAGGCGGTGGATTTCATGGCCGTCGAGGGTTTACGCCTTACCGACTGGTAGCCAATTAATTGGTTGTTTTCATAGAGCGGTGTGACGTAGGCATCGACCCAATAAAAGCTACCATCCTTGCAGCGATTTTTAACCAACCCACGCCAGGGTTGACCTTTTTTCAGGTGGTGCCACAGGTCGGCGAAAGCCTGGCGTGGCATGTCGGGGTGGCGGATGATATTGTGATGCTGTCCGATTAATTCATCTGCGCGGTAGCCACTGATCGCCACAAACTCCTCGTTAGCGTAAGTGATGACGCCCTGGGTATCAGTGGTGGTGACAAGCTGTGAGTCTGGCCTAAGTTCAATCTCATGATTGTTCACATGCTGGTTCTTTCTCATCGCAAGTTCCTCTTCAATCCGCAAAAGGCCTGACGACAAAAGCGATACTGCAGCTCTATTAGGCCGAAACTATCATTTTGTTTTTTATGGTAGATTTCTAACTGGTCTAACATCTACTGTAGACTGGTTTTGAACAAGGTAAATTACAGCTAACAGGGAAATGCTGTAATATTTTGTTTTAATATGCCAAATTGGCATAAAGATCTAATAATGGGCTTTCTTTGAAGCGGTTTATCGGCTTTACCAAATCAGAGATCCAAAAATCAAAGTAAAGTGTTGATAATAAAAAATCCCGATATAACGAATGTCATATCGGGATCTCTATGCTTGCTAGCTAATTGCGATAGCTACAAAGGGTCAGCTGTACATAGGTACCAAGGCCACAGTACCGATGATGACCGTCAACAGACCACACAGAACCGGTACTGACGTACGCTTAACCACTTCGAACGGACTGACGTTACCCATACCAGATGTGGCAACGATAACACCAGATACCGGTGAAATCGTACGGCCTAGGTTAGACGCCTGCAGCATTGGGATGATAAGGAATGCAGGGCTTAGGCCCATTTTACCCGCTAGGGCGGGGGCAAGTTCAACGAAGGCGTAGAACGGGGCGTTACCCGAACCGGTAGCGATCGCAGCAGCAACCGTTAGGCCGGTCAGAAGCAGCATTAGGGCAAAACCGCCCGCGCCAGCGGCTTCAGCCAGGCCGATCAGGTTGTCGATGGCACCGATAGACATCAGGCCCTGTGCGAAGACACCCGCTGCAACCAACAACATCACAACCCCTTTAAAGGCGTCAGCCATACCTTGGTAACATGCCTCTAGATCTTCCAGTGTCTCTTTACCTTTGAAGCGCTTGGTCACGAAATCAACAATCGCGCCGATGAAGATAGACATTACCACGATGGTGTAGATATCCAGCGACAAGCCAGGAATGGTTTCACCATTGAAAGCGAAGACACCGATAATCGGCAGGAATGGCAGGATAGCGTAGTAAGCCGGTGCCTTAACTTCGATTTCAGAAATATCGACTTTTTCCATAACGATATTTTCTTTTTTATCCAAGTACTTGTTCCAGAAGAACGCAGCCGCTGCCATCACGATAATGGCGCAGATAGATACTGGCAGGACGGTTTCTACAGCAAATACGTGCAGCGGTAGGCCGGATTTTTCTGCTGCAACAATTACGTCACCGGATGTTGGCGAAAGAATAATGGCCGCCGGTGATGCACAGATAGCGACCGCCGCTGGGCGTGAGATCCCCATAGCTGTCATCATCGGGAAAAGGGTGGCCATCAGCAGTACACCCAGACCGGTTGCCGAGCTTACTGCTAGTGACATCAAACAGGCAACGATGTAGGCCGCTACCAGCAAGATATAAGGTGACTTAATTACAGAAAGTGGCTTAGAGAATTGTTTTACCACGACGTTGTTGGCGCCGATGTGCGTCATGTAGGACGCAAAACCACAGAGTAGCATGATCTGCATACCCAGACCGCCCCCGCGGTACTGCAGCATGTACTTCACATACTCTAATGAGTCGGTCACGAAATTACCGGTTGCTTGGATCTTGGCAGGTAACACCTGATATCCCAATACGCCGGTAATGAGCAGTAACAGTAGGCCAGCGGTCAATAACACACCAGCAGGTTTGTATCCTTTAATAATGAAATAGCCAACAGCAATGGTGACTGCTAGGCCAATCAATAGCTCCAACATGGAAAAAATCCTCTTAAACCACAAAATTAAGAAACAATGTGTCAATTGATCAAATTTTCTTACACATTATTTTCGATAAATTTACCTAAAAAGTGGTGGAGGAACGACAATAATCGGACCAGTTTATGATCTGAAACAGAATTTAGAGTAATGTGTTAATGCTGCGCTACAACCATGAAAAGACACGCAACATCAGATGTTTAAAGGACGTTAATGATTATGTTTTGCTTGTCTTTTAATCATATCTGCTTAAATGCAGGTAATACATTGCCTATATGAAGTCATAACGGGTTTGTCGTGTTACGGGATGTAAAGATTATTACATTTATCGATTGTTCTTTACATATTCCATGAAGGCTTTGTCTGCGACCGACAAATAGCCGTCTTTTCGCCATGCAATAGCAATGCTCAATATTACCGGCTGTTCGAAGGGGATCGGCACCAGTCCAGACTCATTTTCTGTCACCATGTCTAGCAGCGCTGCGACAGCAAAGTCATTACGGACAATTTTCAATATCATCGGCAGTAAATTGGTTTCAAAAGCAATGTTGGGCTCGAAGTTATTTTCTTGGCAAATACGATCAATGTATTCGCGATGGAAATATCCGGGTTTGAACATTACCAGCTCTTGCTCGAAGAAGGTTGCGAAGTCGATACTGTCTAGGTCGGCTAAGGGGTTTTCAGGATGGACGGCTGCGACCATCTGGGTGGTGAGCAGGTGCTCGGTTGCCAACCGGTCCGGCACATGGTCGCAGTGGATGATTCCCAGATCGAGCTCTTTATCTAGCAGCATCCGGCGGATGGTTTGCGTTCCGGCCTCAACGATGGTTAGTTTGAGATTGGGGTATTGGCTCTTGAAGCCCATCAGAATATCGGGCAAGTAGTATGAACCCAGCGAGCTGGGCACGCCCAGCTTGACTTCTCCCTTGGTAAGCCCTTTTAACTCTTCCATCGCGACGGTGGCATCGTGGACGCTTTGTAGGATCAGGCGCGCATGGCGAAGCAATACCTCGCCCTCCGGTGTAAGGGAGACCCGCCGTTCATTGCGATCGAACAGGACTATACCCAGTTGCTCTTCGAACTTTTTCACCGCGATGCTAAGTGCGGGTTGGGCAATATGGAGCTTGGCTGCGGCACGAGTAAAGTTGGCTGTGTCGGCCAGCGTGACAAAGTAATTGAGCTGTCGGATATCCATTGGCTATATATTTCCTTTATCACTTCCATATTTTTAATATATTTTCATTATTCCTATCGAATTGCTACGTTTAAAGCAGTTTTCTTTTGCTGACAACCGACATGATAGACATACATACGACTGAATACCGAAGGGCCAGTTTCGCCCTATGCTTGGGTTCATTCCTTATTTTCTGCAATCTGTATTTGTTCCAGCCCATGCTGCCTTTGATGGCCGTGCATTTTTCAGTTTCGGCTACCCAGGTTAACTGGCTGGTGGCGGCAGCAACCTTGGCGCTGGCCGTTACACTGGTGCCGTGGGCGGTATGGTCAGAACGTATCGGGCGGCGTGCGGTCATGTTAATCAGCCTGGCGCTATTACCGGTGATTGGATTTATGATGCTGACCGTTGAAAGCTTGCTGATGCTGAGCTTGAGCCGGGCCCTGATGGGAGCCGCCTTGGCCGGTTTCGCGGCAGTGGCGGTGGCGTATATGGCTGAAGAGTTTACGTCGCGGGCCTTGATGCTGGCCGTGGGGGGATATATCAGCGCCAATTCACTTGGCGGGATTGCAGGCAGGATCTCCGGCGGTTTTTTGTCCGAGCGTTATGGCTGGCAAGGTGCGGTTGTCTGCATGGCCGTGTTTAGCTTGCTGGTGGCGATAGCCATTTATTTTCTGTTGCCCGAGCAGCGTAACTTCAGGCCGGTCAAGGGGCAATTGAGACAGCAAACCTACAGTGTGTTGGTGCACCTGCGAACTCCAGAGCTGTGGCAGGCGATGCTGATTGGCGGGGTCAACTTTGCCTTGTTTGTTAACTTGTATTCGGTCATGGGCTTTCGCCTAGTCGCGGAGCCTTATTCGGTACCGGTTAGTTGGGCGTCGATGATTTTCTTATGCTATCTCAGTGGGACGGTATCAGCCAAGTTAAGTGGTCGTTGGACCCAACGGTTTTCGCCTGTGCTGGGGATGGTACTGGGAACCGGTGTCAGTGCGCTGGGCATGTGGGTCGCTTGGTATGAGTCTGTGGTTGCTATGGTGATTGGGTTGTTGCTGATCAGCTCGGGGTCGTTTTTTACCCATTCATTGGCTTATGGCTGGGTCAGTCAAAGAGCCAAAAATGCCAAGGCAACAGCAACGGCGCTTTACTTGGTTCATTACTATGCCGGTGGCAGCTTGGGGGGCTTCTATCTGATTGGTTGTTGGCAGTATTTTGGCTGGACCGGGGTGATTGCGGGAGGCTCTCTGCTTTATGCCTTGCTGGCAGGACTATGTTACCGGCTACATGCCGGAACAGAGGGAAGCGCCGATGCCCCATTACCCTCTGAGCCCCGCTAGGCTTTATTTCAGCCAGAGAAACCTAAGTTGCTTTGCTGTTTGATTATTTGTATTTGAATTGCCCGACCATAGCATCTAACTGAGCAGCCATATCCGCTACACCTTGGCTGCTAGCGCTGGCTTGGCCGACGGCTGTTGCCGTATTGGTGGCCAGCTCAGCAATACGGTGGATGTTTTGATCGATTTCTGCTGACACCGCCGCCTGTTGCTCGGACGCCGAGGCGATCTGCAGGCTCCGATCCGAAATGTCGGTAATGGCCTCAACGATAAGATCGGCTGCTTCTTTCGCTTGTTGGGTGTGTGCCACGGTTTCACCGGCCAATGTTTGGCTGTGCTGCATCGCAGATACACTCTGGCTGACAGTGTTGAGCAGCTGTTCGATGGTTTGCTCAATTTCTTGGGTCGAGCTATGGGTACGCTGGGCCAGTTGCCGGACTTCGTCTGCCACGACGGCAAACCCTCGGCCGTGCTCTCCTGCTCGGGCAGCTTCGATCGCTGCATTGAGGGCCAGCAGGTTGGTTTGATCGGTAATGTCCCTGATCACCGAGGTCACCTTGTTGATATTTTGACTTTGTGTCTCCAGCGTCAGGATCTGTTGTTGCGCGGCCTCAATTTCGTGGGCGAGCGCATGGATGGAAGCTGCCGCCTGCTGGCTGATTTCCAAACTTCTCACCGCATTTTCCTGCCCGTGTTGTGCGGCCGCCGCCGTATCATTGATATTGCCGGCTATTTCGCTGCTGGTAGCCAGCAGTTCATTGACTGAAGTGGCAACGTTGGCGGATTCCCCCTGTTGCTGTTCGGCATTGGCCAAGCTGCCAGAGGTGGCAGATTGAGACTCGTTGGCTGACAGGGAGAGCTGTTTGGCGATCTCGGCAATATTGCTGATGATGACTTGCAGTTTTCCGGTAAACCGATCAAAAGAGCGGCTTAGTTGCGCCAATTCATCATCGCCGCTGTCATTCATTCGCGCAGTCAGGTCACCGTCACCTTGGGCGATGTCTTCCATCATATGGTTAACCGCATTGAGTCGCTGGCTGATGGTACGGCTGATCACTAACAGTACCAGTGTCATGACAAGGGTAATGGCGCCGCCCCCGAGTAGGAGGATCGTTTTTTCCTGAGACTGCATGTCATTTATTGCCTTGATGATCGTTTGTTCAAGGTGTTCAATATGGCTTTCAACCTCATGGATATTAGCCCGTAGTTCGCCATAAAGCCCCTCAGAATAGGTGAGGCCAATATCGGTATGGCCTTGTACCAACTCGTCAAACATCATTTGATAGATAATAAGACTTCTTCTTAATGTTTTTTGCTCCGCTGTGGAGAGTTCGCTATTGGACAAGGTTGAGAAAAGCGTGTCGAGATTGTTATTAAAGGCGGCAACGTGATTCGGATCTTTGGTGATGAGGAAGTCCTTTTCATTTCGGCGCAAGGTCAGTAGAAGGCGGTAGAGCTTTTCGTTGCCGCTAACCAGTAGCAATTCTTCCGTTTCGTTGGCGGCCGAGCGGATGTTGCCCCGCAATCCATCAGAAGGTGTCAGGCCCAGCAGGATGGTTTGATCGGCGATGAGGTTAAATTGGGTGGCATAGCTGTCGAGTGATGCCATAACCTGCTCGAATTCTGAGTTATTCTCGTCGCTGTACTGCGCCAGCAGGGTTTTTACTTGCTCTAACCTCGCATTGAGGCTGATTTGCTTCTGGTTGAATTTCTCAATGTAGCTTTCATCCAGTCGGGCTAGGAAGTCTTTTTCGTAGCGTCGAAGGGCCTGTAGGTCGGCATTGCTGTGAGCTGTTTCCTGGGCAGCGTGTTGCAGGTTGTCCAATTTCATAAAAGAAAGGGTTTCGAGGATACCGAACGCCACCATGGCACCGATAAGAAACAGGCTGGTGAGGTAGAGCTTAGCTTTAATTGTTGTAAATAAATGAGTTTGCATTCCACTCTCCCCGTTTAGTGGTATACCCCAGTGATGTAGAGTGCTGGGTGTGGGCCGTAATGTCGGCAAACAACTACACAAAAGTCTGCATTGTCATATACAACTATAGGATCAGAAATGAAAAAATCCCGAAACTTGCCCTAAAGTCGGGGAACTGGGGCAAACTTCGGGATCGAGGGTTAAGGCTAGTGACTTAGGCCAGAGCCATCGCTAACAAGGAAACAGGATGGATGGTTTCCAAGTGGGTATTTTCCTCAATCTGCCATTTACAGGTTTCGCAGTCGGTTATCGCATAATCGGCTTTGGAACGCTTGATCTGGTTAAACAAGTTGCCGCCGATAGCCATCGAGGTCTCATAATTTTCCGTTTTGAAGCCGTACGTTCCCGCTAGGCCACAGCACTGGCTGTCGAGGACTTCGACCTCAAGGCCCGGGATCTGCTTCAACAGCTCGATGGTGTATAAGCTGCCGCCGGTTTTTTCGAGGTGGCAAGGTGTATGGTATACCACCTTCTTGTTCAGTGGTTTCATCTTCGGGGCGCGTCCGTTCATGAATTCCTTGAGCAAGAAGCGGGTCACGTACTCTATCTTGTTAGCGACTTTGCTGTTATCGACTTTTAGGACATTCGGGTATTCCTCTTTCAGTGTGAAAGAGCACGTCGAAGACGTAGAGAGAATAGGGGCATCATGCTTCTCAACCGCAGCGGAAAAATTGTCGATGTTGAGCTTGGCATTTTTCTTCGCCTTGTCGAAAAAGCCATTGGCAATCAAAGGTACGCCACAGCACTTTTCCTTGTCCATCAGCTGCACACCAATGCTCATCGCATTCATGACACTGACAAAGTCTTTGCCTAGCTGCGGGTGGTTATAGTTCACATAACAGCCATGGAAATAATGCACTTGCTTGGGATAAAGCGCTTGGCTGGTACAGTTTTGTTTGTACCAGCGGCGGAATGTGCCATGCGAGTATTTTGGCAAGCTCTTGTGATCATGCACGCCAATGGTCTTGTGCATGATTTTCTTGACCGGTTTCAACCCTGTGATGGTGTTGACGATCGGTGCAAACGGGGTGGCTGCCGAGCCCATTAAGTCGGTGTGGCTTAACACAAAGTCACGGATAGTCTTGATGTTCATCGGTAACTTGGCATGCTCATCGCGGGCGACGGCTATCATATCGCCGATTTTCACACCGGATGGACAGGCGGTTTCACAGCGCTTGCAGTTGGTACACAGCTTTAGTGTCTCATCGTAAAAGTCAGGGCTTTTGATCCGCAGGCGCTCACCGTCTGGGCCGCATTGCTTAGGGCCAGGGTATTGCGGGTTCGCTTTGGCGACCGGGCAGTAGACTGTACAGACTGTACATTTGATACATTGGTCGAAGCTGGTATCTTTTTGCAGAAGGCTCATGCGGTAGTCCTTTCTTGTTTTGGCTGTGTATCTGTTTGCTGTTGCTGATGGGCAGTAATCATCTGTTGGGCAACAAAATATCCGGTGGAAATGGCGACCCCGGAGCCAGAGCCTTCCTGGACCGGATCGTAGTGGGCCAAAATGGCCCCGGCACAGTATAGGTTGCTGATCACTTGCTGGTTGATTGTCGGGTTCAGCCGGTTATTGCACTCAACGCCCATCTTCATGAACGGGTGGCTCTGCGGGGTGAAAAACTGTGGTTGATACCAATGATCCCGATGGGCGCTTTGGGCCATATCCAAGCCAAAGATGGGTTCGCTCACTGCATGGCGCTGTGCTGATAGCCCTTTGCTGAAAAAGCTACCGCTTGCCAGTAGGAAGTGATCAGCAACCAGTGGAATGTCTTCATGGTTGCGGGTGAAAATCTTCATCAGGCGGCCATTGCTGAATTCGCCCTTGCGTACTTCATCACCAGCCAGTAGCAAGCCGCCCAAGCGCTTGTAGTGTGACTTCATCGCTTCTTCGAGGCGGATCCCCAGCAGCGAAGGTGGCATGGTTGGCAGCTCACAAATTTTAAACCCGGTCAGCCCTTCCAGTAGCTTGATGGTTGCCGCGCCATCGCCGTTGCCGAAGATGGCTGGCAATACCACAAGATCGGCCTTGCCGACCTGCTGGATCATGGATTTGGCAAAAGCATGCAGCTTGGTCTCGTCGCGCAGAACCCGGGAGATATCAATCGAGCGGAATTCGCAGGGATTGCGCTGCATGTTGTCGAAATCAGGGAGCTCGACCGCAGCCGTCTTGATCTTAACGCTCTCGAAGGCGCTGAGCTTGGCCAGGTTATCTGCCGCCAGTTGGGGCTGGAAATCCCGGAAGCCATCGACCGTGACCAGGGCAATCTCCGCTAGCCCTTGCGCCAGCTGGTGGTGCGGGAACTGGTGGACAGTTTGCTGTGACAGCCAGGTGGAACGGAAGGTACCCATCGGGGTGACTCGGTAATGGTTCATCTCATCAGGTTGCGCTGTGAGGTATACCCCGCAGTCGGCCATCACATCCTGATACCAGTTAATGGCTTCACGGCATTGCAGCTCCCCCAGCTTGCTGTAGGGGTGGGATGGAGATTGCTTTTTCAGATCGGCAAATGCAGAGAAAGGTGCACCGACGTTCTCACCATTGGGCAGGCGGCTGAGCACGTCAACCGAGCCTGAAGAGAAGTGCAGGGCGCTCTGACCGGCTGCGATGACTGCTGTTTTCAGCCCTGCTTCAGCACAGCGGATGGCGCAACTTAGCCCTGCGACACCGCCGCCGATGATGATGCTATCAAATTTCATTGTGTTACCTCGTCAGCAGGCTGGGTTGTGGCAGCAGTAGGTTGTTCGGTTGTCACGGCTGCTTGTTGCTCAGGAAGATCGCTAACGCCAAACAGCCCTTCATAGATCCAGTAGGTGAACTCGCCTTCACGCAAAGCATCGCCCCAGAAAACGGGTTTGATCCCTTTCCAGCGCTCTTCTAGAAACTCCTCCAACAAGTGGCTGGCTGCATTGCCTGATGTTTTTCCGTACTCAGAAAACAGGCCTGCGGCACGGTAGGAGCAGAGCTCACCTTGGCACGGGCCCATGCCAATACGGGTACGGCGACGAAGGTCGACAAGGTTGTGAACATCCAAGTCTTTAATGGCATATTCCACTTCACCGCAAGTCACCATTTCGCACTCACAGATCACCGCTTGGCTTTTCTTGTCATCGCCGAGGAACTTCTCTGCGCGCTCGCCATGTCGGTAGAAGGCCGATTGGTAAACCGGCTTGGCAAGGCTTGCCGTTGCCAGTTTTTTCGGCTGGGCTTGCTCAGAGCCAGGAAGTGGCTTTTCATGGGTAATGCACGGGGCGGTGTTGCCAAGTTTTTTCGCCACCATGTCGGTAGTCCATTCGGCCATCATCCGGTAGGTCATCAACTTACCGCCGGTGATGGTTACAAAGCCGTCCAGGCCGTCACGTTCGGCGTGATCGAGCAGGACAATGCCACGGCTGATATTTCGACCGCTGGTGTCGCCATCGACAGCGACCAACGGCCTGACGCCTGCATAAGCGCGCAATACCCTGGTATTGGCCATGATCGGGGCGAGCTTGGTGCCTTCCTCGAGTAGGATGTCGATTTCTTTGCTAGTGACATGAAGATCATCAATCTTGTCGTAATCGATCCGCTCAGAGGTGGTACCGATCAGCGAGATGGTATCGCCAGGCACCAGGATGTCCGCATCGGACGGTTTACGGCAGCGGTTGATCACCAGGTTGTTGATACGGTAATCAAGGATCAGCAATGAGCCCTTGGCCGGGAACATCTTGATCGATAAATCCCCATATTCACAAATTTGCTGGCCCCAGATCCCTGCAGCATTTATCACTTGCTTGGCGCGGATTTCGAATGATTGACCTGTTTTCATGTCCAGGCAGTAGACACCACGGACCGTTGCCCCGTCTCGGATCAGGCCGGTGACATGGGTGTGGTTAAACAGGCGGGCACCATGTTCAACGGCATCCAGGACATTTGATGCTGACAAGCGGAACGGATCCAAGGTGCCATCGGGGACTTTTACTGCGCCAATCAGTGCAGGGTTACAGTTGGGTTCGAGGCGAAGTGCATCTTGAGGTGAAAGTTGTTCAACATCGATATCAGCAGCCTGACAAGATGAAATAAAGGTTTTCTGGAAATCGAGATCATCATCAGGCAGGGAAATGAATAGCCCTTGGGTATCTTCAACACAATGGCGTGCAATGTTTTTCAGAATGCGGTTTTCCTGGATGCATTCTTTGGCCGATTCCTGATCGGTTACGGCGTATCTGGCTCCCGAGTGGAGCAGACCGTGGTTTCTTCCTGTTGTCCCAGATGCGAGATCATCTTTTTCAACTAGGATGCATGGGATTCCGCGCAAGGCACAGTCACGCATAATACCTGTACCGGTTGCGCCGCCGCCTATAATCACAACATCTGTTTCAAACCAACTATTCATGTTCGTTTTCGCTTATTGTCTTTGGTCCGTGGATCAGGAAATGGAAAATTCCTTCGACTTTATGCGCTTTAATATGCCATTTTTTGTAGGGGTAATATTTGATCGGCTACACATTTATGAGCGTTCGCGCATTCGAACGCGCTTATTTATGATTGTTTGGCTGAAAAAGAAACAGTTTGTAGGGCGATCAGCCCTTCTTCTGGCTGGAAAAGCGCCTAATTAGACGTTTTATGGATAAACGAAACTGAAGGCACCTATATGATTGCCAGAGGTATCGGGGTATAGAGGGCCGGTTAGGCGATAGCTTTGCGTCGCTCGCTTGAAATAGGTGTATAGCCGACGGGGTGGAAGCGGGTGCAGTCACGGCCGGCATCTTTGCAATCGTACAGCGCTCTGTCGGCGCGATCTATCAAGGATGAAAGAGAGTCGCCGTTAGCATAGTTGGAAATACCAATACTTGTCGTGAAGCGAATCGTGGTGTTATCTATACCTGTTTCGATTTCCAATGCGCGGATGCGCGATAGCATTCGAACGGCCATTCTCTCTGCGTCGCAAGAGCTACATTGTGGCAGGAAGAGGATAAACTCTTCGCCGCCAAAGCGGCCAAACAGATCGGATTTGCGGATGTGTTGCTGCATAAAATGGGCAAATTCTTTCAGTACTTTATCACCAACACCGTGTCCCCATGAATCGTTGATCCGCTTGAAGCGGTCGATATCAAACAGCAGAACAGAAAAGGGCTGGCCTTTTTGCGCACAGCTAGCGAGGTACTTGTCAGCCAGCTGCAATAGCATCCGGCGGTTGTATACCCCCGTAAGTGGGTCGAGTGTGGCCTGACGGTAGAGCCGCATCAACATGTGCAATTTGGAGAGTTGAGACCAAACAACCATCAGGGCCAATACGTTCTGTAACCAGTAGCTGGCGATATTTTCAGGGTTTAGCAGATGACCGGCCAAGTAATCGACCAAGAGCTGTGTGATAGCCGTCACCGCCAGCATGCAGAGGCTTTCTTTTAAGGTTACTGGCAGGATGGTTAAGATAGCGACATGCACAATCGGCAACAGGGTATAGCCATAGACAAAGCCACTATAGACCGTTGGAAAATCCAGAACCCAAGCGGTATAGAGGTAAAACAGGTTAATACTGCCGACCATCAAGGCCATATACCATTGGGCTCGTTTTAACGTCGTATACTGGTGGTTTTCCCACGCAATCATCAACAGTACGCCACCAAGCAGCAGCCTAGATGCCGCTATCTGATGGTTGACTGGGTCAGTGAGCAATATCAAATCAAAGGGGAGCCAGAGAATAACCAATATCCCCCAGACCGAAGAGAGCATGGTGACCCGGCTGCGAAGATATCCGCTACGGGTATTTCTGAAGCTGGTGGAATGAGCGCGGGCACTCCAAAGATCGGGGATGTATAACTTGAGTGATTTGAACAGTGACAGCAGTGAAGAGGTCATAGCGATTATCCTTGCTAATGTCTGTTAGTCCTAGATCTAAACCGCTATTGATCTTTACTGGCGAGTAATTGCTATTATTTCACGCTGGCGCACATTGTTCAGTGATATTGATCCAAAATACAAGCCACAATTGCCTAACTTTGTTAACAAAATAAGAACGATAAGCCTAGCTTCCGCTAGGAACGGTTGTTTCACTGTTGGTATCAAAGGGAGGAATTGCTATCATCCATCCACTTTGTTAGGCCTATCTAGATAATCCCATGAACACTGCTTTAATTTTTCTGATCCCTGCTTTGCTTGGTGCCCAGTTGATTCTGAGTTTGGTCCTTACCAAAGGTGAGATTTGCCCTGGTCAGCGGGGAAGGGTCCATAAAACGTTGCCTGCTCTTCTTGTGGGTTGGTTAGTCGTAGCACTGGCCCAACCGTATGCTTTCTTGCCGCTGGTCGCTCTGGGCTACTTCACCCTCAAAGTCAAAACAGGCAAAACCCGCGATGCGGGCCCTCTCAATGTCTTTTATGCGGCTAATGTACTGGCGTTTTTTGTCTGGTTTTCTCTGCTACCGACGTTGACTCTACCCGTGGCCATTTTGAGTTTGTTCAGTATTGCACTATTTGGGTCACTGGCTGCTCACATCCTGCTGACACAGGCGCGAACCCGTCTACAGGCGTTTCACCGCTTGCTGCCGTTTGCAGGGTTTGTCAGTGCGATGGTAAGTGTTCTTTGCCTGCTATGGCTTGCTTACCAGCTTGATGAGGCTCAATTGGCGTTATTGACTAATAATGTGGTTGCGGCTTTGGTTTTGCTTGTAGCAGGTTTGCTTGTGTGGTCGATGCATCTGTTGACTGGCAAAACGGTTAACCGTTGGCAATTGGTTGTCGCTGCTGGCATTTTAGTGATCTCAGCCAACATGCAGGTCGCATTAATGTAATTTTAAGGCTGTTTAGCCTCGGCAATATCGGTGAAATGTGAGGCGGCGCTTTCTCTTTCCGCCTCATTCTGTCTATGCTTACTCATGAGTGAATACTTACCGAGGGGCAGGCAGTATGGAGATTAATAATCTTTTGAACATGGATGGCAACATCGTTCTCGGTATCGTGAACGAGCGATTACGCCTTGAGTGTTCGACCGTCGAAGAGTTGGTCAGTCGCTACGAACTGGACTTCAACGAGTTAAATCAAAAAATGGAAGACTTGGGTTACCATTACGATCCTATCAACAACCAATTCAAATAATTCCACCTCACCTTTTGTCCTGGCTGCATCGGCGTCAACCGCTATCATGCAGCCTTAATTCCTTCTAAATGAGTCTGGCATTGTTGTTTGGCCGTCGCAAAAAACGCAGATAAATAATGCCGTTCGCGTTCTTGCGCCCTAATGGCTGCAAACAAGCGTCGCCACAACCCATCACCCAATGGCTTGCTGATAATCAGCCCCTGACGGGCAAAGTCATAAACTGCCCAGTTTGGCAGTGCGGCAACACCCAGTCCAGCAGATACCATCTGTATCAGCATCAGGGTATTATCCGCTTGCTTCCAGTTGGCTGGCTCTACGCCAGCTGGTTGCATAAAATGCTTCACGACATCAAGCCGGTTTCGTTGTACCGGATAGCTCAGCATGGTTTCTTGGGCCAAATCTTCAGGCAAGATAATGCTTTTGGTAGCCAGTGGGGACTGCGGAGAAACGATCAGACGCATCTCAAAATCAAATAGGGGTTCAAAATGGATGTCACTGCGGGGCTGGATATCTGAGGTAATAACCAGATCGAGTTCACCCGCGCCCAGAGCGGGCAGGGGCTCGAAGCCAAAGCCGGATGAAAAGTCGAGTGCAACATTGGGCCAGTGAATTTGGTATTCCTTGAGGGCCGGCATCAGCCACTGGAAGCAGGAGTGGCACTCGATCGCCATGTGAAGGCGGCCATTGGTATCTTCTTTCAGGCTGGCTAGCTCATGCTCGGCCTGCGCCAGTCTTGGAAACAGATCATCGGCAAGCCGCAATAAGATATCGCCCTCAGCCGTAAACTTCACGGGGCGGGTTTTACGCAGGAAAAGCTGGCTGCCTAATCGCTGTTCCAAATCTTTCAGTTGATGCGACAAAGCAGATTGGGTTAGACAGAGTGTATTGGCTGTCGCGGTTAGCGATCCGGTATCTCTCAACACAGTGAGTGTTTTTAAGTGTTTAATTTCAATCAAATCGCTTCCTCTTACTTTTCTACTTTGGTGCTATCCCTGAAACGCTTTTTAATGTAGCGAGAAAATATAGCGGTGTAAACATCTAGACGGCTAAATGCAATTGTATCTAAAAATACACAAGTAAATTCTTATGAATTTTATTCAAGATAAACATTAATGATAAGAAATTGCTCATGGTCCGAGCGTGGGTCATTGTTAGTCCAACAAAGAAGAGAATGCATGGACGGAGCAATAATGATTTTAAAAACAACAACACATATTTTGGGATACCCGCGAATCGGCAGCCAGCGCGAGCTGAAGTTTGCCCTGGAAAAGTACTGGCGTGGCGACATGTCGCAGGCCGAACTGAACGAGGTTGGCAGCTTGCTGCGTCACCGTCATTGGGGGGAGCAATCGGGGGCTGGCCTAGATTTGGTCACCGTGGGTGATTTTGCCTGGTACGATCATGTCTTGGGTACCAGTATGCTACTTGGCCATTTACCCAAGCGCCACCGCAGCGGTTTCCCGGATTTAGATACCTTGTTCCGAGTCGCCAGAGGCAAGGCGCCGACGGGCTGCGGATGTGCGGCTTCGGATATGACCAAGTGGTTCAACACCAATTATCACTATATCGTGCCGGAATTTAGCCAAGATGATGAGTTCACCGTCAGCTGGCCACAGCTGTTTGAAGAAATTGCTGAGGCGAAAAAAGCGGGCCACAAGGTGAAGCCAGTACTGCTGGGGCCGGTTTCCTACCTTTGGCTGGGGAAGGAGAAAGATGCTGGATTCGATAGGCGCACATTGCTGCCAAGGTTGCTGGCTGCATATCAGCAAATTCTCAACAAATTGGCAAAGCTGGGTGTTGAGTGGGTTCAAATCGATGAACCTGCCCTTGGTGTAGAGTTACCCAAAGAGTGGGTTGATTCATTCAAGCTCGCCTATCAGGTGCTCCACGGCTCGCCCAAGCTGCTGTTGACCACTTACTTCGACAGTATTACTCATCAACTCGATACGATTACCGCACTCAGTATCGATGGGCTCCATGTCGATCTCACTGCAGCACCGGAGCAGTTCGACGAGGTGGTTGAGCGCTTGCCTGAAGATTGGGTATTGTCTGCCGGGGTCGTCAACGGCCGTAACGTCTGGCGCGCGGATCTAACCGCTTTGGTCGAAAAGCTGAAACCGGTCAAAGCGAAACTGGGCGAGCGGTTGTGGCTTGCGTCTTCGTGTTCATTGCTTCACAGCCCGATGGATTTGGACTTGGAAACAGAGCTTCATCCCGATGTTCGCCAGTGGCTGGCTTTTGCCAAGCAGAAATGCCGTGAGCTAACCTTATTGTCCCAAGCCTTAGATGGTAACGATATTGCGCTCGAAGAATGTGCTCGCTACAGTGCGCCGATTAAGGCCCGGGCAACCAGTAGCCTGGTGAATAACGAGCAGGTGCGTCAACGAACAGCGGCGATCACCGATGCGTTGGCGACAAGAAAGCTACCTTACGTCGAGCGCGCCCGTGTACAGCGTCAATCATTGGGGCTGCCCCTGCTGCCGACGACAACCATTGGGTCATTTCCTCAAACCACTGAAATCCGTTCCCAGCGCCGGGACTTCAAAGCGGGCCGGTTGGCAGAGCATGACTACATTACCGCAATGCAGGGGCATATCAAGGATGCGGTTGAGCGCCAGAGCAAGTTGGGGCTTGATGTCTTGGTGCACGGAGAGGCTGAGCGAAATGATATGGTGGAATATTTTGCCGAGTTACTCGAAGGCTTTGCAGCCACCCGCTTTGGCTGGGTACAGAGCTATGGCTCCCGCTGCGTCAAGCCTGCGATTATTGTGTCAGACATCTACCGTTCGGCACCGATGACCGTGTCTTGGGCGCACTATGCCCAGTCGCTGACGGACAAACCTGTTAAGGGGATGCTCACCGGTCCCGTTACCATTTTGGGCTGGACGTTCCCGCGCGAAGATCTCAGCCGTGAGGCGATTGCTAACCAGATAGCACTGGCGCTGCGGGATGAGGTGGCGGACTTGCAAGATAAGGGGATCAATATCATCCAGATTGATGAGCCTGCGATCCGCGAAGGGATGCCTCTCAAGGCAAGCCAATGGCAAGCCTATTTGGATTGGGCAGTGAAAGCGTTTAAGATTTCCGCCGCCAGTGCCGAGCCGCAAACCCAAATCCATACCCACATGTGCTATAGCGAGTTCAACGATATGATTGAATCGGTGGCCTTACTAGATGCTGATGTGATCACCATCGAAACCTCTCGCTCCGACATGGAATTGCTTGAAGCTTTTGAAGCGTTTGACTATCCCAATGAAACTGGGCCCCCTGCCGAAATGGCCCAGGGGCTCCGGTGTCGTCTAGGAACGACCTTTGATATCGTCAAAACTAGGCTTATAGTCTGACTTGGTGTATTTGGTCTTTAGAGCTGGAAATTGAGTTCTTTCCTTTTGCCCCTGTAGCTCTTTGCTGGAGGGGGCATAATTGGAGGGTTGGTATTTTACTGTCTGAGGAGAAACCACACTGTTGTCATTGCGGCCTTGCAGCTCGTAAGCGACGGCAGAATTAGCAAAGCATAACCCTGCAATAATAATGAACGCGACATTTTTCATAACAGCCTACCTTAGCAAGATTTAAAGGGATACCGAATTGCCTTCTTGCCCAAGCGATATTCTCGGGGTGCATATCTTAATGTTGCTTGGGTATATTTAGCTTAGCTGATAAAAAATCATTACTATGATGATTTACAAAACTTTAAGTTATCGAATAGTCAATAAAACCGGATTGCTGGCATAATATTTTATTTTGCGGTATCAGAAGGTATATCTAACGTATTGAATAATTGCGTAATAAATATAATTATGCGCTGACAAGCGGTCGTGGCCTTAATTTGCACGAAATATGAAAGTTTCGTGAGTGAAAGACTAATGTGGACCATTGACGGCTTAGAGTTGGTTTGGGTGCTCGATAGCCAGCTTGAAAGCATCCGGAAGGATACTTGGTCTTTTCTGCCTTTCGGTTTGTGGCTCCGGATAGCGCGGTAGCTTTAGCCAGTTACAGGCTCTCGACCATAGCTGGGCGTCAATAGATGGATCGATATCCATAAAGTTACAGCCTTCCTCAAACGCCTGCGGATAAACTGGGGAGTTGCTCATGGAACCGAGCAACGGAAAACGCAGGTGACCTAATACCCGTTTGAGCAATTCGATTCCTTGGGGTCCCTTCTCGTTTCGGGTGGCGACGATAGCCACCGGTATGCGTCTATGCTTGCCGGCAGTGGTATTTATGAGTTGTTGGGTAAAATTGAGCATCGCATGGATATCGACGGGGGTGGGCTGTACCGGGATCACGATGCGATCGGCAAGTGCGATGTAACGTTCAAGTTCGACGGCGCTAAAATTGGATGGGGTATCAATGACGATGACCTCGCATTCGGTATCGACCTTGACCGCAAGAGAAAACAGCTGTCCGCGGTCGAAGTTGAAGTGATGACCTTTAACCCGATCGTTGTTGTGGCTCCAGTAGTGCGAAGTTCGTTGCTTATCGAGATCGAGTAACTCTGTTCGGCAGTGGCGACTGAGTACACTAGAGAGTGAGATGGCAAGCGTGGATTTTCCAGCTCCTCCTTTCTTGTTCAGGACCAGTATTTTTTGTGCCCGAGATGACTTGAGCCCACAGAGTTTTCGCACAGAACTCACTTAGTTGTTCTCCAGCTTTTTTTAGTACTTATCGCTAATAAGCGACGACATCGCCCAAAAAATAAATAAGAACAAGATAAAAATGACAAAAGGCGCCTCTGGCGCCTTTTTTAGGGGAATCGCGGTATTAAACGGTTACTCAGCGTCGGTACGAGTAAAGGTCAGCGTATGCTCTGTACCTGTTAGAGTCAGCTGGTTACCCGCCACTGTGGCCGTGCTCCAATCCATAAGCGTAGTGCTCATGACACGTTCCAATTCCATTGCAGGCTCGGGACAAGCCATCATGGTCATCCCCATTTTCTCGATGCGAAGCTTGCCCTCATTGAGCTCGGCTTGGCCAAAGTAACGGTTACAGCCAGCATGACCATTAGCACCTAGATCTGCAGATAACTGCAGATTTGGTGCTTTGAAAGGTTCCGCAAGCTGAAGCTCGTTACCATCAACTTTGTTCAGTACCCAGTTAAATGTGGCAAGGTCTGTTTGACTAATCATAGCGGTGGTCGGCTTGCTATCAGTGTTAGAGGCACAGGCGGCAAGGAGAGCAGGTACTGCCAGTGCAGCAAGGAAACGTTTCTTCATTATCATTAATCCCTAGAAGTACAGATGATTACTGGGCAAAGTATTATTTTGCTGAATACTATTGTTGGTAATCAATTGTACGCTGTTTTTTATCTTGTTTTACAATATATATCAGATTTTCGTGTGAGAGAAAATAAAAAACACACTTAACACTGCAATATTCAGGTTTGGTTAGGTTTTAACCTATATCCAAGCAGTTTATCGCACTTGGATATAGAGATAGTAGTTTAAATAACTCTAAAAGAAAAAATGTTAAGCCCGCGTCATTTATTCATAGTCCAATTAATTTCGCTGAGCCTGTTACCTTGGTGTTATTTGGGGGGGGCTGCCTTGTTTATCATGTGCAGATGAACATCTTGTTGCGGGAATGGAATAGAAATCCCTTCTCGGTCGAAGCGCATTTTGACTTCTCTGGTGATATCCCAGTAGACGTCCCAATAATCCTCGGTCTTGACCCAGGGACGCACGATAAAATCGACAGAAGATGAATTGAGGGTATGTAGCTTGATCGTAGGCTCGGGCGAGCGGAGTACCATCGGGTGCTCTGTGATGATTGCCTCAAGCACTTTCTCGGTCTTTTCGATATCATCACTATAGCTAACGCCAAAGACCATATCGACCCGGCGCACCTTTTCATGAGTGATATTTTTGATGGTATCACCCCAGATCTTGCTGTTGGGTACGATGAGGATCTGGTTATCAAAAGTCTTGATTGTGGTGCTGACTAGACTCATATGGCTTACTTTGCCCGAGGTGCCACCGGCTTCGACAAAGTCGTCGACGTCGAAAGGGCGGTAGATCAGCAGCATCATACCGGATGCAAAGTTCGACAGCGTGTCCTGCAAGGCAAAGCCGATGATCACCCCGGCGACACCGAAACCGGTCAGGACCGGAGCAAGATTCAGGCCTATTTGCGACAGGGCAATCAAGATACCTATGCACAATACCGTGTTGCCACTGATAGAGATGAAAAAGTCCTTCATCAGTTGCGACATCCGCAGGGTCGGAGCCGAGACCGCCCGGGTGACGATATGCCGGGTGATGTTTTTCAAGATTTTAAAGATGAAAATGATGAGCAGGAAGATGAATATTTTGAACAGGGCCTGCGGTGTGTTTTGTGCTAGCCAGTCACGAAAATCTTCTAGCCAGTCGGACAGCAATGACAGGATGACCTTGTAGTCTAATATCTCATTGGTCAGGTTACCGGAGATCACGAACAACTGCTTGGTGAAATCGGTGGTATCGATTTTCATTTTGTTAGCAAGATCGACGATAAACTGCAGGTTGTCGATATCACTGGCGACTTCACGCTGGGCGAAGATGTACTGCAGTTGCAATGAGGCCTTTTCTTCATCGGCGGCAGATCTGATCTGGCCCGATAGCACGCTTTCCTGCTGGTGGTCAAATGATAGCTTGGCGGATAAAAAATCGAGTCGCTGCTCGATGTCTTTGATCAGAGCCAGCTTGCTCTTGTCGGCCGGGGTGCCCAATAACTCCAGCCAGCCGAAATTGACCCACTGTTCACTCAAAATAGTGTGGTAGAACGCGGTAGTTTCGTTGAGTGTTTTTTGGGTAATGAGCTTCTGTTCAAGATCCACATCATCGAGATCGTTTTGCAGTATGGCGATCCGTTTGAACAGAAAATCAATCGCTAGGTTAAGGTACTCGACCTGTTCATTGACAAACTTCGTGACTTTTGGGGTGTTCTCTTCGGTCCGATTCTTGATTAGGTTTTGCAGTTCAGCCCGGATATCCTCATTTTTCTTTAGCACCTGCATATCGATGATGTTTTTTGCTGTGCCGACTTTTCCCTGAGAGTCCTTGTAAAGCTCAGCCATTTCGGCGTCTAACTGTTCTATCTTGGCAAATTCATCCTTTTTTTGATCCGAGGCTTGTTCGGTTTCCTCGGCAAAAGACAAGAGGGAGAAGAAGAGGGCGAAGATAACTAGCCAGCGCATGAATCGGACTCCGAGCGATACCTAAGTATCAATAAACATAGAAATCCATTGCGTTGGTGCTGGCTTAATTTCAGGAAAGGAAGGAAGAAAAATGTTGACTGAGAAAAAAAGGCCCCCTACTTGAGGGGGCAATATTTACCATCGCTATTATTATTCGTCAAAATTCTGCATACGATTTGAGGAAGCGAGCAAAAGGCTATTAACCGAAGTCACCGTTTACATAACCGCGGGTACGGTCATCAGCTGGTTGGTTGAACAGCACGTCTGTTGAGTCGTGTTCGACCAGCTCACCCATCAGGAAGAAGGCCGTGCGGTCAGAGATACGGCGGGCCTGCTGCATCGAGTGGGTAACGATAACGATGGTGAAGTCTTTCTTCAGCGATTCCATCAAATCTTCAATTTTCTTGGTCGCAATAGGGTCAAGTGCTGATGTTGGTTCGTCCATCAGGATCACTTCTGGTTCCATTGCGATGGTACGGGCAATACACAGACGCTGCTGCTGACCACCCGACAGGCCGAATGCGTGTGATTTCAAACGGTCTTTCACTTCATCCCACAGGGCAGCACCACGTAGCGAGCGCTCGACCACTTCATCGAGGATCTTCTTGTCTTTAACACCCTGGGCACGAAGGCCGTAGGCAATGTTCTCGTAGATGCTCATTGGAAACGGGTTCGGTTTCTGGAATACCATACCGACTTTAATGCGAAGCTGAGCTACGTCGATGTTGCCGTAAACATCTTCACCATCCATAGTCAGCTTGCCGTCGATTTTCACGCCTTCGATCAGGTCGTTCATACGGTTAAGGCAGCGCAGCAGTGTCGATTTACCGCAGCCCGACGGACCGATTAGTGCGGTAACCTTGCGGTTAGGAATTGGCAGGTTGATTTTCTTCAGTGCCTGGTTCTCGCCGTAGTAAAGGTCTAGATTTTCAATATTAAATTTGTTCATGGTTCTCTTCCTCAAAAATTAGTAAGTCGCAGTATTGAATCGGCTAGCGATGAGCTTCGTTAGCAAGTTAATAACAAGAACAACAATGATTAGAATGGTGGCGGTTGCGTATGCCTGGTTCCATTCGTGAATTGTGTATAGCTCCTGCGTTAGTTTGTACAGGTGAACGGTTAGCGTACGGCCAGAGTCGAACATGCTCTCTGGGATACGGGCAACCATACCTGCTGTCATGAAGACCGGTGCGGATTCACCGATAACACGACCTACACTGAGGATGATGGAGGTAACAATACCTGGCATAGCGCTTGGTAGGATTAGTCTCCAGATGGTGTAAATCTTTGATGCACCCAGACCATATGAACCTTCACGGTAAGTCTGAGGAACAGCCATTAGTGCTTCTTCCGTTGTGCGGATAATAACAGGGAGGATCAGGATACTCAGGGTCAGGGCACCTGACAGGATAGAGTAACCAAAGCCCATTACGACAACGAAGAATGTCATACCGAACAGACCGTAGATAATCGACGGAATACCGGCCAGTGATT
Organism: Photobacterium gaetbulicola Gung47; assembly: GCA_000940995.1. Lineage (NCBI taxonomy): Bacteria > Pseudomonadati > Pseudomonadota > Gammaproteobacteria > Vibrionales > Vibrionaceae > Photobacterium > Photobacterium gaetbulicola. The sequence continues at coordinate 1,737,597 of CP005974.1, forward strand.
CAGTACAGAAACGGATCACTTTAACTAGCTTACTACCCACTTTTGCATATTCTGTCAGGTAGATAGCAGTCATGATACCCAGTGGCGCAGCCACACCGATTGAAGCGGCAACCATGTATAGGGTTGATACGATCATTGGCCAGATCCCTGACTCTTGACCGATGGTGGTGTAGTTGTTGGTGATGAACGACCAGTCTACATAAGACAGGCCATTGCTTAGGATGTACCAAACTACCCACACTAGGAAGCCTACAGTGATAGAGGCTGCCGACCAGATAAGCGCCAGAGAAATTTTGTCTTTCATCTGCTGCTTTTGTGTATTTGTACCTTTAAGAGCCATTGTGATTACCTCGCACGCTCACGGTTCAGATAAAGAAGCGCACCGTTCAGTACCATGATGAAGACCAGAAGAACGATACCCGTTGCGTAAAGTGCACTTGCGTGCAAGCCAGTTGCGTATGACATTTCAATCGCAATGTTGGCCGTCAGGGTACGGGCCGAATCCAACAGACCTTGTGGCATTGCCGGAGAGTTACCCATAACCATGATAATCGCCATGGTTTCACCCAGAGCACGAGCAACACCCAGGATAACGCCGGTCATGATGCCTGAGCGGGCAGCTGGTACAAGCAGCTTAAAGATAGTGAACATTTGCGAGGCCCCCAGAGCGTACGAACCTTCTTTGTAAGTACGGGGTACAGCGCGAATTGATGTTTCAGATACTGTGATAACCGTTGGCAGGATCATCACCGCAAGCACGATGATACCGGCCAAGATGGTGTTACCCGCAGGTACGGCGAAGACATCTTGAATCAGGGGGACGATGATAACCAAGCCGAAGAAACCGTATACAACAGACGGGATACCTGCCAGTAGTTCAATCATCGGACGGATTGTATTGGCAAGGCGCTTAGGAGCAACCTCGGCAATGAAAATCGCCGTCAGTACGCCGATTGGCACACCCAGAACAACCGCACCTGCAGTAGAGACTACAGACGCCACGATCATCGGAGCGATACCGTAAAGCGCTGGTGGAAGCCAGTTGGTGCCGAATACGATAGAACCCACACCGGCTTGGGCAAAGGCATCGTAGCCTTCGCGGAAAATAAAGTAGCCAATTAAGATTAGCGAGAGAATGCCAAGTGCGGCACTCGATAAAAATAGGTATTTAAAAAACAGTTCGCGCCAGTCGACTTTATCTTTAGCTTTCAGCGATGAGCCTTTGGCTGAACTTTCAATGTTATTTGCGATGGTCATATTTTTACTCCAGATATTGGCTAAACAAGGTTTATCCGAATACCGAGGAATCAACAAACCGGCCACCACCATCAGATGATGACCGGAAAATAAAACGTTTACTTAGTTAACAGCGATGTAGCCTTTGTCAGCAACAATCTTCTGGCCTTCAGCACTCTTAATCCACTTAAGGAACTCAAGTGCTTCTGCAGATGGGCGGCCTTCTTTGTAAAGTACTAGGAATGGACGCTGTACACCGTACTCACCCGCTTGGATAGCTTCAACTGATGGCTTGTGGTTGTCGATTGATAGCGGTTTAACAGAACCATCAACAGAACCTAGAGAGATGTAGCCAATAGCGAATGGGTTGTTAGCAACGATAGTTTTTAGCTGGCCGTTGCCGCTTGCTACTTGTGCACGCTGAGAGATAGCTGATACTGAAATATCGTTGACTTTCATTTTCAGGTTCATGATGTCTTCGAAAGCACCACGGGTACCAGATGCGGTGTCACGAGTTGCAACAACGATTGGCTTGTCTTCACCACCAACTTCTTTCCAGTTGGTGATTTCGCCTTTGTAGATTTTGGTCACTTCTTCTTTAGAAAGGTTAGATACTGGGTTGCTTGTGTGTGCAACGACCGCGATACCGTCACGAGCGATAACAACTTCTTTGATGTTGTCTGCTTTCTCAGAATCTTTCAGATCGCGAGAGCTCATACCTAGATCAGAAGAACCATCGTGGGCAGCACGAACGCCGGCAGATGAACCTGGGCCCTGAACCTCGATAGTGACATCATGAGATTGTGCGTAGGTCTCACCTAGAACTTCCATGATAGGTGTAACAGAGTTCGAGCCTACAACAGAAACAGTTTCAGTTGCGATTGCTGGGTTGATAACCATTGAACCTGCTAGGGCTAGTGCACCAATAACCTTTGTTTTCATTTTCCTAATCCTTAAAAAGCTGGCCTTATTGCCAATAGGTTTGAATGAACGAGGCCAAGATTAGGGAAGAAGTATGACAGTATTGTTTCAGTACTTTGAACACTCTATGACGCTGTTCATAAATGTTTAATACCTGTCCAATTTGATCTCTGTTCCAGTTATTGCTGCAACCTGTATGGGGGAATACAAGTAATTTACCCACTAATCAGACAGATAGTATGGCCATGATATGGCGGGGGGATGAGAGTGGCCGCGATGGAGCAGGCTGAAATTGGCGCCGAAATCCACCTGGTTTTACCACTGTAAAAAGACCTGTCGAAGTTACCCTTTTTTTTCTGATTATCGCCTTTTTGCTTCATCAGCTGTTGCTGTTATGCCCAATTGGACAAAGTTTGCGCGCTGTAACTGGGGGGGATTGGCCAGATGAAATCAATCTTTGATGTTGGCTCTGATACAATTACCCCCACTCCAAGTTCAATAAAAGCATCATGATGATTAAAAAAGCCCAACAGATGGTGGTATTTAATGCTCTGACCCATCAGCGCAGCTTTACTAAAGCCGCACAACTGCTCGATATATCCCGCACCCAGGTCAGTAAGCAGGTCCAGCAACTGGAGCAAAGGCTCGGGGTACAGTTGGTGCAGCGCACGACCCGTTCATTTGCCTTGACCGAAGCGGGTGAGCGCTTTGCAGTGCACTGTGCCAATATTGTGGCTGAAATAAACGAAGCGGAAAGCGAGCTTGTTCAGAGCAGTGATAGCATGCAGGGGATTTTGCGGGTTGGCAGCGCCCAATCATTCGCCCGCCATCACATTGCGCCATACCTGGCGGCTTTTCATCAGCAATACCCTCAGTTAGATGTTGAGATGAGCTTATTTGATCACAAGGTTGATCTTATCGCCGAGCAGCTGGATTTGTGGATCGGCATGACGGATTCGCCCCCGGAAGGGTTCGTGGCACGGCATTTGGCCGATTGTCATTTCGTCCTCGCCGCCAGCCCTGACTATCTGGCCCGACGTGGTGTGCCTTATCGACCTGAAGATTTGGCGAGCCATAACTGTATTACTTATTACAGCCGGGAGCGCAAAGATAATATTTGGAGTTTCGAGCAAGGCGGCGAGCAGCAAAATATCAAGGTATCGGGAAATTACCGGGTCGATTCGGCGGATGCGATCCTTGATGCGACCTTGTCAGGCCATGGGGTGGGGTACTTGGCAACCTACCTATTGGATAAGGAGTTTCAGGAAGGGCGGCTGGTCCGTTTACTGCCTGATTGGCAGCTCTCCCAATATATGCCGCTGTATGCTGTATATCCCCGTTATCAGTACCTGCCAAAGAAGGTGCAGGCCTTCCTGGATTTTGTCAGGGGGAAAATTGGTGAGCCAGTGTACTGGGACAAGGTGCTTTAATCATCAACCGGCCACCGAATACGGTATCGTTTTCGTCTGAATCGAGGAGAGAATTGTCAACTATAGTGACAATAGTATCCCGTATATGCACCAATCATGACTAAACAGCATGATTTGCCGTTTCTATAAGCAAAATCCAAGGCTGATGTGGCTAAAGTGTAAATATGTGTAACAAGTTGATCCTTGTCACAGTTTTAATTCTGAATAGAATGCCTCCGCAATCGTTTACTAACAAATTTGTGGAGTTTGGCCATGAGCTATCTGGTCAGTGCACTAGGCGTGATGACGCTTTTTGCGGTTGCAGTTCTATTCTCTGAAAATCGTCGTGAAATCAACTGGCGTACCGTGGGTGGTGCCTTTGCCATTCAGCTAGTTTTTGCCGGCTTTATCTTATATGTCCCGGTAGGTCGCGAGATCCTCAACTCTGTGTCCTCGGCGGTTTCAGGAATTATCGATTACGGCCGTGTGGGCACTGAATTCCTGTTTGGCGAACTGGCTCAGTTCAAACTAGGCTTTATTTTCGCGGTGAATGTCCTACCAACGATCGTTTTCTTCTCAGCGCTGATCTCGGTGCTGTACTACCTCGGCGTTATGGGCTTTATCATTCGCAGCATCGGTGGTTTGCTGCAGCGTATGCTGGGCACTAGCCGTACCGAATCGATGTCGGCGACCGCGAATATCTTTGTCGGCTCGGTAGAGGCACCTTTGGTTGTGCGTCCTTACCTAGCCAAGATGAGCCGCTCGGAACTGTTTGCCGTGATGGTAGGCGGCCTGGCCTCTGTGGCTGGCGGTACTTTGGTTGGCTATGCGGGCCTGGGTGTTGATATCAGCTACTTGATTGCTGCTAGCTTCATGTCTGCCCCAGCAGGTTTGATGATGGCAAAAATCTTGGTGCCTCAGACAGAAGTGATCAACGATGACGACGCGGCCGATGAAGGCGGTGAAGACGAGCCAGTTAACATTATCGATGCGGCTACGCAGGGTGCATTGAGCGGCCTGCAAATTGTGATGGCCGTTGGTGCCAGCTTGTTGGCGATTATCAGCTTGATTGCGTTGATCAATGGCGGTCTGGCTCACGTGGGTGACTGGACGGGGATCGACAACCTGAGCCTTGAGTTGATTTTTGGTTACCTGTTCGCGCCAGTGGCATGGTTGATTGGTGTGCCTTGGTCAGAAGCCACGGTAGCAGCAAGCTTGATTGGTAAGAAGATTGCCGTTAACGAATTTGTTGCGTTTGCCGATCTGATTGCCGTGAAGGATCAGCTCAGTAGCCACTCGCAGGCTATCGTAACATTTGCCTTGTGCGGTTTTGCCAACCTGACTTCTATTGCCATGCTGATGGGAGGCCTGGGTGGTGTTGTACCAAGCCGACGTCCTGATATTGCCCGCCTGGGGTTCAAGGCAATCTTTGCTGCAACCTTAGCAAACCTGATGAGTGCAACAATCGCCGGCGTGTTCTTGTCTTTCTAATAACTAGCTAGGCAATCAGCATACAAAAGAAAACAGAGTGCAACGCACTCTGTTTTATTATCAATAGTATGCTCTCGGGGAACATACGAACTGCAATGTAAGACCTAAGGACCATTTGAGTATAAGTGGGCAATCCGGTAGTGTCTGTCTCACTAGTGATATATGGACCCGATATAGGCGATATGATGAAATCAGACGTCGATAGGCTACTCAATCAACATTGCGAACTTATTCATTCGGAAGATAAGAAAGTGGTATCACACCGTCAACGCGAGGACGGTGATTGGATAATGCACTCCCTAATGCTTGAAGGGTATGATGTTCCATTTAAATTCAAGCGCAAGAAAAAGTACCAATCATTGACGGGGGCAAAGGTTAATCTGACCTATTATCCGGCTTCTGAGGTGGTGGCCGGATTGAGCTTTGAAGTGATGAAAGTGGTACGGATCAAACGCGCCTGACGGGAATAAAGCAAAGCCATTACTCGTTTCCTTGCGCGCATGTTGGGTCGGACACAAAGCGGAAGTTCTTGTACTCGGCCGTTACGGTAGTGGCAGGGTCTTGGCTGAATTCGCCAGCCCAGTTCGAAATCTGATGGCTGGTTGCCCATACATTGGCCATTATCCTAAGCCGGCTATCTGTTACTGAAGGGGTGGGATCATCGCCAGTGCTCTGTACGCTGTGGACTAGCTTGCCATCAACATACCAGTTGATGGCGTCTTTGGTCCATTTGATGCCGTAGCGGTGAAAATCTTGCGAGGCATCGAAATCCAAGTAGATAAGGTGTTCGTGGCTGCGGGCGTGGCTGTCATGGTTGGTCCAGTAGTTGACTTGCATGACACTGGTATTGTGGCCCAAGAACTCGATATCGATTTCGTTGTGCTTGCCATTGCCATCTTCTGGCTTGTCATAAGGGCCGGCAAACAGGAAGAATGAGCTGATCACTCCAGGTTCCGCGATTGGTTTTATTTCCACTTCGTAGCAGCCATATCCATAAAAATCATGGCTTCTTAATTCACCAGATTGAAACTCAAACGCATCCTCGCCGTTGGGCGCGTGACTTAAGGTAATTGCCATGCCGTCTGCCGAATGAGAAATGGCTTCACCTTCCCAGCGGCTGTCAAACGGAAAACCATTGCACCAGCCATCGGATTTCCACCAAAGCTCAGTATTGAGTGCGGTAAGGGGATCTGTTATTGAGTTACCAGCCAGCAAAAACGGCGACATTGTTAGCATATTGAATAAGCCTGCTGTATGGAGTAGAGATCGTAACGACATAAAGACTGATCCATGAGAAATAAAAGTGCCAGAACTAAATGTAGCAGGATTTTTTTGCTCTATAGCTGGAGGGCCGTCTTGGATTTGAGACGAAATTTAAAATTGTGCGACAATGCCTTTAGCGGGCACTAAAGTACGGCATTGCTTGGCTTAATGAGTGGAGTATAGTGACGTTTTTTATACCATAATGCACTTAATATCAGTGAGTTGGTGTTAATGTTGTAGGCGGTGTTTGGACCGCCATTTAGATAGACGCCGGTGGGGACCGCTCGATGTGGCAGACTGTTAGCGACCACCTGTTCGGCAAGTTCGTACCCGAAATCATCACCATCAAATAGTACACTCAGAGCAAAGGCCGCTTTATTGCTAAAAATTTGCGGGTTTTCGATCGGTTGACCACCTGGTGCGATACTGACCCACGCCTTGCCATAGATATACATATTGTTGTAAGAAAACCACGGCGCTCGGCTCATGGCATCTTCGGCAAAGACCCAATAGCTTGCTTCCTTGGTTGATTTTAATTTATGTAATTCGAATAGGGCATTGAGTTGGTTCCACCATTGCTTCTGATTGCCGATTTCAATGCCCAACAGCACATAGGGATCCGTAGTGAAATAAGCGAGGTTTCTCTGATCAACCACAAGTGGGATCCCCTCGACGGTCACTTGGGCGATGTCTTGCTGCTTGTAGGCTGTACTGACATCAAAGCCGAACAGTTTATAGCCGTACGCGGCATATTGCAGATAGCCAAGCCGGCCCTCTTGGCGGTAGTAACTCTTTTGGCCCGTTTTGAGCTCGCCGTACAATGTACCCTGGAATACCGCTTTCTCTAATTGCCACTTATCGACAATACGCTGGATAGCGGGATTGAATTTTGGTTTGTGAGTTCGGACTATTTCAAGCCAGATTAAAAGCCTGCCTATGTCCAAAGCCGACCAGCCATTGCCATTGGAACTGTCAGTACTATATCTCCCTGAGGGGGTAGCCGTACGGGTGCTGTATTCCCGGTTAGGTAAAGACTGTTCGTAGAGCGGGAGTGCCTGCAGGGTAGCCAGGGTTTTTGTCAGTTTGTCATTGGCTTGTTCGGTTGTGATGAGAGCCAGTCCTTCGGCCGAAAGTATGGCGGCAATACCACTGGCGACATCCCACATTGTCGTGTGATGGTAGCCCTGTACAGAATCGAAAAAGCCTGTTTGCTCATTCCAATTTTGTTCGAAATAGTAATAGGCTTTTTTGGCAAGCAGCCCTTCGTTTCGGCTAAGGGTGACAGCAGAAAGAGGGAAAGTTGTTAGCTCCGTACGGGAGGGAGTGGCAAGCACTGGAGGTGCGGCTTTATTCTCCGAAGCTTCTTCTTCGTTTGTCACCTCGGGGGCTATAGCTCGTCGCTGGAACTGGACATCATTGTCTGTGATGCTCTGCTGGTTGGAGATTACACTGCGCGCGCCATAAAAACTAGGGTAGGGCTCTTCTGTTTCGGTATTAAAAGCAGCCATCACTGAAAACGACATCAACAGTGCAGTACACAGAGCAGTATACAATGCTGTTGTTCGTAGTGCTGTTGTCGCTCGCATAACTGCTTTTGGCATTAAGTCGGCATTCCTTGTCTATCTACTTAGTTAGTTATATCGGTTTAGCCCACAAGTTGGGATAGTTTGGTACTGGCGTAGAGAAAAAGTGTGACGCTGCTCTCGTAGTTAACTGTTTGAAGTTTAGTTAATTATCTCCAAATTCTTCATTGTATTTTTTGTGCTTGCCCTATAATTAATATACTGCTAGTGGCGTATGGGGGCTTAAGGATACGTTAGCAACGTGGTGATGGGCTTACTTTAATCATAAAAAGCGGTGATCATATGGAATTTGGTATCGTATTCTGGTTCTTCTTTTATTTGGTGTTTTTCTGCTTGTCGACCTACCTGGGTTACCAGAAAGGGAATTTAATCGCCGGTATTTTGTTGGGCTATGTCTTGGGGCCGATTGGCGCTTTGCTGATTTACCTGAGTAAGGACAGAAAGCACATCACTTGCCCGTCCTGTCATGCCGAAATTCATAAACGGTCATACATCTGCCCCAAGTGCCGGGTGAAAGTAGGAGTCAGTACAAAAACCGCTCATGAGGGTTGATATGAAACGTAGTAAAAACAGCGCAAACGTATCGTCATCACCTTTAGTTCAGCATAAGCAGAAATTCATGTTTTTTCCGCGCCGGTTAGCCGTTCTTGCCGGTATCATTATCGCTATGCTTTTGGTTCAGGTAGGGTACTTCTATTGGCAATATGACCAAGGGCAAATGGACTATTCATTAGTCCAGAATATGTTTGATGAATACGAACAGCAGCTGGTGGAGAAACAAACGCTAATTGATGAGTTTCAGCAGCAGCTTGCCTCAAAACAAGCCCAGTTGGAAGAGCAGCAACGGGTGATTGATGAGCTGGATGATCGGCTGCTCAAGCTGGATGAGCAATATGTTTTCCTCAAACAGGAAATTAATGCCACCAGTACTCTACTCGTTGATAAAAATAGCGAGATTGCGTTGCTTGAACAACAGTATATTGATTCACAGCAAGCCCTGAAGAAGAAAAGCTCTCAGCTCTATAGTCTACAGCGGCGTTTTGACAGAGAAGTAAATATTGCAATAGCTAAAGAGCGGAGGAAGTTGACGGAATCGCAATTGATGGTGGATCAAGAGCTTGCCCAACTACAATCTCAAGAAGCTGAAATTAGCGCCAAGATCTCCAGTGTTGATGAATGGGAGAGAAAGCGGGCTGAATTTGAGAAGCTGTATGCCAGTTCTGCACTTGAAAAGCAAAACGAAGAGCGGGTTAGTAAACTAATGGATCAATTCAATGAGCTTCGGGTTGATCTGGATGTCGTGAACGAGTGTGATAAAGACTACCTATATCGCTACAATGAGGCAAAAAGTCTGCTTAATCACATTAGAACCTTTATCCAGAAGTATAAAATGCGTGAGGAGTTTTATTATTATGTTATTTCTAATGACAGTATGATTAATTCGCAAAATCGCAAACTGTGTGTGGTTGACTAATGGTAGTGATAGATAGTGCTTCTAGGACAGAAAAAGACAACGTGGGCGGGGAACTTTAATTGTCGAACGGCATACCAGTAAATAACTGGCAAAGTCGTGAATATTACTGTTGAGTATTATCAAAACGCTCGATTGGCTGCTTTGCAATTTATACAGGCTCATTATTTCATTTCACGAGAGGGCGTTGCATCCTGCTGGGTGTACAAGGGGCTTATTGCCACATTACCAGAATAGCGGCTAAAGAAAGCAGCACCAGTGCCAGGATTTCCTTGGAGCTGATACGCTGACTAAGCCAGAAGTATGAAATGAAGATCATAAAAATGATTTCGACCTGGCCAAGTGTTTTTACATAGGGTACTGTTTGCAGTGACATGGCACTGAACCAGCCAAGAGAGCCGATCACACTGGTTAAACTTGTCATGATGACGAGCTTAGGCCTTACGTACATAGCGGCTAAAGTATGGCGCTCTTTCACTAACAAATAGGCAGTGATCAGCAAGGTTTGGAGCAGTATGACTAAAAAGAGTACCCAAGCGGCGCTGAAAGGAAAGGGAAGTTGTAAGCTCAGGCTGGCTTCTCTGATCCACAATGACGTGAGGGCAAAGGCTGAACTGCAACTCACCCCAAGCAGTAGGGTTTTCAGTGATAGCCTGCGCCACCCTGACGAGCTGCTCAGCAACAGCACACCTAGTGTCCCCAGCAATACGCCTATCCAACCCGTAAAGGTTAAAACTGTCCCGAAAAATAACACGCCAAGTACCGCTGAGACCGGCGCTTCACATTTTGCCAGCCCTGCACCAATGGCATAGTTTTCTAGTTTGAACAGCAATACCATCAGGCCAGTAGCGATTATCTGCATGACAGCTGCGCCGATGATATAAAAGCAGAACTCGCCACTAAACTTTGGCATCGGTGCACTTTGCCATTGATACAGTGCGATTAAATACATCAAAGCAAGTGGGCTAGCAAAAATAAAGCGTGCCAAGGTTGTACCCGCCACACTCAAATCTTTGCTTAATTTGCTTTGAAAGGCATTGCGCCAAGACTGGCTAAGAGCGGCGAGGAGAGTAAAAGCAATCCAGCTAAATGACATTACGATTCCATCGTGTTGAAGAGCGGCTGGTCAGTGTAGCGGACATGTATTGAAGATGGAAAATAATTGGTTATTAATCAGAAAGAAAAAGAGTAAGCGATGGTGATAGAACCATCTTTAAATCGCCCAGTATCTTCGCCACGATCAGATGAGTTCCAGCGGTTTCCAGAGTAGTTGTTGTATTGAATCGTGATGGTACCCGGGCGCCAGTCAAAATAGCCAAAACCGTAGGTGTAGTCCGGATTCCAAGGTTGCTGTTGTGAACTGTCGAAGTAATAAAAAGCGGTGCCGTTGACATACCAGTTGCCAAATATGGAGTATTTGCAGCCCAGACTGAGGGTTTTGTGCCCTGTCATATAAGAAGTGGTTGCTAGGTCGAAATATTCAGGCGTGTAGTTGAAATCAATTTGACAGCCAATGGCCCCTTCATCGGTAAAGGTCAGCCAGCTTTTTACTGGGTCGACGACAGGAAACTTCCAGCCCAGCGACCACGTTCCCTGATCGAAGTTGGTAATAGGTTGCTCATCGGTGGCTTTAAACCGATTTCCGCCATAGTTGGCGTACATCAGGCTGAAGGTATAAGGGCGCCAGTCACTGTAGCCAAACACATAGGTAAAGTCTGGATTCCAAGGCTGCTGTTGATCACCATCCCAATAGTAATAGAGGGTGCCTGACACAAACCAGTTGCCCAAAATAGTGTACTTGAGCGACAGGGTCGTGGTCATGTTGGTATTGGCTGGGCCGTTGGTGGCATTGGCCGGAATATTTGCCGCAGGTGTTTCCAGCAGCGGATAACCAAACCCCAGGTTGCCACTGAGCCCGTGCAAGAATGACTTGTCCTTATTTTCCTCCCACTCCTCGAAAGGAAAATGAAAAGAGCTGGATACCCCTTTCCAGATCAAATCGGCTTCAGTTTCCTCCTCATCTGTTCCAAAGCTTGGGATCTTGCTTGCTGGCGTTAGGGGTGGGGAGGATGGGCTTGGAGCATGCTTGCGAGATTCGCTCATATACTCATCGGCCATGCAAGGCATGGCAGAGTACAAAAGCCAAATTAAATAACCGAAGCAACGCAAGCCCATCTCCTTATGTACTGAGGAGTTAACAATCACGAGTAGTAGCTTGCCGTAATAGCAACGAAAATCAACTACCAGTAAATATTTGAGGTAACGAACAGAAAATGAACAATTTTTTGTTGTGTCTAATAAACCTTACTAGAATGAAGCTGTACATAAAAGTAATTGCATATCGTTTGGTGAAAATAATTGATGTGCAAGCATATATTTTATGTTTGGGAGGCATGGTTTGTAGGTGATTGGATGAAGAAAATCTTACTGGTCGATGATAACAGAACCATGCTTTTATTCATGGAGAAAGTCCTATCCAAGCGTGGTTTTGATGTCATAACCGCGAACGATGGCATGCATGCATTACAGGTGCTTGAGGAGCGCCCTGATATTCAATTTGTCCTTAGCGACTGGATGATGCCGGAGATGGATGGGATTGAGCTTTGCTCTAGAGTGAAGTCGGCTAATTATGGCCGTTATCTATTTTTCATGCTGTTGTCAGGCAAAGATGACAAAGAATCCATTGTCAGCGGGATCAATGCTGGTGCCGATGACTTCGTGGTTAAAGATACTCACGTCGATGAACTGGAGGCGCGTATCCAGGCTGGCTTTCGGACATTGGCATTGCACAATGAAATCACCGCCAAAAATGAAGCCCTAGACGCGGCTTACGCTACCATGAAAAAGGATTTGGATTCGGCGGGTGAGTTACTTAAACGCTTATTGCCAACAGAAAACACCATGTCTGGGGTAGAGTTAAGTTATGAGTCTATTCCTAGTGCACAAATTGGCGGGGATATGCTTGGCTACATGAAGCTTGATGAAGATCACGTCGCTATTTATTTGCTAGATGTCGCTGGGCACGGCGTATCTTCGGCACTGCTGTCTTTTTCTGTTCAGCAAAGTCTTTCGGTGAATTCTGGCCATAGCTCAATAGTGAAAACGACACTGGATGAGCCTCCTTATTACCGGCTAAATGAACCCCACGAGGTCTTAAGGCGTCTCAATGAGCGATACATAAGCAACGATCAGAACTTACTCTATTTTACAATGGTCTATGCCGTGCTGAACATTAAGACTGGGAGAATGGATTTTTCTATCGCAGGTCATCCCCCTTTGGTTTGGATGCACTCAAGGCTAGGGGATGCTGAGTTGGTTGGCCAGGAAAGCTTTGTCATTGGCGCGTTTGATTTCGTCGAATACGAGACATTATATATTCAGCTAGAGCCAGGCGACAAAGTCTGGATGTACTCCGACGGCATCACTGAAGCGGAAAAAGGTGACGAAATGTTTTCGGAAGAGGGGTTTCGTAAAGCGGTTGTTGAAGTGAATGAGCAGCCGACGACGTTACAAACAGAGTTGTTAGTTAACAGTGTAAGAAAATGGCAGCAGGCTGAACAGTTTGATGATGATGTTAGTGTGCTTGTTGTTGAATGGAAGGGCAATCCAGAGAGGGAGCAGCTATGCGATATGAAACTTTCCACCAAGGTCAATGCACGATTCTTCAAATAAAAGAAGAACGTTTTGATGCCAAGTTAGCACCAAGTTTTAGGGAAGAAGTCGAGAAACTGTCATCGGGTATTGGTGGCCATCTCGTGCTAGATTTGTCAGAAGTCCGTTTTATGGATAGCAGTGGGCTCGGTGCTGTGATGGCCGTATATAAAATGCTGCGAGGGAAGAAGATCAGCGTAGTAAATCCACAGCGTGCTGTTAAGGAGTTACTTAAATTAACCCGTATGGACAAGCTGATCACCAGCTTTGACACGATAGAAGATGCTGTCGCAACCATGGCATAAAGGAGTATGGCATGAAAGGAATGATCCTCGCCGCAGGGAAAGGAACACGTGTTAGGCCGATTACCCAAATTATCCCCAAGCCAATGATCCCGATTTTGGGTAAGCCCGTGATGGAATCCATGATTCAGCTGTTTGCATCACACGGCATTGATAAGATTGTAGTTAACACCAGCCATTTGGCCGAAGTTATCGAGAATTATTTTGGCGATGGCCATCATTTCAATGTCCAGCTTTCATTTTCCTACGAAGGTGAAATTGTTGACGGCCACTTTGTCAGCAAGGCACTCGGCTCCGCTGGTGGGATGCGAAAGATCCAGGATTTTTCAGGATTTTTTGATGAGACCTTTGTCGTTGTCTGTGGCGATGCATGGATTGACTTGGATCTCACCGAAGCAGTTCGCCGCCATAAACAACACGGTGGTATTGCGACGATTGTGACCCGTGATGTTGCGCCGGAAGAAGTGTCTAAGTATGGCGTGGTGGTAACGGATAATTACGGGAAAGTGACCAGTTTCCAAGAAAAACCGTTGGTAGAAGAAGCGCTGTCGACCCAAATTAATACCGGTATCTATATCTTTGAGCCAGCAATCTTCGATTATATCCCTGCCGAACAGGAATACGATATCGGCAGTGAGCTATTCCCCAAGCTGGTGGAAAGTAACGTCGACTTTTATGCGACTAGTATGGAGTTCCAATGGTTGGATGTCGGTAATATCAGTGATATCTGGGCCGTAACTAGCGATATCATGAAAGGGAAAGTGCCTGGCTATCCCGTACCTGGGACACAAGTCAAACCGGGTATTTGGGTGGGTATCAACACGGTTTTTGATATTGATAGCTGTGATATTACGCCTCCGGTGATTGTCAGCAGTGGTTGCGAAATCCAGCCCGGAGCGATCATTGAAGGCCCTGTTGTTATTGGGGCAAATTGCAAAGTGGAATCGGGCGCAGTGATAAAGCAGAGCTTAGTGAGTGAATATATCCATGTTGCCTCAGCTGCCTATGTTCAAGATAAAACCGTGTTCGGCGATTACTTCATCAGTCATGATGGTTATACCCAGTCTTTGAATGAACTCAAGGCGGTCAATATTCTCAATGATCGGCGCCAAGTACAGCCTATGATGGGAACTTTGGGAAGCATTTCTACTTATGTCCCCTCAGGATCCGATAAAGAGGATGAAATTCTTAACTAAATAATTAAGGGCTTATCAATGGATATAGTTACTGAGCGGTTTAGTAAGCTGTACAGCAGTTCTCCGGATGTATCACGTGATATTGCTGAAGATATGCAGGAATACTTGCGAGGAAACCAAATCTCGCAAGCAATCATTGATCAAGTTGAACTATGCCTTGTGGAAGTGGTGAATAATGCCTACGAGCATGCTTATCAGTATTCCAATGAACAACCAATAGAATGCTCATGCTTTTTTAACTCCGATAACGAGTTGGTCTTTGAAGTATCAGACTATGGCAAGTCAATGAGCAAGGAGGAGTTTAACCGCGCAGTTAGTGGTGAGTTTATTGAACCTGATCCTGATGATCCTGAAACATGGACCACATCGGGACGGGGATTCATTATTGTCGTTCAACTTACTGACAATCTTGAATATATTAAAAATGGTAATAAAAACACATTTAAAATATTTAAACGCGCTCTATAAATAGGTGGAATATGAGAATAATACTGTTGCTGACGTTATTCTCATTATCTTCTTGTGCTTCTTTTTCATTAAATAATGATTGGTTTGTTAATA
Organism: Photobacterium gaetbulicola Gung47; assembly: GCA_000940995.1. Lineage (NCBI taxonomy): Bacteria > Pseudomonadati > Pseudomonadota > Gammaproteobacteria > Vibrionales > Vibrionaceae > Photobacterium > Photobacterium gaetbulicola. Next base: position 1,752,681 of record CP005974.1, read on the forward strand.
ATGAATCATTAAATGGAAACTGGCGCCTAGAGATAATTGATGATGAAAACAGGGTCAGACAGTTCAGTGTTTCTGTACCTGGACATTGGAAGACATCAGGATTCAATTATGCAGGCGCCGCTTACTATGACAGGCAGTTTGAACTGGATAACCTAGGTAAATTAAGCCGGTATTGGCTTGAGTTTGATGGTGTTGATTATGAGTCTGTTGTTACTGTTAATGGAAAATACGTTTCACGCCAAACGGGTTATTTTGTTCCCCACCATATGGAAGTCACCGGCCTCGTTCAGCGTGGTGGGAATGCTCTAAGTGTATGGGTCAATAGCCCGAATGAGCCGCAAACAAAAGATTGGTCTTTGCGTAAATCCTTGATCAAGGGAGTGCTGAATCATCATGACACCCGTCCGGGGGGGGCTTGGTCCGAACGAGGGCAAGACTGGAACTCTGGAGGTATATGGGGGGATGTCATTTTGAGGCAAACTGGCCCAATAGCGCTAGATACGCTTAAGGTTAGGTCGAAGGTTCACCATATCGATAATTACATTACTTCGGCAAGGGTCGAGCTGGCGGTAGACTCGACCCACGTGGCGATAGCAACAGTAGAAATGGTGCTAAAGCGGCAGGGAGACTTTCAATCTGAAAGATATACCGTTGAACAAGAGGTTACAGCGGGTCAAAACTCGCTTGTGCTTAATATTCCAAAAGCGGCCCGGGAGCTTTGGTGGCCGTGGGATTGGGGTCAGCCAACGCTTTATGATCTTACCGTTTCTGTTTTCATTGATGGCCAATTGTCGGATAAAAAAACCGTTGCTTTTGGCTTTAGGGAGATAGCGCTAGACAGTGAAACGAAACAGTTTCTGGTGAATGGGAAACCCTATTTTATCAGGGGAACCAATTATATCGCCAGTCAATGGCTGGGTGAGGTAGCTGTCGAACAGTATCGGCAAGATCTCGACTTGATGAAAGAGGCCAATATCAATGGTGTTCGTGTCCACGCCCATGTGGCTGGTAAGGCATTTTATGAGTTGGCAGATCAAGCCGGCTTGGTGGTTTGGCAGGATTTTCCATTGCAATGGGGATATAGCGACACGCCCAGTTTTGCAATTGAGGCGGCCCGACAAGCTAGAGCGATGACAGACTTATTGTTTAACCACCCTTCGATTGCATTTTGGGCGGGTCACAACGAACCGCCGTGGGATGCCTCCTGGATGCAGTACAAGTATCCCTCATATCAACCGGAACAGAATAAGCTGTTGTCAGAGAGAGTATACCAAGCGCTTTTGAATGCAGAAGACGGCAGGGTAGTGCGCAAGGCCTCCTATACCCATGAACACCCGTGGTTAGGTTGGTACTCGGGTTCCTATAAAGATTACCGGACTTACCAACCCTCGATGATTGTCAGTGAGTTTGGCGCACAGGCAATGCCGAATTGGGCAATGATGCAAGAAATCCTCGATGGGCAAGCGGATTGGCCTATGAGTAACGATATGTTGAACACCCTTGGCTACCATAATTACCAGCATCATGAAACAGTGAATATTGCTCATATTCAACAAGGTGAATCGCTATCACAGTTCTGGAATAATTCACAGGAATATCAAAGGCTAGTAACCAAATTTGCTGCCGAGCACCTAAGGTTGAATAAAGAGGAGGGGGTTGCCGCGATATATCAATTTATGTTTGTCGATAGCTGGCCATCGGTTACTTGGTCCGTATTGGATGTCGATAGGGTACCTAAGCCGGGTTATGACGCTTTGAAGGAGTCATATCAGCCAGTATTGGCTATTGCGCAAGTTGACCTGACAGCCTTGCAGCCCTCGCTGACGTTGAGCGTGATTAATGACTCTCTCATCAGTTTTAATGATGCCTCATTGGTGGTGACTAACAGCTATAACCAGCAGAGCTGGAAATTCGAAGGGCTTAACATTGCTGCTAATTCGTTGGTTGAGGTTGCAAATCAGCAGCCTATAGACGGTTTGGCTTCTTATTTGACGTTGGAGCTTAGGGATAACAAGGGCGAAACAGTGAGTATTAACCGCTACCTTGCACAGGATTTGGAAGGCTAGATTATGACAAAGGTGCTTAGTTATATCATGGGAGCAACGGTTGCCTTCTCGGCACAGAGCGCAGATATAATGGTAAACCAGTCAGGGTACCTACCGGCAGGGGATAAGTTTGCCTATGTATTGGCAGAGCAGGCCAATGACGTGCAATTAATATCTGTCGCAGATGGTCGTGTCGTTGCCGAACTGGAACGATCAGACGAGGTCATCTTGCCTGATGAGCGTAAGGTCACTTCAGTTGATTTTTCGCAGGTAAACCGCTCGGGTTGGTATCAATTGGTGACCGGCAGTGGCCAATCTGTGCCTTTTCAAATTGGTGCCGATGCCTACCTTCCGCTTAATGAGCGCTTGGTTCACGCACTCTATCTACAGCGTTCAGGAATGGCAGTACAAGACATTTCTACAGGTATGAACCGCCCAGAAAGCCATATGCTAGATGGCCAGATATTTCGAACTGATGCTTTCCATAAAGCCGGTACCCAGTTGGATGTTGTCGGTGGCTGGTATGATGCCGGCGATTTTGGTAAGTATGTGGCGACAACGACCATTACCGTTGCGAGATTGCTAGAGGCATACCGGCAATCCCCTCAGCTGTATGCCCAAACCAAACTACCGGGAAGTGAGAGGCCTGCCATTATTGATGAGTCCATCTATGCACTGGACTGGCTATTGAAAATGCAGCGCGAAGACGGTGCTGTGTATCGTAAGGTATCAGGTGCTAGTTGGCCGGCTAAAATTGGTCCTTGGCAGGATAACCAACCCCGCTTTATATATGGCGTTAGTACGCCTGAAACCGCTAAATTCGCTGCGACCATGGCCTTTGCCGCACGAGTTATCAAACCATACGACGCTGACCTATCGCGCCAATATCTCAGTGCGGCAATCCATGCCGCTAACTACCTCTCAAGCCAAGAAGAGCAATATATCGATTGGCAAGAAGGGGATGACAGTGGCTCCGGCCCATACATGAAGAGCCAGTTTGATAAGGAGCTATCCCTGGAGACCGATGTCGATGATCGGCTTTGGGCATATGCCGAACTCTATATCACCACAGGCCAAGCGAAGTTCAAACGTGCCTTTAAAGAAAGGTATGACCCGCAATGGATAGAGATTTTCGAGTGGAAGAACCCGGCAGCAATGGGGGTATGGCACCTCATTTTGGCAGAGGAAAAAGGTGAGTTTAGAGATCAATTGGCTAACGACTTAGACCAAGTCGCATCTCGCTATATTGAGCAGGTAAACCAGTCCCCCTTTAGGGTGGCCAACCAGCGTTTCATCTGGGGGTCTAACAAGATGACGGCAGAAGCGGGAATTTTGATTGCCTGGGCAGACTTTGCCCAAGGGCACTTAGAAAACCGTGCCTCGGTTCAGTCTCAAATTGACTACCTTCTGGGCGCCAATGCCTTCGATATGAGTTTTGTAACCCACAGTGGTACCTATTCGGTTCGCAATCTTCATCACCTATACCGAATTGCGACAGGAGTCAGTTTACCTGGCTACCTCGTTGGTGGACCGAATGAGATGGCACAAGCCGGGGTTGCGCCAAAAAATATGGGAATGCTGAGTTATGTGGATAGCGAGAAGTCCTATGCAGTTAATGAGTTCGCTATTGATTACAACGCCAGTCTGATTGGTTTGATTGCCGTGCATCACGCTTACTTTAATCATTATTAACCGGAGTGAAAGCTCATGGATTTTTATTTCAAGGAATTCGAACATCGTAAGCCACCAGAGCCGGTGCCTTATAGCATGTCGAGAGAACTGCTCTACCAGTACCTTGCCACCTGTAATCTCACTTTGGGTATATGGTATTTGTGGTGGCGCTGGACTTATGCGCTGAACTACGACGCTATGTGGTTTTCCTTCCCGTTGGTTTTTGCCGAGTCTTGTGCCTTTATTGGTTCGATACTCTTTACCTTCAATTTGTGGAAGACCAAGGATGAGCCGAAGAAAGCCCCACCCCATACCATCAATGAATGCGTGGCAAAAGACAGCCCAGAGGCCGGCGAAACCAGACCGATCAGTATTGATGTGTTTTTCCCGAGTTATGATGAGGAGCCAGAGCTGGTCAGGTTGAGTATCGAGGATGCCCAGAAGATCCGCTATCCCCATGATATTGATATCAGGATTTTTATTCTCGATGATGGCAAGCGCTCGTCGATGAAGGCGTTGGCTGAAGAGATGGGTGTCGAGTACATCACAAGGGAAAGCAACATTGGCTTTAAGGCGGGAAACCTGCGTAATGCCTTGGAGCAGACGTATGGTGACTTCATTGTGATTTGTGATGCTGACACTCGACCGTTTCCGACCATTCTTGAGCATACCATGGGCTACTTCCGTGACCCGGATGTCGCTTGGGTGCAGACTCCACAATGGTTTTTTGACTTACCTGAGGGAGAGCGCCTGCCACATTGGCTGCAGCGTAAGTTGGGTAAATGGGCAGTACCGTTAGGCCGTGGGGTGGAGAAGCTCTATGGGCCGGTCAAAATAGGTGAAGACCCGTACGTTAATGATCCCCAGATGTTCTACGACGTCATCCAGCGCCGCCGTAACTGGGTGAATGCCTCCTTTTGTTGTGGTGCGGGGTCGATCCACCGCCGCGAAGCGGTCATGGAAGCGGCGCTCCGCAGCTACAGCGAGCAGATCAGCAAAGAGCACAAAGAAATCGAAAAGCAGATCCGTAAGATCACTAAAGAGAAAACAGTTGATCGGGATGTTTCTGATAACCTGCGCCAGGAGATCATTTTCGATACTGAGTTCACCCCTTATAAATTCCATGTATCGGAAGATATCTACACCTCTATCGTGTTGCATTCGGATACCGAAAGGAACTGGCGCTCGGTCATGCACCCCGAAGTCGAGAGCAAGATGCTGTCACCGCAGGATCTGCAGACATGGACAGTGCAGCGATTCAAATATTCCGGCGGTTCGATTGATATCTTTATGAATGACAACCCATTGTTTCGGAAGGGGATGAGCCTCAAGCAGAAGATGATGTACGGTGCCAGCTTCTGGTCAAATTTATCGGCGATCTGGAACATTATATTTCTTACCTGTCCGATCATTTACTTCCTGACCAGTATTGCGCCGGTCAGTGCCTATGACGTGACCTTCTACTTGCACTTCATTCCGTTTGTCCTGACGGCGGAGCTGGCCATGATGGTCGGTACGTGGGGAGTGGCGGGCTATAAAGGAAAAACCAATTTCCTCTCCTTCTTTCCGGTCAATATGCGGGCGCTGTGGACCGTTCTGCGCGGGCGTAAGATCAGTTTTCCGGCGACGCCGAAAGAAAGGCAGGACGGTACCTTTGGCCATTTGGTCATACCGCAGAAGCTGGTCTTTGGTCTGAGCTTATTTAGTATGTGCTTCGCATGGTTCAGTTATTTTACCGGCATGTTTGGCAGCTATTCTATTGGTGGTTTGATATTCAACAGTTTTTGGACAATCAACAACATGATGGCGATGTGGGGGATGATTGCTGCCGCTTATTGGACGCCACCACCAGTAAATAAGACGCAGGAACAGGAATCTGAGGAATTAGAATATGGAATTTAAGCAAGCAGTCGTCAATGCACGGCATCATATTGTCTTTTTGCTGGGGCTTTTTACTGCACTCGTCATTGCGTTCAATATTGAAACCCGTGATTATGGCCGTATTTTAGGCAACATTACGTTCGAGGCCACTGAAGAGATCCCAGTCCGAGAGAGCCGTGTACTTTCCGAGCAAGAGTTTGGATGGGCCAACACCGCTTGGACTTATTTCGAAAATAATTACCAGGAAAATACCGGACTAGTAAATTCGGTGGATGGCTATCCATCAACTACTATGTGGGATACCGCGTCTTACCTGATGGGTCTATTAGCCGCCGAAAAACTCAATATTATCAGCCAGAGCAAGTTTGAACTACGGATGGAAAAAGCGCTACATACCCTTGCTCGCCTTCCGCTGATAGATGGCAAGCTGCCGAACAAAGCTTACAACACCCAATCCATTGAAATGGTGGACTACCAAAATAATCCTGTAGCGAACGGTATCGGTTGGTCGGCCATCGATATCGGTCGGATCTTGGTGCCATTGAACATTCTGGTGTGGCAGTACCCGCAATTTAACAGCCATGTAAACGCTGTGCTCAATCATTGGGATGTGGGCGTCATGATCAAAGACGGTTATCTGTATGGCTCTCGCCCGCACCAGGACGGTGGTACTGAGATGGAGTTGGTTCAGGAAGGCCGAATCGGTTATGAAGAGTATGCATCAAAAGCCATGTCACTGATGGGACGCGATGTATTTAATGCAATGAAGTATATCGATTATCTTGAAATGCGTAATATCGATGGCGTTGATATTCCGACTGACTTGCGCGATCCGGCGAAATTCCATGCCCATAACTATGTGGTCAGTGAATCTTACATCCTTGACAGCCTGGAGTTTGGAGCGGATAGCGTGTCGAAGATTTTTGCTCACCGTGTCTATAAAGCACAGGAAAACCGTTACAACCGTACTGGGATTTTAACCGCGGTGAGTGAGGATAACGTCGATGAAGCGCCTTACTTTGTCTACAACACCGTATTTTCCGATGGCAAAGAGTGGAATGCGATAACAGACCAAGGTGAAGATGCTTCACACCTCAAAACGCTGTCGACTAAGGCGGCATTTGGCTGGTATGCCCTCTATGACACCCCGTATACTGATTTGTTGATTGAAGATGCCAAAAATTTATTCTCAGAAGAGAAAGGTTGGTATTCAGGCCGTTATGAAGTCGATGGCCGGGTGAATAAAGCAATTACTGCCAATACCAATGGGATAGTTTTGGAGTCGTTGGCGTATATCGAAAATGGAGCCTTGCTGAGTGTTGGCGTTAGGTAAAGCGCAACTGTGATAGGGAGTATCGAATGCGTTATATCATTGTTTGCCTGTTAGGGGCTTTGGCTACCGGTTGCGGTAACAAATACAGCAGTTTTTCCGATGATGTGGTGGACAGGAAAAGCCATTGGACGATTCCGAAAGCCCGTCAGGGGCAACTGACGGAGCAAGAAATGGACATGGCCCGCATTGCCTGGAAGTATTTTGAGAATAACTACCAGGAGTCAACGGGTCTGGTCAATGCGGTAAATAACTATCCTTCTGTGACTTGGTGGGATGCGGCCTCTTACATGGCCGGCATGGTAAGTGCCTATGAATTGGGGATCATCGAAAAGGAAGAGTTCAATCGTCGTCTTATTCGTATTTTGACCACCTTGAACACGCTTGATCTGTTTATGAATGAGCTACCCAACAAGGCGTATAACACTCAAACGGCGGCTAAAGTGGACTACGGCAACCAACCTGGCGAGATTGGTTATTCGGCGCTTGACCTTGGTCGCTTGCTGATTTGGCTGCATATTATCAAGCACCGTTACCCAGAGTATGCGACCAGCATCGACTCGGCGGTATTGCGTTGGAATTTTTGCAATGTCGTCGATGAAAACGGCACCATGTTCGGTGCGTTGCTGGAGAAAGACAAACCTGTTCAGTACTTACAGGAAGGTCGCTTGGGTTATGAAGAGTATGCCGCAAAAGGGTTTGAACTATGGGGCTTTGATACCACGCAGGCGGCAATGGCGGAGCCTTACAGCACTATTAACCTCTATGGCTACGATGTACCATACGACACCCGTGATCCTCGTAAGCTCAAAGCACACAGCTACGTGGTCACTGAGAGCTATGTTCTTGATGGTATCGAATTGGGGTGGGACTTGGCGGATGACCGCTCAGCCCATGACTACAACTATTCCAATGACTGGATTGCGGAATTTGCCCTGCAGATATACCGGGTCCAGGAAGAGCGCTATAAGCAAACTGGTATTATTACAGCCCGTACCGAGCACCAGTTAGCAGGGCCTCCTTACTTCGTGTACGACACCATATATACCGATGGCTTCGCGTGGAATACCATCTCGGAAGTCGGTGAGTACCTTCCACAATACTCTGCGGTAGCCATCAAGGGGGCAATGGGGATGTGGGTGTTGTGGGATACCGAATATACCGACTTGTTGTTTGATCACGTTGCGCATTTGTACGACCGCGAAAAAGGGTTTTATGAGGGGATATTTGAAAACGGTACCGGCTTGATCAATACCTTTACCTCAAACAATAACGGTATCACCTTAGAAATCTTGCTATATAAACAACAGGGTAAGCTGCTTACCTATAAAGACAATGTTGCACCAAGCCTGTGGGAAAAAGCGCTTGAATCACCATTTGGTTATGAGGGGCAGTGCTTGCCTCGCAGAGGGGCTTTCAATAGTAAGCTCAAATAGCCGTAGTAAGGGAATAGATGTTGAGAAATACGGTGATTGCAGCCTGTTTATTCTGCCTGACATCCTGTGGAGTGGTCTATCGAGGTGTCCAGGACGGAATAACCTCGGTCAATGAGTCGCAGATGCTGCGGCAGGGCAGGTATGGTTCGTTAACCGAGCAGGAGCTGGAATGGGCGCAAATTGCCTGGACCTATGTAGAGAACAACACCAACCTGACCACGGGGTTGGTCAATGCTCTCGATAACTATCCGACAACCAATTTGTCAAATCTTGCTGATTACCTGATTGCCCTGATGGCAGCCCGTGAATTTGAGTTTATCACCAGCAAAGAGCACGATGAACGCCTGACGCTGGTGCTCAGTTTTCTTAACAAAATGCCCTTGGGCCTAACTGGTGTCCCCAATAAGGTCTACAGCACGGGCACCGGGATGATGGTTGATTACGCCAATCAACCTGGTGAGCTTGGTTGGTCCTCAATAGATATTGGACGATTGCTGATTGCCTTGGCGATGGTCAAACAGCGTAATCCTGAATTTTCCGAATATGTCGATAAGGCTGTCTTGCGCTGGAACTTCTGTGAGTTAGTCACTGAAGACGGTGAGCTATACGGTGGTGCGATCAATAACGGCTATGTCCATCGTTATAAAGAAGGGCGCTTGGGTATCGAAGAGTATACCGCCTACGGCTATCTTGATTGGCACATCGTGCCAGAAAAAGCCATGATGCTCGATCCCTACGAAGTGGTCACAATAAACGGTATTGATCTGTTGTTTGATGGCCGTGATCCCCGGGATTATGATGTGCTTCGTCCCGTCTACAGCACGCCCTATTTGCTGCTGGGCCTGGAGTTTAACTGGGATGAGATTGATGACATGCGCTCGTCAGATGCCAAGCATACCAATGAGGTATTGGCGGCGATGGCTGATTCGGTATACCGCATTCAGGAGTCCCGTTGGGATGTTGATCGTATCTATACCGCCCGCGGGGATCATGTCGTGACCGGGGAGCCCTATTTTGTCTACGACAGTATCTATGCGCTGGGGACGCCTTGGATCACCGTGGCTGAGGATGGGAGTTCCCATGATGACAAGGCGCTGGTGTCTACCCGGGTGGCCTTCCAAATGTGGGCCTTGTGGAAAACAGATTACACTGAACGGTTATTGACACTCGTGCGTGAGTTATACGACCCAGAGCGAGGCTGGTATGAAGGGCGCTACGAGCTGACCAGCAGTTATGAGAAGAGTATTTCCCTACAGACCAATGCCGGGGTGCTTGAAGCATTGTTGTATAAAGCAAACGGTAAGTTGTATCAGCCGACCAAGAACCGTGAATACCGCGACGTCCAATTTGATTCCCGTTTTTACCATCCTCAAAAATGCTTGGTGGAGACATTCCGATGAATAGGATTTTCCGGTTAGCTATTGTTGTTGGTGTTTTTGCTTTTGCGCCATTGAAGGGAATTGCTTCTACGGTGGATGTGGAGCTGAATTACTATACGAAAGCAAATTATTTGGTGAGTGCAGGGCGTTACCAGCAGGCCTCAGAGCAATGGCACAGGTTGACGATTTTGTTTTTGAGCTCCGAAGCCAAGTTAGGTCGTAAGCGGATGTGGCAATATGCCGGATTGTCGGAGGCGCTGGCTGCTATTTCGGCGGATAAGGCTAATGATGCCATGGCTTATCAATATTGGGCCGACAGTACCCGTTATCTAATGACCGGCGGGACGAACTGGAAGCAGATGAAAAAGAAGCTTCACCGCCGCTATGAACACGCCAATACCTTGCTTTCCACCCAACTGCAGGTGGCCGATTTAGCCTCGAGTATTGATAGTGAATGGGAAAATGAGCTGGCTGTGCTGCAGAGTTGGGATGAAAAGCTTTCACTATTTAGTTTTGAAAGCCCGAAGTTGGGTCTGGCTGACGGCCAAGATAGAGGCGCAGCAATTCAGCCTGTGACGGCCACACCGAAAGTGATCCCTGCTTACCAACCACCACAGGGTGGTAAGAAATTAAGCGGCTTAAATACGTCATACAGTAAGGGGCAACATGTTATACCTTCAGGTGCTCCGGTTGAACCAGTGCAAGGGGGAAGCTCGGCCAATACTCAACCTGTGCAAACTTCTGAAAGTGCGGGTAAGGAAGTCCAATTACCTAGTGTTATTGAAACGGACTTCGAGCCTGATGAAGCAAAACCAGTACCTATTTCCACGGAAACATCAGTCAGCCGCCATTTGGTGGTTTCTGATGCCGAGGTTAAATTACAAACTGCCCCAGTCATGAGTAAAGGGATTGTTATCTCAGGGCCTCAAAAGTCGGTGCGCGCCTCTGATCCTGAAGTAAAACTAAATACAGGAAAAGAAGTAAAAAAGGTCATTTCGCCTGCTGATACTTCTGAAACGGATGCCCAAGAAACTAACGGCAAAGTCCTTGTTACACCGGTTGAAGAAATTGAATACGAGGAGCAGGACTTAAAGCAGCTTGCAACTCCGAAAAAGCAAAGCCTAAATAATCCACAGCGTGCGGACAGTCAGCAAATGATTATTCCTATAGGGCATTTCGAGCAACCAGAAAAAATATCGGTCGCTCCTTTGCAACGAAGAAGCTTTGCTCCGACATCTCAATAAAGGCTCTCCATGATGAGTTTTTACCTTTATCAGTTGCGACTAGGGTGAATAACACATTCATACACTATGTGAAATAAAGCTACTTAACTGCTCATCAATGAAAAATGTTGCTTAAAAGTTTTGTCATTACTCCGCTCGTTACTAATCTTATTCTAAGCCCTGTTGTCGTTGTGGGTGATTACGTAAAGGAGTAGCCAAGAGGGATAAGCAATGACAGCATCAGAAATAATTGCTCAACAAGCTTTTGAAGACGCCAGTGATTTTTTTGATTTAACCGAAAAGCAGCATCAACAACGGCTATTGAGACTTGCCAATATATTATATTGCTTAACTGATCTCACAACGGATTATTATAAACAGCTGGCATCTTCAGATAATTGCCCTCTCGAATTTCGTTTGGCTGTGAAATTAGTTGAGTCTAAACGTTATGTGCTCAAATTAAATCGACCTGTGTTAGTCGGTGTTGTATTTGCCATGTGGGGAGAACATAACCGTCTAAAGAAGAAATCTCCGTTGAATCCAAATGGAGAAGATTCACTACGGGTTAAAATTGAACAGCTCAACTGGATCACCATGGGCTCGATGGTGGACTGGCATTTATATCCGGTCGATGATGGCTGCCCCGACAATAGTGCGGGTATCGCCGAGCAAATTCTCGCTGATCATCCAGACAAAAATAAAGTGTCTGTACTACGCCTTGTTGATGCATTGCCTGTTTCCGAAGGTCCACTGAAAAACCTGGCGTCGGCAGATGATTCCCGAAAAGGGGGCGCGATTATCCTAGGTTGTCAGCAAGCATTAACGGACAACGTCGATTGCGTCATGTATACCGATGCCGATAACTCCGTACACCTTGGTCAGTTAGGCTTATTACTCAAGCCGTATGTCTCCGAAAGTGTCAAAGTGGTACTGGGTAATCGCAAGCACCCTGATTCTATTTTGGTTAAGCAAGAGGAGCGCTGGGGAGTGGGGATCAAAACATTGCGTCATATGCAGCGGATGATTGGCCGCGCAATATTCAGCAATAATATTCAAGACACCCAAGCCGCGTTCAAGCTCTATGATCGTGAAGTTATCAAGTATATTCTGGCCGAACCATCAGTCTATGATTTTTCCTTTGATACCGATTGGATCTTTGCGGCAATGAAAGGGGAATACCCATTGTTGACCGTGCCATTTGCTTTTATTGATTCCGATGAAGAGTCAGCATCGCTAACCCAGGGGCCAATGACGACTTGGTATACCTTATTAAGAGGGTTGGCGACAGCGGCTAAGGCTCGGGATATTGACCATAATCATGAGATGGTGAGGATCTTTGAGGACCACATCCATAGTCATGCAGATCTTGAGTTGATCATTGATGATTTGCCTGAGCAACTTCGGGATATTGAAGAGGTCGACATCGGTGATCCGCTTATTTTCGCACCTCGAGAAATTGAACATTGGTTGGTGGAAAAAAAACAGGTTGATGTGGAAACGCTATCCTAATCTCTTGGGGTTGAATGGAGCATAGCGGATAGTCAATAAAGCCCAAACTGAAATAGGTAGTTTGGGCTTTGTTATTGTGGAAAGCTAGATCGCGGCTTCGTCTACAAGATAGAGAATAGATTGGTACGGAATGCCACTGTGGTGAGATAAACCAATTTCACAGGTTCTGCTGTTGCTAAAGCCTCGGGTGCAGTTTGCCGGGACTTGCTCTTTTAGTGGTGCAACTGCGGCCTCATTCAATTCTGGTGTGGTAAAGCCTTTGTCTCCCGCCCAGCCGCAGCACTGGATATGTTCAGGAAGAACGACCGTTTCGGCACACGCTTTAGCCAGTGAAAGCATGTCGGCCTCCAGCCCCATCCGGCGAGAGCTACAGGTAACGTGAAGCATAACCGTCTCTTTTATTGGAGAAAGAGAAAGGTGCGGCAGCAAATAGCGTGATACAAAACCAACCGGTTCGAGCACTTCCAAAGGCTGGGTAAAGTTTTCGATACTGCGTTTGGCACAGGGGCTGGTATCCATCAATACCGGATAGGCGCCTTCCTTGCTTGCCTCCCAGAGCAAGGATTCCAACTCTTTGGCTTTCTGATTGGCAATATCGTTCATTCCTTTGCTGTCATAGGGCATACCACAACATTGGCTACTGAGCTTTTCTGGGGTGATCACCTCAAAGCCAGCTTTTTTGAGAAGCGAAAGCGTCACTTCCGTTAGCGGACGGCTGTCTTTGGCTGAATCCTGTTGGCCCATAGCTCGGCTGGCACAAGAGGGTAGATATACCACTCTCTTGTCTGAGTTTTCAGCCTGTACCCGATGTGCCGTAGTTGAGAGCGACTGACTGAGCTTATGCGGGTTAGATTGCGGATATTCCGGTATCCAAATGGGGGTTGCACCTTTGGTCATTTTCCTCAGGCCATTGGTAATGGTGCCGACCACCTTATCGCCGACCAGTTTGCGGGCTAGCTGATTGCTCTTGAGGCCGGCTTTGACCATGGTTGTGGTGGCACCGAAATGATCAGCGGTCCAGCGGGCGATGGGAGTAAAGCGCTGGTATTTATCTACCCGCAGTTTCTTAACCAGATCACCGGTATTAATGCCAACCGGGCAACGGTCGGCGCACAGGCCGGTCGCGGCGCAGGTGTCGATGCCTTGGTACTCAAAAATTTGCTTCAGCTCATCGACGGGTGGGCGTCTGCTGTTACCCGCCAGGTATTGCCGTTCGCGGTGTTGCAGCTCGCGGTAAAGCACAATCCGCTGGCGCGGCGATAGCGTCAGTGTTCTTGAGGGACAGACAGGCTCGCAAAAGCCACATTCAATACAGCGATCAATCAATTCATCGGCTGCCGGCATCGGCTTGAGGTGGGAAATATGCGCCCGTGTATCGTCATTGATGATCACTCCCGGGTTCAACAAACCTTCGGGATCAAACAGGGCTTTGATTTGTTTCATCAGGCGATAGCCATCATGGCCCCACTCGAGCTCGACATAAGGCGCCATATTGCGGCCGGTGCCGTGCTCGGCTTTTAGTGAACCTTGATATTTGACCGCGACGAGTTCGGCCACATCATCCATAAAGCTGCCATAGCGGTTCACTTCTGCCCCATCCTCGAAACCTTGGGTAAAGACAAAGTGCAGGTTGCCTTCCAGGGCATGGCCGAAAATGATCGCTTCGCCGTAGTGGTATTTGTCAAACAGCTGCTGAAGCTCGCGCACACCCATGGCTAGGTGCTCGACCGGGAAAGCCACATCTTCGATGATCACCGTTGTTCCCGTTTCCCGCACGGCACCGACTGCCGGAAACATGCCTTTGCGGATCGCCCACAGGCTGGCGATGGTAGTGGCATCGGTGGTAAACGGTGTCGAGTGGGTGATGGTGAAGTCTTCCAGCGCCGACATGACCTCGACGCATTGCTGCCCTAGCTGGTGGCTGCAGCTGGCACGGGTTTCGATCAGCAGAGCTGCCGATTCGAGATCAAGCGCTTGGATATAGTCCGGCATACCCGGTTTGTCAGCGACTGAGCGTAGCGCTCTTCCGTCCATCATCTCGACAGCAGAAACATGGGTGTTGGCCAGAACTGACACCGCTTGGCTGGCGGTTTCGATGTCACCAAAAACCAGTAGGGTAGAGGCCTTGTGGGGATGCTCGATAACCGTGTTGTAGGTAATGTCGGCAATAAAGCCCAAGGTGCCCTCAGAGCCAATCATCAGGTGCTCAATGACATCAACTGGGTCGTGGTAGTCGACCAGCGCATTGAGGGCATAACCGGTGGTGTTTTTCAGGCGGTATTTGTGGCGGATTTTTTCTGACAATTCAGTATTTTGTTGGGTTTCCTCGACCAGTTGAGCGAGTCCTTCAATCAAATCTGGTCGCTTGTTTTTGAACGCCTCTATGCTAGCTTCGCTGGCGGTATCGAGCACGGTACCATCGGTGAAGACGATGGTCATGCTATTAACGGTGTTGTATGAGTTCTGTGCTGTGCCGCAGCACATCCCGCTGGCGTTGTTGGCTGCGATACCACCGATTTTACAGGTATTGATCGACGCAGGATCTGGCCCGATTTTTCGCTGGTAAGGGGCAAGGTAGCGGTTGGCATCAGCGCCGATAACGCCAGGCTGGAGGCGGATTTTCTCCCCTTGGTCAAGGATGCAATGGCCGCGCCATTTGTCGCTCAGGGTAATGAGGACTGAGTCTGAGATGGCCTGGCCGGATAAACTGGTTCCCGCAGCACGGAAAGTGAAGGGGATGCTCAACTGGCAGCAGGACTGAATGGTGAAGATGACTTCATCTAGGTTGTTGAGGCGCAGAACCAGTTTGGGTATGAGGCGGTAGAAACTGGCGTCTGTGCCGTAAGCCAACCGCTTGGCTTCTTCGGTGATGATCCGTGCCTCATCAATCTGGGTAGCGAGTAGGGCTTCTAGCTGTCGGTATTTGTTTTCCATTGCTCATCCTGCACCAGTCGTATGACTGAATTGTTGAATGCTGTATTCATATTACTGATCTCAATGATTATTGTTGGAATGCTTGGCTGGGATTGAGAGTCAGGACTATAAATATTTTCTGTGGTTCCATTAGAACAGTGAATTGCTGCGGGTGGTAAAGGCCAGCAAAGCGGCTGGCCTATTGTATTGATAATGCGCTGGAGTTAACCCATCAAGACATCTGTGATATGCAGGCCATAGATGATTGTGAGACCGATAATGCCGCTCATCACCAGGTAGTAGAGCGTAGGGATAATGGTTTTGCGCAACGTGGCGCCTTCGCGGCCAAGCAGGCCGACCGTGGCAGAGGCGGCAACGACGTTATGGATGGCAATCATGTTACCGGCCGCTGCGCCTACCGCTTGCAAGGCAACAATCGCGGCACTGGATACGGTCAGCGTCTGGGCGACTTCAAACTGGAACTGGCTGAACATCATGTTGGACACCGTATTCGAGCCGGCGATGAACGCCCCCAAGGCACCGATGGTTGCACTCAATGCCGGGAAGAAATCCCCCACCAATCCGGAGACAAAGTTAGCCGTCGTGACCGGCATACTGGCCAAGTCAGCAGTGTTGACGCCTGAGTTGATAAAGATACGTACCATAGGAATAGTGAAGACCAATACGAAACCCGCACCAATAAGGGTCTTGCTTGATTCCTTGAAGGCCTCGGTCAAAGGGCTAAGCTTACGTGATTGAAGTAGTACAGCCACAATTGCGACAAATACTAGGATCCCGCCCGGCAGGTATAGCGGCTGGATAGAGGCGCTGATCCCCGCTTCACCTAGGATGTTCGAAAATGAAAGACTGACACTGACCAGCAGCGCCTTGAAGTCGGCACTGACACGGCTGGCGACCAATACCACGGCAAGTAGCACATAGGGTGCCCATGCCAGCGCCAGGTTCATTGGCTTGTCAGCCGCTTTGAGGTCGATTTTCAGTGACCCCAACCACTCTGAAGGCCATTTGTCTTCGCTTTCAAAATCCCATTGTTTTTGAGGCACAAGGAAGCCTTTCTTGGCTGCGGAAACCACGATGGCTAGACCCAATAAGCCACCAATCAAGGATGGGAACTCAGGACCAAGCAGCATACCTGTCAAAGCATATGGCACCGTGAAGGCGACGCCGGCGAAAAGGGCAAACGGCAAGATATCCAGGCCCTCGGTCCAGCTTTTGTTCTTGCCGAAAAAGCGGGTCAGCATCATCGCCATCAGAACCGGCATCAAGGTGCCGATCGTAGCGTGGATCAACGCGACATTGGTGGTGATCTGCTGTAGGTAGATATCCCAGCTCGAACCTTGGCTGAGCAGTGTTTCACCAATGTTGTGGGTATCCAGTCCTTTGTTGACACCGACAATAATCGGGGTACCGACCGCACCGAAAGAAACCGGCGTGGATTGGATCATCATGCCCATCAAAACGGCAGCAAGTGCAGGGAAACCGATAGCAACCAAAAGAGGGGCTGCGATTGCTGCTGGGGTACCAAAGCCGGAAGCGCCTTCGATAAAGGAGCCAAAACACCAGGCGATGATGATGGCCTGTATCCGGCGGTCACCGGAGATATCTGTAAAGCCGTTTCGTATGGTGGTGATGGCTCCAGTATGTTTTAGGGTATTGAGCAGGAATATTGCTCCAAACACGATCCAGAGTACCGAAACAGTGATGGTTAGCCCCTGTAGCGAGGAGGCCAAGACGCGGGTTGCTGACATATCCCAGCAGAGCAGGGCGATGGCAACGGTCAGAAAGAAAGCCACCGGCATGGCTTTCTTTGCGGGCCAGTTCAGTCCGACCAGCAGAATAGCGGCAACCACTATCGGCGAGAAGGCAACGAGTGCAAGTAGGGTGTCGTTCATGATTATCAGTCCTTCGGAGTGCTGTTTTGTAATGCATAACCTATGCATCAATGAACATAAATGTTGTTTTTGTAGTTGGTTTTGTTAACTGGGTGTGACGATATCGCTTTATTTTTATTTGGTATAGGGAAATAATGAAAAATATTTCTTCCAAAAATGGACTAATAATGGCGAAGGCAGATGACTTGATCTTGTTTGCTCAGGTAGTGGAACATGGCTCATTTAGCAAGGTGGCAGAGTTGAATTCTCTTACTAACTCGGTAGTTAGCAAAAGAATTGCCCGCCTGGAGGATGATCTGGGGGTACAACTACTCTATCGTACTACCCGAAAACTCACGGTTAGTGAGGCGGGGAAGGTGTTATACCTGGGTTCTAAAAATGTGAAGCAGGCCGCGATGGAGGCGGTGGATGCCGTTAGTGGGTTTGGCGAGAAAGTCAGCGGCCACGTCAAGATGTCTGTACCCACGATATCTGGCGACTTGCTGCTGGCGGATGCAGTGGCGGAGTTTTGTGCCGAGCATCCCGGCTTTACGGTCGATATGTCACTGGATAATCGTTTTGTTGACCTGATTGAAGATGGTTACGATTTGGTGATCCGAACGGGCTATCTGGAAGACTCGAGTCTTATCGCTAGGCATATTCTCGATTCACAATGGGTGATTTGTGCCGCACCTCGATACATTGCCCTAAATGGCAGGCCGGAAGTGCCTCAAGAGCTGGTCGATCATAACTGTCTGCAGTATGCCTACCAGACCACAGGGGCGTCAGACTGGCAATTCATTGGCGAGCAGGGTAACTATATCCTGCGGGTGAGCGGGAACTTCTCGACCGATAATGCGGCGGCACTGAGAAAGGCGGCATTGGGCGGTTATGGAATTGCCTACATGCCGCGCTGTCTGGTTTACCACGATATTATGGAAGGGAAACTGGTCGATCTCTTTCCTGACCAAGTGGGCAAGAGGCTGGGTATTTACGCGGTCTATCCCTATACTCGCCAACCATCGCAGAAAATCAGGTTGCTGATTGAGCACATTCGGTCGCGGTATTTGGCTATCAAGCATTACTTTTAACCTCGGGGCAATCAGCATACCGGTTGAGTCTAATCAAATAAGATGCTGGTGTAGTCTGTCATCTGTTGTTCGGAGAATCGGTCAACAAAACAGGCTTTTTGTTCTGAATCGCAATAGACCTTATTGCTGAATGAATAGCGGGTGGTGTCGAAGTTTTCACTGCCAACTCGGTTGATCAGTTCCAGCATTTTGTCCTCGGCCTCTTGGCCCAGGAACTCTTTGGTGAATGCCATCGAAATGCCATAGCTGTCGACGCAAAAACCGGCTTGCCGGTCGCAGATCACACCGTTGTCGGGAGAGAACAGTGGTTCATGGATCGTATGGCTTTCACTGAAGGATGCAGGGCTGAAGAGGAACAAGCCGAGGGAAAGCAATAGCGGTTTCATGGCGGGTACCTTGCGGTAATGGGTTTCCACTAGTATTGATCAAAAATGAATTTAATACGAAGTGATACAAGATCTTTGTTTGGGTTGGCAGAAAATTACTTTTTAACACAATAATATATAGTTAGGTCTTTTATTTATTCTGATTCAATTAGGTCTGTTATGAACTGGTATCTTCATGTATTGAAAAACTACGCGGTCTTCAAAGGGAGGGCGCGGCGGCAAGAGTATTGGTATTTCTTCTTGTTCAACATCATTATCAGTATCGCGCTGTCGATGCTTGACTCGGCGCTGGGTAATCCGGGAGCGGGTGAAGGAGCGGGGATTATCGGAACTATTTACTCACTCGCCGTGCTTGTTCCTAGCATCGCTGTTGGCGTGCGCCGCTTGCATGATATCGGTCGAACAGGTTGGTGGATGCTGATTGGCTTGATCCCGTTAATTGGCCTGCTGGTCTTGCTGTATTTCTTCGTGCAGGACAGCCAGCAGGCGGCTAACGAATACGGTCCGAACCCAAAGGATCCGACATCGATTAACCTTACCATGTAACTTGGGTATAAGCGTGGCAGCCTGTCGGGAGACTTGGCTTCCACTGCGTTCGTCCCTGTATTATTTTTAAGAATTGATACAGTTTTCTACTATCCCAAATACCTCTCATTTTTGCTTAACTCTCTTATTATTAAGGAAGATATAGCAATTCATCTGTTATGCATCCTCCCAATCCACCCTGTTGCATCATCTACAATTAAAGCCACTATCCAGTGATTTAGTCTGTGGTGCCCTCTTTTTTTGGACATTCGTGGCGAATAGGGATAGTTCGGTTGGCAAACTGATTAACTAGTACGACAGCATACGTGGAGTAGCATGATGAAAATGAACAAGATCGCGCTCTCGATTTTGGCGGTTTGTGTTGGGTATTCTGTGGGGAGCTTGGCCTCAGGAAAGTATGACGACTATGACGATGATGATAAGTATTCATCGTCCTATGAGAGTGAAGGCAATTCATCTTCAGGTAGTTATAGTCACTCTGATTATTCTAACGATGGGGGAAGTTATTCGGGGGGCGGTGGCTATTCCGATGATGACAGTTCAGATGGCTACGGCGACGATGATGGTACTAAACAGCGCCTGGCTCTCAATCTTGTGGGCACCGGCGAGATGTACCCGATGACTGTCCCACCGTTAGAAAAATATGGCCCTCCGTTGGATGCGATTTGCTTCGATGTCGAATTGAAAAACATCCATGACAATCAACTCATAGGTTGGGCGACAGACTGTTTGTCTGAGATACAAGGGGCACCAGAAACAGGCATTCAACTTATCGGAACCACCTTTTTTTATTTGCCAGATGGTCTGTTGATAACCCGGGGGAATACGACGGTTCAACCGGTGCTACAACCTACAACCACCCCAGGCGGCCAGTATATTTCTCATATTACCGGCGCATCGAGTGATGAAAATGCCGTCGTTAAAGGCTACGGTGAATATCGCTGGCACAAAGGAACCGTTCGTCTTTCTGGCATGGTCGATCTAACCAACTTTGATGGCACAGAAGGTTCACCAATGTTCTTTGATTGCTTGTTCATCATTGAACTAGAAGAATACCAACCGGAGTTCAAGTCATGGTATGACTGGTATCGCTACCGGTACTACCAAGAGAGCTTCTACGAGGAGTACCATTCAGACATGTATTACGGTGAAGACGATGATAGTCATTATGGCTCGGGTGGCGAACGCTATAAAGGCTATAAAAACAAGGGATACAATCGCGATAAGAGCTATAACCAAGGTCAAGATTACAGCCATAAAGGCAGTGGCTATTAATTGGCTGTCATACAGCTTAACGCCTGAATAAAAATTGAAGCCTGAAGTGATTCAGGCTTTATCATTAGTGTGGTTATGTGACTGGTAACTACTTGCGAGCAAAGGTGTATGTTCGGTAGCCACCAATCAGGTTACGGGCTTTGAAACCGTTATTGACCAACTGGCGGTAGGCGACGTTTCCGCGTAACCCGACTTGGCAGTAAATCACAATTTCTTTGTCTTTTGGCAGCTCGCCCATGCGCTGGCGGAGCTGGTCGACAGGAATGTTGATTGCGCCTTCCAGGTAGCCCACATTTTTCAGCTCGCCGGGATTACGCACATCAAGCAGCAACTGGTCATCTGTTAGGTTATCAATCTTATCGAAGTGGATTGGCTTCGCATCACCTTTGATAATGTTGCTTGCCACAAACGCCGCTTGGTTGATCACATCCTTGGCACTGCCGTAAGGTGGGGCATAGGTCAGCTCGAGGTGCTGCAGCTGTTCAACCGTCAAGCCTGCTCGCTGGGCGACCGCCATGACGTCGATACGCTTATCAACCCCATCTTTGCCAACGGCCTGTGCACCAAGGATTTTGCCTGACTGTGGTTCGAACAGCATTTTGAACGACACGATTTCAGCACCAGGGTAGTAGCTGGCATGGCTTGCGGTATGGACATAGACTTTTTCGTAGTCGATACCCTCGCGTATTAGCTGCTTCTCGTTTTTGCCGGTTGAGGCGACGGCAAGATCGAAGACTTTGCAAATTGCTGTGCCTTGTGTGCCTTGGTAGGACTCGTCGCGGCCAAGCATGTTGTCGGCGGCCATACGGCCCTGGCGGTTGGCCGGTCCTGCAAGCGGCACCAGTGTTTGGTGGCCGGTGACGAAGTCGGCTTCCTCGACAGCATCGCCCACAGCGTAAATAGCCGGATCACTGGTCTGCATCTTATCGTTGGTGTAGATGCCGCCAAGCTCACCAATTTTCAAGCCGGCTTGAGTAGCGAGTGCCGTTTCCGGACGTACACCGATTGCCATAATGAGGATATCGGTATTGAAGGTGTCGCCGTTGTTAAGATGAAGGCTCAGCGCTCCGCATAGGTGCTGGTGCTCGGCACTCTCTCCCGCATCTTCGTTGACGACAGAGTCATTCGGGTGGTATTTGACAGATTCCAGCGCCACACCGAGGCGTAGATCAACGCCCTTGTCCCGGATCTCTTGGTGGACAAAGCCGGCCATTTCGCGATCAACCGGCGTCATGACCTGATCTGCCATCTCTACCAGGGTGGTTTTGATGCCAAGCTGGTGGAAGGCTTCCATCATTTCCAGGCCAATAAAACCACCGCCGACGACTGTGGCATGTTCTGGCTGGTTCATTTCGATCGTTTTGAGGATCTTATCCATATCAGGAATATTACGCAGCGAGTGCGTCAGCGGATTATCAATACCAGAGATAGGCGGAACAATTGGCGCAGCCCCTGGGCTCAGCAGCAGGTAATCGTAGGACTCTTGGTACACGCTGCCGTCGAGCATATTCTTGACGGTCACGCTTTTCTCCTCGCGATCAATAGCGATGACTTCATTCATGACTCTGACATCGACATTGAAACGGGCCAGGAAGCTTTCAGGAGTCTGTAGCAGCAATTTGCTGCGCTCGGTGATGTCGCCTCCGATATGGTAGGGAAGGCCGCAGTTGGCAAACGAGACAAATTCACCGCGCTCGAACATGATGATTTCAGCATCTTCGCTCAAGCGGCGGGCACGTGCGGCAGCGGAGGCTCCGCCTGCCACACCGCCGACAATCAAAATCTTGGTCATTGATATCTCCACAAAATGTTTTTCAAGCTAGAAAGAGTATTAATTAACGAGCTTTTGAGATTATTGCCAGTGACGAATCACTTGAATCCGAACTTTCCAAGTATGTTGGCGGCTGGACAAAAGCCGGTAAACGCACTTTGGATCAGGTTGGCGCCAATAAATAGCGTGAACCAGTAAAAGCTGGGGTGAACCCAGATAGTCAGTGCGACAGAGACGAAAATCATGATGCCGGCAAATACGCGTACTGCATTTTCTAATGTCATAACTTTTCTCCCGGGCTGGTTTTATCAACCTCATTAACTTACTCAAACTATAAATATATATTTTAGTATTGTCTAATGTATTTTTTGCTAAATTAGTATTGACTTAATTCTTTTGTTTAGTAATCTCTAATATAGAGCCGGGGCAGTAAAGCATAGGAGGGGTGATGATTGATGTTCAAAAAATGCATTGTCAGGCCGATGAGGTTGCGAATTGGTTGAAGATGCTGGCACACCCTGAACGCTTAATGGTGCTTTGTCAGTTAACGCAAGGTGAGCTGCCGTTGAAGTTGCTACAGCAGAACTCCAGTCTGGGCCAGTCAGCCCTTTCGCAGCATCTTGCTATCCTGAAGGCCCACCAGCTCGTCAGTTTTCGCAAGCAGTCGCAACAAGTGTTTTATTCATTGGCTGATGAAAAAGTCCAACGGTTAATTGAGGCATTGCAGAATATTTGCTGTGCCGATGAGAAGAAAACGGAGATGAAAAAATAATGTTTGTAATTCCATGGGATGCTTTGCTTGGCGGTGTGTTGCTGGGGTTATCCGCTTCATTGCTACTGGCGGTTAACGGCCGAGTGGCCGGAATTAGCGGGGTACTGGCCGGGTTGCTCAAACCTATCAAGGGGGAGTTTACCTGGCGTCTCTTGTTTGTTGTCGGCATGGTGGCCGCGAGCCTGGTAGCCCCTTGGCTGGGTTTTGAACTGCCTCAAACGCTACCGGTAAATGGAGCGGTGTGGTTGAGCTTGGCAGGGTTGCTGGTCGGGATTGGCACCAAGTTGGCTAACGGGTGCACCAGTGGCCACGGCATTTGCGGAATGGGGCGTTTGTCCAAGCGCTCGATTGTTGCAACCTGCATTTTTATGGCCTCTGCCATTATTACTGTCTTTATCCGTCTTCATGTTTAAGAGGCAAAAATGATAACTCGTGTTGTAGCTTTAATTTCTGGATTGTTGTTTGGTCTTGGCATGATGGTGTCCGGGATGGTAGATCCTGTCAGGGTGATAGGCTTTCTTGATTTTGCCGGCCAATGGGATCCAAGCCTTGCCTTTGTGATGGGCGGAGCCATCGCGGTGTTTATGCCGGTGTATTTGTTGGTGGTACGCAAGATGGAAAAGCCGGTTTGTGAGACGGATTTTCGCTTGAGCCAGAAGAAATCGATCGATGCGCCTTTAGTTGGCGGTTCGATTTTGTTTGGTATCGGCTGGGGGATGGCTGGGATCTGTCCGGGACCCGCTGTCACCTCGTTGTCTGGAGGCAACTTTGGCCTGCTGTTGTTTGTGGCTAGCATGCTGGCAGGAATTTGGCTTGGCTGCCAGCTCCAGAGCAAGCTAGAAAGTGATGACCAGCTCAAAGTTAGTCATGCGCAGATGAACTAATCTGGATAGCGAACCTCAGCACGGCGGCAGGTAAGAGCCTGCCGCCATTATCCAGCACCCTGAATAAACTTGCGCATATGTGATTCTGTTGCTTAACAACAGGAAAGGGGGGAGTGTTATGACAGCGAACGTCAGACAGGGCTTGGTAGCAAAATTCCTCAACAGTTTTTTCCCGCCAGTGCTTATCTTTTTGGCCTTGGCGGTTGGGATGTCTGCTCTGCTCCTGACCCCGAGGGAAGAAGATCCCCAAATCATCGTACCTATGGCTGATGTGCTGATTCAGGCTCCGGGTTTGTCACCCAGGCAAGTCGAAAATCAGGTTACCCAGCCGCTGGAAAAATTGCTGACCCAGATCGATGGCGTGGAAGATGTCTACTCGACGTCGATGAAAGGCGCGGCTCAGGTCATCGTACGTTTTTATGTCGGAGAGCAGCGTGAAGATGCCCTGATCAAACTGTACAACAAGATCTACTCGAACCTGGATCTGGTACCTGCCTCGGTGACGCAATGGGCTGTCAAGCCGGTTGAAATTGATGACGTGCCGATAGTGGTTGCCGCGCTCTACAGTACAGATCCTGAACTGACCGGTAATGCGCAGTTGCGGCGCATTGCCGAGCAGGCGGTGAACCAGCTACAGGCGCTGGATAATACCAACAAGGTAGCGGTTGTCGGGGGCAATCCCCGGTTGATCCAAATTTCCCTCGATACCGTGGCGATGGCAAGTCGCATGACCACGGTGGATGATATCCAACAGGCTTTCTCCCTGACTAACCAGCACCGCCAATTGGGCGATATTCACCAGCAAGGGCAGGTTTTCCAGCTGGAAAGCGGCCAGTTTTTCCGTAACGCCCAGGAAGTGGCACATACTGTGGTGAATGTGGTCAATGGCCAGCCTGTCTATTTGCAAGATATTGCCACGGTGACCGACGGCCCCGATGAAGCATCCGACCAGACATGGTTCCGTTGGGGGGCGGCAGCCGGTGCTGGCAACCAACAAGCCCGCGAACCCTATCCCGCGGTGTTTCTCTCGGTTGCAAAACAAAAAGGCAGCAATGCGGTTTGGGTTGCCAATGATGCTATTGCGTTGCTGGACGAGATGGTACAGAACCAGTTTCCGCCGCATGTCAAAATGACAGTGATCCGTAACTATGGCGAAACCGCCAACGAGAAAGTGGGCAATCTGGTTTCCAGCCTCGGTCTGTCGATCCTGACGGTGGTGGTTTTTGTCGGGGTCTTTCTAAACTGGCGTGCGGCGCTGGTGGTTGGGATCGCTATTCCAATCAGCTACGGTGCGGCGTTGGGGATGGACTTCGCCTTTGGCTATACGATTAACAGGGTAACACTGTTTGCCTTGATCTTGGCGCTGGGCCTGATCGTCGATGATCCCATCGCCAGTATCGATAACATAGAGCGCTTTCTAAAGCGCAAGGGCATGTCCACTTCGACGGCTATCGTCATGGCAATGGCAGAAATCCGCAGCGCGCTGCTGATGTCGACCGTAGCGATTGTGATTGTCTTTACGCCGATGTTTTTCATCACCGGGATGATGGGACCCTATATGGCACCGTTGGCATTTAACGTGCCGGTCAGTGTGGTATTCAGTACGGTTGTGGCTTTCCTCATTACTCCCTGGCTTGCCAAGAAAATCCTTAAGCGGGCTGATGGCTCCGGGCATTACCGGGTCGAGCAGTCACTGCTGTATAAAATCTACAATAAAATGCTGACGCCGCTGCTGGCACGCAAGCGCAATAGTGTGATTTTTCTGTCAGTAGTCGCACTGGCTTTTGTTGCCGCGGCAATGCTGCCAGCCTTGCGGATTGTACCGCTGAAACTGCTGCCTTATGACAACAAAAATGAGTTCCAGCTGGTGCTGAACATGCCTGAGACCAGTAGTGTCGAGCAGACGTCAAATGCGTTGAGTAGCTTTGCCGATTACCTGCAGCGTGTGCCCGAGGTGGTCTCGGTTTCCGGCTTTGCCGGCATTGCTTCGCCCATGGATTTCAACGGGATGGTCAGGCATTACTTTATGCGCTCGATGCCGTATCAGGGAGAGCTTCGGGTCGTTCTGGCGCAAAAGGATCAACGTCAGCAACAGTCACACGAGATGGTTACTCGGCTTCGGGCTGATCTCACTCGCATAGCGGAAGGGGTGGGCGCAGATATTCAGCTGGTGGAAACGCCGCCGGGGCCACCTGTTATTGCCACTATAGTGGCCGAAGTCTACGGCCAGCCGCAGACCCCTTACCACCAGTTACAACAGGCGGCCGATAAGGTGGCGCAACGTTTGCGACGGGAGCCCTTCGTGGCGGAAACCGATACCTCCCAAGAGGGGGGACGGCACAGCTGGCGGTTTGTGGTGGACAGTGAAAAAGCGGCGTTGTCAGGGATATCGGTTCAGGATATTAACCACACCCTGGCGGCAGCAAACCAAGGTCTGGTCGTTAGCTACTTATACGATGAGCATGAACTTAATCCTTTGCCAATAACCATTCGTTTGCCAAGTCAGCAGCGAGATGATCTGGCGGCGCTGGAGAATTTGTATGTCCGCGGCATGCCAGGGATCGCTAAGCGGGTTGAGCAAGGGCGGGTTGTTGATGCCGGCCAGCCGTTGGTGCCGTTGTCTGAGCTGGGACGCTTTGAACTAATCGATGCGCCGCAACCGATCATGCGCAAGAACTTGCGCCAAGTGGTGTACGTCTTTGCCGAGGCGACGGGGCGCGTTCCTGCTGAGGTGATTGCCGATGTCGCTGCTGATCTACAGGCCAGCCAGTGGGATGGTGCGAGGCAAACTGGTCAGGTCAGGCCGCTAAGTGGGCGTACTTACCTCAACAACGGCGGAGGGGATCCCTGGCATCTGCCGCCGGGCATCAATGTTGTCTGGAGCGGTGAAGGAGAGTGGAAGATCACCCTGGATGTATTTCGCGATCTCGGGATTGCTTACGGTGCAGCCTTGCTCGGGGTGTTTGTGGTGATGATACTGCAAACCGGCTTGCCTGCGGTCTCCGGTATCATTATGTTGGCGATCCCGCTGACGGTGATTGGGATCATGCCCGGCTTCTGGCTACTTAATGTGGTTGGAACAACAGAAATCAACGGGATACCCAATCCGTCGCTGTTCACCGCCACGGCCATGATCGGCATGATTGCCCTGGCCGGGATTGTGGTACGCAATTCATTGGTGCTGATCCAGTTTATACATCAGTCGCTGCGTGACGGCGAGTCGCTGAAACCCGCGTTGGTCAAAGCGGGCGCTGTGAGAATGCGGCCTATCTTGCTTACGGCCGGTACCACGTTGCTGGGTAACGTGGTGATCACCCTAGATCCCATCTTCAATGGCCTTGCCTGGGCTATTATATTCGGCATCACGGCTTCGACACTCTTTACGCTGCTGGTGATCCCGGTGGTTTACCATCTGGCTTATGCCAACAAACCCGGATATGGCCTGCCTGCTGAGCCAGGCAGTATGCCCTCAGACACATCCTCGGAGCCGTCGACTGGTTGTCCGTCCCAGTCATCAGCCGCTTCAGTCAACCACAGGAAGTCGCAGTCATGAGTATGAAAAGAATAGCCGTAACAATTGCCGCGTTTGCAGGCCTTGGTATCCTCTTCTTTACCATTTCTGGCGGATTTGTCGCGAAGCTGGATACCGAAAATCTGGCGCCACCCGGCGAGGCGCTGGCCGGGCAGGCTGTTGTCCGGGTGCAAGCCGAAACCTTGCCGGTTTGGCAACAGTATACCGGCAGTATTGTGGCTGATCAGCAGGCGACGTTGTCTGCCCGCTTGACGGCACAGGTTGCCGATGTACTGGTGGATGTCGGCGACAACGTCAGGGCCGGGGATATTTTGATCCGCCTTGATAACCTCGACTTGGATGCCAGAGTACGGCAATCGGAACAGGCGCTGGCAAGTGCCCAAGCGCAACTGAATATTGCCCGCAAGGACTATGAGCGAACCCTGTCGCTGTTCAAGCGTAAACTGGTCGCACAGTCCCAGCTGGACGAAGCCCTGAGTAACCGGCAGACAGCCGAAGCTAGATTTAAGCAGTCCCAAGCCTCGGTAGAAGAAGCGCAAACGACCTATGGCTATAGCATTATTGCCGCTCCTTTTGATGGGGTGATCACTCAGAAGCTGGTGCATAGGGGGGATATAGCATCCCCCGGGATCCCTATGCTCAGTCTGTACAACCCGGCGACACTGATGATGGAAAGTTATATTGCGGCTAGCCAGCGTTATTTGTTGGAGCTGGGCCAGCGCTGGCCGGTGATTCTGCCTGAGCAAGGATGGGAGCTGGAAGGGACAATCAAAGAAATCACCCCTGCTTCAGATGCCGGTTCGCGCAGTGTGGTTGTTAAGCTGGCTTTTGCACCTGAGCCACTGGCTCAATCCGGTTCCAAACCGCTGTATCCAGGCATGTTTGCCCGGGTCGGTATTGTGACTGGCGAGGAGCAGGTACTGATGGTGCCATCGACGAGCACGTACCGTATCGGCCAGCTGGAATATATAAAAATCGTTGATGGCGACCGGGTAGTGCCGCGCTTGATCCAAACCCGCCCCTATCTCGATGACAAGCTCATTATCAGGAAAGGGGTTACTGAGATGACGGATATTGTCGCGCAGCCGGATCCTGCGCACAATGGCGGATAGGCCTAACACAGAGGCAGGCACTACCCCTGTTCAAACCATTGTAATTTTTCATTCAGCGAGGTGACACTGCCAATGACAATCAATGCCGGGCTTTTAGCACCGCTGGCCAGTGCTGGCAATTGTGCCAGCGTCCCTGTCAGTACCCGTTGATCATACCGGGTGCCGTTTTCGATAATGGCGCAAGGCGTCGAAGCGGCAAGGCCATGGGTGATGAGTTTGTCGCAAATATGGCCACTTTGTTTGAGGCCCATATAGAAGACCAGGGTATTGTTAGAGTGGGCGAGGGATTGCCACTCGATTTCACGGCCGTCTTTTTGCACATGGCCCGTGATGAACTGGACACTTTGGGCATGGTCACGGTGGGTGAGGGGGATTCCCGCATAGGCCGTTGCGCCAGCCGCCGCAGTAATGCCCGGCACCACTTCGTACTTAATGCCGAACTTGGCCAGCTCCTCGAGCTCTTCACCGCCACGGCCGAAGATGAATGAATCACCGCCTTTCAAGCGGACAACCCGCTTACCTTCCTGTGCCTTTTGTACCAGTATCTGGTTGATTTGCTCTTGCGGAACACAGTGGAAGTCGAGCTTCTTGCCAACGTAAATCATCTCGGCTGAACGATCCGCCAGTGCCAAGATATCGTTTGAAACCAAACGGTCGTACACCACAACGTCTGCCGCCTGGATAACTTTGAGGCCTTTGACGGTCAGTAAGTCCGGATCCCCCGGGCCTGCACCGACTAGGGATACAAAGCCGCTGTTTGATAGTGTGTTACTGGTGGTCATGGCGATTCCCTTCAAGAAACTTGGATATAAAAAGTAACACTCGTTGCGGTGATTCTTATCCTAAGGAGTTATTACTTTTTATAGCCAAAACAATACAATAGCCTTATTGGTAAGTGTTGGCCCCGAGTCTTTACCCGGGACCAAAGAGTAATGATTATTTAGTAGCGAATGCAGGTGCTGCATCTATAACTGAATCATTCTCTACATTGTGTGCAGGAGCTGTTTTAGCGTGAGTCAGGTATAGCGGCACACAGGTAAACAGCAAACCACCCACTAGGTTACCAAGAATGGTTGGTACTAGGTTGAAACTCAGCCAGGTCGAGATGCCAAAATCTGCCCCCAGCATCATGCCCAACGGGAACAGGAACATATTCACGACCGCGTGTTCGAATACAAGCGCAAAAAAGATAAAGATTGGCAGCCACATCGCCGCGATTTTACCGGCAACGCTACGTGCGGTCATGTTGCCGATCACGCCGAGGCAAACCATCAGGTTGCACAGGATACCGCGGACAAAACAGGTGATCCAACCATTGGCACCGAGTTCTTCGAAGCCAACAGTACGTGCTGTGGCTGCTTTGATAAAGGTTTGACCGACAGCGCCCGGCTCAACACTGAAGTTCATGGTGAAGGAGAGGGCGATCAGGAAAGCAACGATCAGCGAGCCGATCAGGTTGCCCAGGCCCACCAGACCCCAGCAGCGTAAAACACTGCCCCAGGTAATCCCCGGACGGTTTTCAAATTTTGCCAGTGGTGCAAGGCCAAATACGCCGGTTACCAAATCATACCCCATCAGGCTCAAGATACAGAAACCGACAGGGAAGACGAGGGCCCCAACAATGCCAATACCTGTCTGTGTAATGGTGGTGATCGCCACAACGACTGCCAGCGAGAGAATAATCCCGGCCATCGTGCCACGCAAAAACAGATCACGTGTCGATGTGCGGATTTTTGCCTCGCCCGTATCAATCATTGTCTGAACGAATTCCATCGGTTTTGAATAGGACATCATGTCACTCCAAAAAGTTAAAATAAAAATTGAATAGTCAAAGGCTCTTACTTTCAAAGTGGGCGAAGAGCCTTTTCGCTATTAAATCTTTGGCGTTTAATCGGTTAGGCTTAAGCCGCGATTTCGACTTTGCCGTTGGTCACTCGGGCAGTGAAGGCTTTGATGCTAAAGCGCTCATCTTCCATGCATGCTCCAGTCGACAAGTTGAAGCGTTGTTTTTTCAGTGGGCTCGCCACCCAAAGTTCGTCCAGGTGTTGGCAAATCAAGCCGCGTGATAGCACATTGGAGCGGGCAAATGGATCCATGTTGCTGATAGCGAAGATCTCTTCAGCCTCGCCTGGACGAAAGATGGCAACTTGCTGGCCGTTGAACAACGCACAGACGCCAGTACCTGGGGTGATATCTTGGATATCGCAAATTTGTTCAAAAGCCATTATGAGTTCTCCAATTCAACGTGCAGGATATCGCCAACCGCACCAGGGTGTTTTTCGATGAATGTTGCCGGACGGTGCTGATCACGTTCAGTAACGAAGACCACGTTGTCATCACGCAAGTCCGAGTTGATGAAGTGGGCAAAGCGCGTCAGCTGCGACTCGTCGTTGAGGGTCGCGGCCCATTCACACTCGTACTCATTGACCAACTTGGCCACGTCAGCTTCTAGTTGCGTGTTGATACCGAGTTTGTCTTCGACAATCACTTGGCGTAAGTAGTCCACACCACCTTCCATGTTTTCCATCCATACCGAGGTACGTTGCAGCGGCGCTGCGGTACGGATATAGAACATCATGAAGCGGTCGATGTACTTGATCAGGGTTTCCTGATCCAGGTCGCTGGCCAGCAGGTCGGCGTGACGAGGCTTCATACCACCGTTACCACAGACATACATGTTCCAGCCGGCATCGATGGCGATAATACCAAGGTCTTTGCCTTGTGCTTCGGCGCACTCACGGGTACAGCCGGACACACCGAACTTCATCTTGTGCGGGGTACGGATCCCCTTGTAGCGGTTCTCGATAAATGAACCCAGGCCGACAGAGTCTTGGACACCGTAGCGGCACCAGGTCGAACCCACACAAGTTTTTGCCATACGCAGTGCTTTGGCATAGGCCTGTCCGGTCTCGAAGCCAGCACTGATCAGCTTGCGCCAGATCTGCGGCAGGTCGTCTTTCTGGGCGCCGAACAGGCCGATACGCTGCGCACCGGTTACCTTGGTATACAACTTGTATTCTTCAGCCACGGCGGCCAGCGCGGCCAGCGCTTGAGGCGTTACCTCACCACCGGCCATACGCGGGATCACCGAGTAAGTCCCGTCTTTTTGGATGTTGCCCAGAAAGTTATCGTTGGTGTCGTGCAGCTTGACCAGCTGCGGTTTGAGGATGTGCTCGCCCCAGCAAGAGGCCAGGATCGAGCCTACCAGCGGTTTACACACTTCACAGCCGTAGCCTTTGCCGTATTTATCCAACAGCTCATCGAAGGTTTTGATTTCTTCGATGCGGATCAGGTGGAACAGTTCCTGGCGTGAGTAAGCGAAGTGTTCACAGACATCGTTCTTCACTTCGATGCCGGACTTCGCCAGTTCGGCGTTAAGCACCGAGGTGACCAGCGGGATACAGCCACCACAGCCAGTCCCCGCGCCGGTTACGGCTTTGATGTCAGCCAAAGTATGGTTGCCATCCGAAACCGCCTGGGCGATTTTTGCTTTGGTTACGTCGAAGCATGAACAGATCACTGCACTATCTGGCAGGGCATCCGCGCCCAGGGATGGTTTTTCTGCACCAGCATGGGCCGGTAGGATCAAGGTGTCAGGGTGCTCCGGCAGCTCCATTTCATTGAGCATCAGCTGCAGCAGATCACCGTAGTCGGTGGTGTCGCCAACCAGCACGGCGCCCAGTAGCTTCTTGTTGTCTTCAGAAACGATAATACGCTTGTAGACTTCCTGCTCCTCGTTTTGGTAGATGAAGCTCTTGCAACCCGGGGTACGGCCATTGGCATCGCCGATTGAGCCGACTTTTACACCCAGCAATTTCAGCTTGGCGCTCATATCGGCTCCTTCGAACTGATTGGCCTCGCCAATGAGGTGAGAAACGGCAACCTGTGCCATCTTGTAGCCTGGGGCAACCAAGCCGTAGAACATGTCATTCCAGGAGGCACATTCACCAATGGCGTAGATATTGGCATCTGATGTTTGGCAGTGATTGTTGATTGCCACCCCGCCACGTTGTGCCAGATCGAGATCCATTTGGCGTGCCAGGTTGTCCTGTGGACGGATACCGGCAGAGAAAACAATAAAGTCCGTCTCTAGCTCGGTGCCGTCGGCGAAGCGCATGACATTGCGGGAATCTGTACCTTCTGGGGCAATTTCCAGCGTATTTTTACTGGTGTGGACATTGACACCCATACGCTCGATTTTCTGGCGCAGCTGGTTACCGCCAGCCATATCCAACTGCTCGGCCATCAGCTTCGGAGCAAATTCGACAACATGAGTTTCAACGCCGAGCGCTTTCAGGGCACCAGCGGCTTCAAGGCCAAGCAGGCCGCCACCGATCACAACGCCGACTTTGCTTTTCTTGGCACATGCTTCGATAGCCTTTAGATCTTCGATTGTTCGGTAGACAAAGCAATCTTTGCTTTCGTTACCCTTGATAGGTGGTACAAACGGGAAAGAGCCAGTAGCGAGGATCAGTTTGTCGTATTGAATTTCACGCCCAGTGCTGGAGTAGATGATACGGTTTTCGCGATTGACGTTAATGGCACGTTCGCCGAGGAGGAGATTGATGGCGTGTTTTTGGTAGAAGCCTTCTTTGACGAGCGAAAGTTCTTCGGCGGTATGGTGGGAGAAGTATGACGATAGGTGAACCCTATCATAGGCGACCCGAGGTTCTTCACAGAAGACGGTTACCTCGTAATTGTCCATATTGGCTTTATCGACCAACTCCTCGATAAAGCGATGGCCCACCATTCCGTTGCCGATGATGGCCAGTCTCACTTTGCTCATAAGATCCTCTACTACAAAGTCATAAATTCTGAACGGGATCTTAATGAGACAAGGTGTGAATAAATATGACGTAAGTCAATTACAGTTTTGAATAACCCTAAAGTGGTATATCTTATAAAATCAATAACTTATATTAAATGCTATTGTACGACAAGAATAAATATGAAGAATTAAAACAATAAATATGAATGGAGTGGCATTGGGTGTGATGCTTTCTTACTGATTGTGAAGCACAGAGCGGGAACATTTTGTCGATGAAGCTGCAACAACCCACTGTCAGTTTATGGATAGTCAGGGGACAGTGGTTGATTTTTATCCTGAGCACTATCGTCGCGGAATAACTGACATCAAACTGATTAATTTCTCGGCGTACACTGATATGTTGTGATGTTGGTACTTGAATCTCGGTTCGTATTTGGTAAAAACAAAGGATGAAGAGGTTCCGGAGACAGGGATGACAACAGATAAATCGGTGGCAGAGAAATTACTGAGCCAGGAAATCATGGATCAGGTAAGTAAGCAAGGCGCCATCAATGCCCTCGAAGCAGTCTACAGTAAGGCGCGTTATGCCCGTTTTACCCGAGTGAAGTGGAGTGGAGATTTTTACGACGGCTTATTGTTCGACGATGGCAGTACCATCAGTGTTTACCCGGCCTCGTTTAACAAGCTCACCCTCATTGCCGCGAAATCGGGTGAAGCCGTGTCGGCATAGCGATATTGTGTGGTTAACGCCCTTTGAACCTATGTTCAAAGGGCTTTTTTTGCTTGAAATTCATTGTGTCAATTTTGCAATATAAGATTTCACGTGCAAGTGTTGATGTGCTCTTAATGTCCATATAAGTTGCTAGCTGACCAAACAAAACAAGGGTAATCAGTGGAAGGTTACCTTACTTATAGGGATTTATCGTTGTTGGAGTACGATTAATGAACAATAAAACCATGGGGAAGATCCATCTATCCTCGGCCTCTTCTTTAGCGAACGCTTGCGCTTGCCATTCTCAATCTGCTAAACCTTCCGCAAACTTCCAGTTTTACGGCTATTTTGCCGCATTCCGATTTAGTCACTAATTCTCTATTGCTGCTGTTTTCAACTGCAGCACATTGATAAATAGATTATTTCCCCATTTTGTTTTCTGTCCTTTACGAGGCGGAGACACATTATTACGAGACAAAATTGTGAATCTAAAACTGCTTGGTAGTTCTCTTATTATTGCGGGTACGGCATTGGGTGCCGGTATGTTGGCTATCCCTATGGTATTGGCCCAGTTCGGGCTGGTGTGGGGGACGTTGTTAATGCTGGTGATCTGGCTGGGAACAACGTATGCGGCGCTTCTATTGCTCGAAGCCAGCATCAAAGCAGGGGGCGGCCTTGGTATGAATACCATAGCCCGCAAAACGCTAGGTAAAGGCGGCCAGTTGGTGACGAATAGCTTGCTGTATGCGCTGCTTGTTTGCTTGTTGATGGCGTACATCATTGGGGCTGGGGATTTGGTACAGAAGCTGCTGTCCAGTATTGGCCTTGATCTGAGCCTGATGCAAAGCCAGGTTGCTTTTACGATGATCGCCGGAGTGGTTGTGGCGGCAGGTACTGCAGTGATTGATAAGCTTAACCGTGCACTGTTTGCCGTGATGGTGATTATGTTGGTGCTAACGTTACTCTCCTTGGTACCGACCATTTCAATCGATAACCTTATGGTCGCAACCAGCGACAGTAAAATTGACCTTATCAAAACCAGCTCAGTACTGTTCACTAGTTTCGGCTTCATGGTGGTTATCCCATCTCTGGTGACGTACAACAAAGAAGCGAGCCACAAGCAGCTACGTAACATGGTAGTGATCGGCTCACTTGTGCCATTATTCAGCTACCTCCTATGGTTATATGCGGCAATGGGCAACTTAAGTGCTGAGCAAATGGTTAATTTTAAGAATGTTTCTGAGTTGATTGCAGCGCTGGGGTCGAGCCACAGCATGATTAACATGATTCTGTCAGTGTTCACAGGTCTTGCTCTGCTAACGTCTTTCCTCGGCGTTGCGATGGCTTTGTTTGACCAGAATGTGGATACATTCCGCCAAAATCGAGCTGTGACCTATGTACTGACTTTCATCCTACCGCTGGCCGGTGCGCTGTTTGCCGCGGATCAGTTCCTATCGGTATTAGGCTACGCCGGTATTATCTTGGTGTTCCTTGCGGTATTCATTCCAATGGCAATGACTATAAAGCTACGCAAAGAGGATGACAGTGCCTTCGAGGCCGATGCTTCGGGCGTGTTGTATCAGGCATCTGGTGGTCAGCTGGCGATGGGCTTGAGCTTCCTGTTTGGATTCTTCTTGCTGGCTGCGGAGTTGATTTGATAGCAATATAAAGCGGTTGTGAAAAACCAATAGGAATAAGGGCGTTTACTGGGTAAACGCCCTTTTTGTTTCTACCTGAATGATGAAAAAGGCAAACAGGCTGGATAGGTAGGATGCGACCAAACAAAACTACCTGTTGAAGTTTTAGCGACCAAACAAAAACTTCTAACTGCTCTATGGAGTACTATTTGGAATAGGATAAAGCAGTGTTTTCCAATGGCATTGATAATACAAACTTTCGTGGTTTGCAGCTATATCTCGCCTTCATCCTGTAAATGGCGAAAAAGACCATTATTGTAAACTATTGTGTACACTGAGCTAGGTGCCACCAAGGCAAGGGGTGGGGGAGAAGAAAGCTTTTTGAAACAAGCAATTTGATCTGACTTGGGTATACAATGATGAAAGAAAAGGATTGTGAGGAGGGGACATATGTCCGGTCAAGCTGAAACGCTCTGGGAAACGGCAAACCGAGTTTCTGAGCGTGCGTTGGCAGATGGTAGCCTGATGCCGATAGTTACTGATGCCCAAGTATTAGAGGAAGAGGGGATCGCCTATTTTGCCCATGTCGTCACAGCTAATGCGACCAAGAAGTTCCGAGCTACCTCATCGCAAGGTAATCCGTTCCTGCCTTATGAACCATCTCTGTATGTCGGTGAAGCTGGAAAAGAGCATGTCTGCTTATTGAATAAGTTTCCGGTTCTGTCTCCCCATTTACTTATCTGTTCGAAAACGTTTGTTCCGCAGCAAACCTGCCTCGGTTTGAGTGATTTTCAGGGCTGGTTGAGAGGATTTGATCATCCCGATGTGTTTGGTTTTTACAATAATGGCCCTGTAGCGGGGGCGAGCCAACCCCACCGTCATATGCAGCTAGTCCGTTCACCTATCCCGTTGGAGCAGGTGATTGCCGCTGGGGAGCTGCCTTTTGCGCACCAGTTGGCGCCATTGCAAGCTCTGGATGCTGAAGCTCTGTATGATAGCTACCTTTCAATGATGGCGAATTTGGGGTTATTGGCGGAAGCGGAGGGGGGGAACTGCTCTCCTTATAATCTGCTGCTGACAGAACGTTGGATGTTATTGTTTCCCCGCAGCAAAAATAATATCGAAGGCATTTTTGCCAACGGAATAAACTATTCAGGACGTTTCTTGGTGAAGCATGCAGTCCAACTGGAATGGTTAAAGCAATATGGCTTGATGAACTATCTTGCTGACTGTAGCCGATAGATAGAGTCGATAAAATTAATGGGGCCAGTTTTTGTGGCGCATCGCTTGCGCCGGCAGGCAGCGTGATTATCTGATCTAAAGCGATAGGGGCATAAAAAAACCCGATAGCCAAGCTATCGGGTTTTTATCAGCTATTAAGCTTACTTAGATAAGAATTACTTCTTAGCTTCGCGCTCTTTAACTTCTGCGATTACCTGCTCAGCAACGTTTGCTGGACATGGTGCGTAGTGTGCGAACTCCATAGAGAACTGACCACGGCCAGAAGTCATAGTACGTAGGTGACCGATGTAGCCGAACATTTCTGATAGAGGAACGTCTGCTTTAATACGAACACCAGTAGTACCAGCTTGCTGATCTTTGATCATGCCGCGACGACGGTTAAGGTCACCGATTACGTCACCAACGTGGTCTTCTGGAGTGAACACGTCAACGTGCATGATTGGCTCAAGAAGCTGAGCACCAGCTTTAGGCATAGACTGACGGAATGCACCTTTCGCTGCGATTTCGAATGCTACTGCTGATGAGTCAACTGCGTGGAAGCCACCGTCGAATAGCTCAACTTCAACGTCAAGAACTGGGAAGCCAGCTAGGACACC
Source organism: Photobacterium gaetbulicola Gung47 (assembly GCA_000940995.1). Lineage (NCBI taxonomy): Bacteria > Pseudomonadati > Pseudomonadota > Gammaproteobacteria > Vibrionales > Vibrionaceae > Photobacterium > Photobacterium gaetbulicola. The sequence continues at coordinate 1,790,284 of CP005974.1, forward strand.
GTTGTCCATCATGCCTTCGAAGCCTTTCTCAACTGCAGGCCAGAATTCCTTAGGAACGTTACCGCCAACAACAGTTGAAGTGAACTTGAAGCCAGAACCAACTTCACCTGGCTTGATACGGTAGTCAATCTTACCGAACTGACCAGAACCACCAGACTGCTTCTTGTGCGTGTAGCTATCTTCAATTGCTTGAGTGATAGTTTCACGGTAAGCAACCTGTGGCTGACCAACGATTAGGTCTACGCCGTAAGTACGCTTAAGAATGTCAACCTTGATGTCTAGGTGAAGTTCACCCATACCTTTAAGGATGGTTTCGCCAGTTTCTTCGTCAGTCTCAACCTGGAATGATGGATCTTCTGCAACCATCTTACCGATAGCGATACCCATCTTCTCAGAACCGCCTTTGTCTTTAGGCGTTACTGCGATAGAGATTACTGGAGTTGGGAAGATCATTGGCTCAAGAGTACACTCGTGCTTAACATCACATAGAGTGTGACCAGTTTGAACGTTCTTCATACCAACAACAGCGATGATGTCACCAGCTTGTGCTTCAGTAAGCTCGTTACGCTCATCTGCCTGCATCTCAACCATACGGCCGATACGCTCAGTTTTACCTGTTGCAGAGTTAAGGATTGTGTCACCTTTCTTCATCTTACCAGAGTAGATACGGATGAAGGTTAGGGCACCGAAACGGTCGTCCATGATCTTGAACGCAAGAGCACGTAGAGGTTCGTTTTCATCAACAGTTGCAACTTCGCCAGTAGGCTCACCAGTTTCTGGATCTGTTAGCGGCTGAGGATCTACTTCTGTTGGAGCAGGTAGGTAGTCAACAACTGCGTCTAGTACTAGCTGCATACCTTTGTTCTTGAACGCAGAACCACAGAAAGTAGGGAAGAACGCGATGTCACGAGTACCTTTACGGATACAACGCTTGATGTCTTCGATAGAAGGCTCTTCACCTTCCATGTAAGCTTCCATTAGGTCATCGTCCTGCTCAACAGCAGTTTCGATTAGCTCTTCACGGTAAGCTTCAACGTCGTCTACCATGTCAGCAGGAACGTCTTGGATTTCGTAGTTTTCTGGAAGGCCAGTTTCGTCCCAAACGTAAGCTTTACGGCTTAGTAGGTCAACAACACCAACGAAGTCGTCTTCACGACCGATAGGAAGAACCATTACTAGCGGAGTAGCGCCAAGTACGTTCTTAACCTGATCAACAACGTTGAAGAAGTCAGCACCCATACGGTCTAGTTTGTTTACGAAGATCAGACGAGATACTTCTGATTCGTTCGCGTAACGCCAGTTAGTTTCTGACTGAGGCTCAACACCACCAGAACCACAGAATACACCGATACCACCGTCAAGAACTTTAAGAGAACGGTATACTTCAACTGTGAAGTCAACGTGTCCAGGAGTATCGATAACGTTTAGGCGGTGGTCGTTCCAGAAACAGCTAACTGCTGCAGACTGGATTGTAATACCACGCTCAGCTTCCTGCTCCATGAAGTCAGTAGTTGATTCGCCGTCGTGTACTTCACCAGTTTTGTGGATCTGGCCAGTAAGCTTAAGGATACGCTCAGTAGTAGTGGTTTTACCCGCATCAACGTGCGCGAAAATACCAATGTTTCTGTATTTAGATAAATCTGCCATTGTTTTTCTCTATAAACAATTAGTGTCACTATTCGGTGGGGGAGTATATCACTGATTCCAGCAAACATTACATAGCTCATTTAAGATAAAATGAACATTTGCTTGTTTTTGCTCCGTCTTTTCAGGATTTCTGGCGCAAACGCTCAATAAACCCACAAGAGTTGGCTCTTATAACACAATCTGTTTCTACAAACACTGTCAAATTGCGCTTTGAACAGTGATCTAAGAGACCGTCATCATGGTTTTTCACCTAGTCATTGTCCACAGGTGATGAACGTTGTTGCTACCAAGACGGCAGCGCTCAGGCCGCCAAATCCGCTTAATTCTAGTCTCAATCGCTAAAAGCTACCAGTGGCCTAGGGTAAATACCCGCGGAATCGGGCACCGAACCACTGGCCTATGGTTGCTCGCCGAAGTAGGTGGCAATGTCTGCGAGATCTTGCTCGTTGAGAACGGACAGTTGCTGTTTCATCATGTCGCCATAACTCCCTGAGCGCTCGCCGTTTTGGTAGGCTTGCATCGCCCGGTACAGGTACAGGGGCGACTGGTTGTTGATGTGCGGGTAGCCCTCTTTTTGTGCAACTCCATTTTGTCCATGGCAGAACTGGCAGGTAAACGATTTGACCTTACCGGCATCGCTGTCACCTTGGGGCATGGTGTTTGACCATGCCGCAGAAATAGTAAGTGGGTTCAGTATATAAAGGAGGGAAAATAGGAGAGTTCGTTTCATAATTCGTATTCTTTTGTTTTGTATGACCACAAAATAATGCTATTGGCACTTGTAAGCAATCAACAGGTTACACCTGCTTACTAAAAACTAGCGTTCGAGCCGAGAATGAAATGGGTGGGATAATTTTGACCATCAGAGATTCATTTTCCATACTCAAATCAAGGGCAAAGGGAGAAAGGCTTTATGAAAGGGATTATTTTTACTGAGTTTCTAGATATTGTCGAAAGCCGTTTTGGTCTCGATGTTTGCCAGCAGATGCTTGATGATGCCGGCGTTGATGGAGCATACACTGCGGTTGGAAGTTATGATCACCGTGTTTTGGTAAAGATGATCGTTTGCCTGAGCAAGATCACTGGTGTCTCCCCGGAAGTGTTGCAAGAAGCCTATGGTGAGGCATTGTTTACCCGCCTGTTGAGCTCCTTTCCCCTGGACAATGGCGAAAAGCCCAACAGCACCTTTAGCTTCATTGAGCGTGTTGAGCGCCATATCCATACCGAAGTGAAGAAGCTCTACGCCAATGCGAACCCACCCCAGTTTGACTTTATCTCACAAACTTCCGCCCTGATGATCCTTGATTACATATCGGCACGCTGCTTGTCACATGTTTGCCTGGGTTTGATCCGTGGTTGTGTTAAGCATTTCAACGAAGATATGGCAATCAGTATGGAGCCTGTCAACCAAGATCAGAGCCATGTACGATTTACGCTGAAATTAAATGCGGGGTAACAATGGGCCTTGAACGCATGGATCTGGAACGCCAAGTTGCTCTGATGCAGAAGAAAATTGACCGGGAGCGCGACGCCAGGAAAATGGCTGAAATGCTGTTGGAGTCGAAAAGCCTTGAACTCTATCAGGCCAAGCAGCTGATTGAGCAGAACCTCGCGCAGGTGCGGGATAAGCTTGCCAGTGGGTCGGAGTTTTTATCCTACCAGCATAAGATGGATAACTTGTTGCTGAGTATTGGCCACACGCTGCTGAAATACCCACCATCGACTCTGATCATAAAAGATTTGCTTGATGCGCTGATCAACAGTCGAGTAGTGAGTGCTTGCGCAGTAAATTTCAGTTGCGACTCGACACCGGCGCTGAATATTGCCTATTTTTCCGGTATTGATAATACGATTGTCCCGCCGGATACATTGGTGTCTAGAGAGGAGTGCTGGGACGAGTCACAGCAGTTATATTGGCTCTCACTCGGCAACTCGGCAGTAAAGGGGTATTTTGTCACCCGCATCGGTAAGACGAGGGAGTGGCATATGACAGTTCGTAAGCATATGAACTTGATAGGTGAAATGCTGCGCGCGTCCATTGATCGACAGCTAAAGCTCGAGGAGGCGATTCGAGCGAGGAAATCAGCCGAGGAGTCGGAGAAGTTGACTCGTGATTTTCTGGCAATGATAAACCATGAACTACGAACACCTCTCAATGGCTTGTTGGGAACGGCTGAGCTGCTATCTGATACCGAGCTTGATAATCATCAGAATAGCTTGCTTAAGACTTTAAATCATTCCGGGGAATTGCTGCGGGCAATCATTAATAATCTGCTCGATTACAGTAAGATCAACGCTGGGATGATGGAGTTGGCCATCAAACCCTTCGATTGCCGGTTGATGGCCAACGTGCTTAATGACATCTTCCTCCAACCCGCCAGGGAAAAACAGCTAAATTTTTCGATTCACTTCGTGCCAAATTCGCCGCAATGGCTGATGGGCGATGAAGATCGGATAAAGCAAATCTTCGTCAATCTTATAGGTAATGCCATTAAGTTTACGGAGAAAGGCTTTGTATCCGTGACCATAGGGTGGCATGACGAAGCGCTACAGTTTGTAGTCTCTGATTCTGGCTGCGGTATTGCTAAAGAACAAATAGCCAGCCTATTTCAGCCATTTAAACAAGCGGATAATTCAAGTAAGCGTCAACACGAGGGGACGGGGTTGGGCTTGGCGATTTGTGGCAAGTTGGCTGAGCAGATGAAAGGCCGGATAGAAATAGAGAGTACAGCGGGGCAAGGGAGTATTTTTACGGTCACGCTTCCCTTGGACGTTAATCCGTCAGCGGTTATCAAGAACGACGTTTTGCGAAACAAAACCCTTCCCATTAGTGATTTGACTATTTTGGTGGTGGAGGATCTGAAAACCAATCAGATGATCATCAAGCTGATGCTGGCTAAATTTGGCATCACCCCTGTTATTGTCAGCAATGGCGAAAAGGCGCTGGGTATTTTGAAGTCGCAAGACTTCGATATCGTTTTTATGGATTGCCGGATGCCAATTCTTGACGGTTTTGCCACGACAAAATGGCTACGCAGTGAAGGTTACAGCAAGCCGATCATCGCTTTGACCGCGGGGACAACTAAAGCGGAGCGGGAAGATTGTTTTAGTGCCGGGATGGACGATATTCTTTCCAAGCCTTATCAGAGCGTGGAATTGCGGGAAATGATTGAAAAATGGGGAGCCGGAGCAGGCTCCCTGGGATAATGCTATGCGCCTAGGCTGGCGTTAGTGGTTAGAAAAACCTTCACCTTTGGCCATGCGGTCATACAGGATCACATTGACCGCCGCCGCGAGGTTCATACAGCCATTAGTTGGTACATAGATGGTTTCGCGACAGAAATTGGTAATGTCTTTTTTCAATGTACCATCTTCAGGGCCGAAGATATAAAAAGCCCGCTTCGGGTGCTTGTATTCCGGCAGCGGCTTGGCTCCCTCAACCAAATCAACGGCAACCGGTATGCAGTCGTGCGGGATGATATCTTTTAGGTTCTGGACGCCAATCAGCGGAATATCGCGAATGGTATTTTTGGTGTCAGTACAAAATTTCTTAGCAAGGTCATAACGCGTGCCTGTGTAGAACACACTATTAACGCCATAGCAGCCAGCGGCCCGCATGACAGAACCAACGTTTTCAGGGGTTTTGGGGTTGAATAGCCCAACACAGGCGTAACCTTTGCTCATAATTTGTATCTTTCCGGAAATTTACAACAGCGCGAGATTATACGAAATCTCGCGAAAAATGGCAGGGATACCCAGCAATTCTTGCATCGCCGAGCACCTTGTCGTTATCTGGCGGTATGCCTTAGCCGCAGCATTTTTTGTATTTCTTACCGCTTCCGCATGAGCACGGGTCATTACGGTTGGGTGTTTTATCAAACACGGTGGTTTTCGGCTTGTTGATCAGCGTTTCCAGCTCGACTAGATTTTCCTCAGTCTCGTTGTTGACCGTAATGGTGGCAACAATTTGGTGCTGTTCCAGCAGGGCTTCCACTTCGGCTTTTTTCTCATCGCTGTTCACAACAAGTTGCAGCGGGTTGATTTCAGTTCCCAGCTTTTTGGCCTGCTTGGTATTGAAGCCGTAGCTCTCGTGCTTCGGTTTTTTCTCAATGCGGCCTTTATAGAAGAACTTAGACATATGGTGTTCCTAACGTGCGAAATGGTGATGAGATTAAGGTCGGTAAACCTGAAAACCGGCGATATTAACGGCTTCAATAGCTTGTCGCAAGTGATCACAGCTTTTCACATTGCCTATTGAGTGGTTGTTCATTTCTCATTAGTGTCCTATCGTAAACATATACAATAAAATAAACTTATCTAATTCAAAGAGTAAGATGGCGTCAGCGGGCGCTGTTTGAAGACAGGTTTTTGCATGGAGGCCCAGATGTACAGATGCGTCTCATCGCTGTTGGTTGCGATGGCTATAGCTGGTTCGGTATCGGCGAATGAGGTGATTGAAAGCCGCTCTCTGGTGGGGTTTGGCAGTGCCAAGTATCCTGCTGACTTTTCCCATTTTGATTATGTCAATCCCGAGGCTCCGAAAGGCGGGCAGGTGACCTATGCCCAGGTGGGCACTTTTGACAGTTTTAACCGTTATGCGTCCCGAGGGGTCTCGGCGGCAGGCAGCGAAGCGATATACGATACCTTGTTTGTGTCGTCGGAAGATGAAATAGACAGCTATTATCCGCTCATCGCTGAAAAGGTTCGCTATCCGGAAGATTATGCGTGGATGGAAGTGGATATTAACCCCAACGCCAAGTTCCATGATGGCCAGCCGATTACGGCTGCTGATGTTGCCTTTACCTTTGATAAATTCATGAAAGAAGGGGTGGCGCAGTACCGGGTCTATTTCAAGGATGTGAAGTCGGTGACGGCCAAGTCGGAGCACACCGCCCGGATAGAAATGGTAAAGCCCAACCGCGAGGTGTTGTTGGCCTTGGTACAGGGAATGAATGTGTTGCCGGAACATTTTTGGCGTGACAAGAACCTCAGCGAGCCGCTCAATACCCCGCCAATTGGCAGTAGCGCCTATCAGATCTCGGATTATAAGCCCGGCCAAAGCGTGACCTACTCGCTGGTAAAGGATTACTGGGCCAAAGATTTGCCGGTCAATGTAGGCAGGCATAATTTTGGCACCATCAAGTATGACTACTACCGGGATGAAACAGTGACCCTCGAGGCGTTCAAAGCCGGTGAGTACGATATTCGCGAAGAGAACGTGGCCAAGTTCTGGGCCACCATGTACCAGGGGGCGAATTTCGATAAAGGCTACATTGTAAAAGAAGAGATCCCGCATCAGATCCCGCAGTCGATGCAGGCTTTTGTGTTCAATACCGAGCGCAGTTATTTCAGCGATGCCAAAGTGCGTGAAGCCCTTTCTTACGCCATGGACTTCGAGTGGATGAACAAAAGCCTGTTCTATAACCAGTACACCCGGACCCGCAGCTATTTCCAAAACACCGACTACGAGGCCAAGGGATTGCCATCGGAAGCCGAAGTTGCCGTTTTGGCTCCCGTAAAAGACAAGGTGCCTGCTAGGGTATTTACTGAAGAGTACCAACCTCCGAAGTCTGATGGTTCCGGTCGGATCCGGGTTCAGCTTCGCAAAGCCCTGGCCTTGATGAAAGAAGCGGGCTGGGAAGTACAGAACAAGGTCATGACCAATGTCGAGACCGGCGAAGCCTTTAGCTTTGAACTGCTGATGTATAGCCCGACCACCGAGCGTCTGGCGATCCCGCTGCAGAGGAACCTCAAGTTACTCGGCATAGATATGCGCTTGCGCACCGTGGATACCACACAGTACATCAAGCGTCTGAGAGACCGGGATTTTGATATGGTGTCTGCTGGGTATGGGGCCAATCCGTATCCGAGTCCGAATCTGATGATTGCCTGGAACAGTAATTTTATTGACAGCACCTACAACACGGCAGGGGTAAAAGACCCTGCCATTGATTACCTGACCGAGCAAATCGCCGAAAACCAGGAAAATCCGGACAAGTTGCTCAGCCTTGGCCGGGCGCTTGACCGGGTGTTGCAGTGGAATTTCTATGTGATCCCGCAATGGCATATCAGCATGTTCCGGGTAGCGAGCTGGGACAAGTTTTCCCGTCCGCCGCTGCGGCCAAAATATACCCTGGGCCAGGATACCTGGTGGATTGACAGTGAAAAGGCAGCCAAGTTGCCTGAGAAGCGGCGGTAACCATGTCAGCATATATTATTCGGCGTTTGTTGTTGGTGATCCCCACCTTGTGGGCCATCATCACCATCAACTTCTTTGTCATTCAGATTGCCCCAGGCGGCCCGGTGGAGCAGGCGGTGGCCCAGCTTGAAGGCCACAGCTCGGGGATCATGGAGCGCTTTACGGGCGGAGGGCAGGAGGTCGGCTCGCTGGAGCCGTCCGAGAATGGTTCGGGTTACCGGGGATCGCGCGGTCTGGATCCCGAAGTGGTCGAGGCGATCAAAAAACAGTTTGGTTTCGACAAGCCGCTGCTTGAGCGGTATGTCGATATGCTCAAGGATTATGCGACCTTTAACTTCGGCGAGAGCCTGTTCAAAGGCGGCAATGTCATTGATTTGATTATCGACCGCTTGCCGGTATCCATTTCGCTCGGGTTGTGGAGTACCCTGATCATTTACCTGGTGTCTATTCCGTTAGGGATAGCCAAGGCCATCAAGCATGGCTCGCGGTTTGATGTCTGGAGTAGCGCGGTGGTCATCGTGGGGTATGCGATCCCGGGGTTCCTGTTCGCGATTTTGCTGATTATCTTTTTTGCCAGCGGCAACTATTTCAGTTGGTTCCCGCTGCGCGGCTTAGTGTCATCGAACTTTGAACAGTTGAACTGGTACCAGCAAATTATCGATTATTTTTGGCATTTGACATTGCCGATTCTGGCCATGGTGATCGGCGGGTTTGCCACCTTGACCATGCTGACCAAAAACTCCTTTCTCGATGAAATCAACAAGCAGTACGTGGTCACCGCCCGCGCCAAGGGGCTGGATGAGCGCAGTATCCTCTACCGCCATGTTTTCCGAAATGCCATGCTGATCATCATCGCAGGGTTTCCGGCGGCGTTTATCAGTATTTTCTTCACCGGCGCGATGCTGATTGAGGTTATGTTCTCGTTGGAAGGGATAGGACTGCTTGGGTTCGAGTCGACCATACAGCGGGATTACCCGGTGGTATTTAGCTCTTTGTATATCATGACGCTACTAGGGCTTTTGCTGAACATTATTTCGGATATCACCTACACACTGGTTGATCCACGGATAGATTTTGAGGCACGTTAGTGAAACTGAACCCATTAACCAAGGAACGCTGGGCAAGATTTCGGGCACATAAGCGAGGCTATTGGTCGCTTTGGATCTTCTCGTTGCTGTTTTTCAGCAGCCTGTTTGCTGAAATTATTGCCAATGATAAACCGCTGGTGATCCAGTTTCAGTCGCAGTGGTATTTCCCTATTGTGACCCCATACTCGGAGACGGAGTTCGGCGGCGAATTCGACGCCGAGGCCGACTACACCGATCCGTATGTCGCCGAGCTGATCGAGGCCGACGGCTTTATGATCTGGCCGCTCATCCGTTTCAGTTACGACACCATCAACTACAACTTGTCGGGGCCCGCCCCGTCTCCGCCGGATAGCATCAACTGGCTTGGCACCGATGATAAGGGACGGGATGTCCTGGCTCGGATCATCTATGGTTTTCGGATTTCGGTGTTGTTTGGGTTTGCCCTAACCATTATATCCACCGTCATTGGTGTGATTGTCGGTGCTTGTCAGGGCTATTACGGCGGCTGGCTTGATCTGTTCGGCCAGCGCTTCATCGAAGTATGGTCGGGTATGCCGACCTTGTTCTTGCTGATCATATTGTCGAGTTTTGTCGAGCCAAACTTCTGGTGGCTGCTGGGTATTATGGTGCTCTTTAGCTGGATGGGACTGGTCGGTGTCGTGCGTGCCGAGTTTCTCCGTTGCCGCAATCTCGATTATGTCCGGGCGGCGCAGGCGATGGGGGTCGGTGATGGCCGCATTATGCTGCGCCATATGCTGCCCAACGCCATGGTGGCCTCGCTCACTATGATGCCGTTTATTCTCAGCGGTTCGGTGACCACGCTAACCTCGCTGGATTTCCTTGGCTTTGGCCTGCCGGCCGGGTCGCCGTCACTGGGCGAACTGCTGGCCCAGGGCAAAACGAACCTTCAGGCCCCTTGGCTGGGCTTATCGGCTTTTGTTGTTCTGTCTATCATGCTTAGCTTGCTGGTTTTTGTCGGTGAAGCGGTACGTGATGCATTTGATCCCCACCACCAGAGGTAACTATGTCACAACCAATTATTACCATTGAAAACCTGTCGGTGGGCTTTCAAACCGGACAGTCAGTCAATCAGGTGACCTACAATGTCAGCCTGGATATCCGGCGCGGCGAAACCCTGGCGTTGGTGGGGGAGAGTGGCTCGGGCAAATCGGTGACGGCCAATGCCATTTTGCGCCTGCTGCCGAAGTCTTCTACCCGCTACCTCAACGGTCACATTCACTATGATGGCATTGATATGATGAATTGTAGTGAAAGGGAGATGCGCGGTCTGCGGGGGCATCGGATTGGTATGATTTTCCAGGAGCCGATGATGTCACTCAATCCGCTGCACAAGGTTGGCCGCCAACTTTGCGAAACCTTGGCGATCCACCGCGGTACCCGGCAGCGTGAAGCGCAGCAGAAAGCACTCGAGTGGCTGAAAAAAGTCGGGATCAGAAATCCGGAAAAACGGCTGGAAGCCTATCCCCATGAGTTATCAGGCGGCGAGCGGCAGCGGGTGATGATAGCCATGGCGCTGATCAACGAGCCGGAGCTGCTGATTGCCGATGAGCCGACCACGGCCCTTGATGTGTCGGTTCAGGCCCAGATCCTCGACCTGCTAAAAGATCTGCAGCGCGAAATGGGGATGGCCATGCTGTTTATTACCCATGATCTGAGTATCGTGCGCAAGATTGCCGATCGGGTCGCCGTTATGCAGATGGGGCGGCTGGTGGAAACCAACACCATGACCGAAGTGTTCGAGCGACCTCAGGATCCCTATACCATCAAGTTGATCAATTCCGATCCGAGCGGGGAGCCCGTGCCTGTCGATATGGCGGCGACACCGATGTTCGAGGTCAAGGATTTGCGGGTGTGGTTCCCGATAAAAGGCGGGGTGCTCAAGCGGGTAAAAGATCACATCAAGGCGGTCACTGATGTGAGCTTTATGTTGCGAACGGGGCACAGTGTTGGCTTGGTGGGAGAGAGTGGCTCGGGCAAGTCGACGACCGGTATGGCCATTCTCAAACTGCTTGAGAGTAGCGGCGAAATTGTCTATCGCGGTCAAGATATCTCGGCCTTCAATCGCAAGCAAATGTTGCCCATGCGCAGTAAGTTGCAAGTGGTATTCCAGGACCCATTTTCAGCGTTGAACCCGAGGATGTCGGTGGCACAGATCATCGGCGAGGGATTAAAGGTTCACCAAAACCTGACGCCAGAGCAAGAAGACCAAATGATTTGTGATGCCATGCGCGATGTGGAGCTGGATCCGGAAACCCGCCACCGTTATCCCAACGAATTCTCGGGCGGCCAGCGCCAGCGTATTGCGATTGCAAGGGCATTGGTACTCAAGCCGTCATTTATCCTGCTGGATGAGCCAACCTCTTCGCTTGACCGAACCGTTCAATTCCAGGTGCTGACGTTATTGAAAACGCTGCAGCAGAAATATCACCTCACCTATCTATTTATCAGCCATGATCTCAGTGTCGTTAAGTCGCTGTGCCACTATACCTTGGTCCTGCGCCAAGGGCAGGTTGTCGAACAGGGAGAGACCCAGACTCTGTTTAGTGAGCCTAAACAAGACTATACCAAGCAGTTGGTCGCTTTGTCCTAGGTGGTAATACCAGACATTTGTAGCTGTGATGTTACGTGCTTCTCAGACATAATGTGTCGCCAAAGAGGCGTGCTTGTCATAATCGACTAAAATCTGACCAAATAAAGGTTTTACCTATTACTGTGATAGGCAAAACCTTCTGGTGCTTTTTAGTCGTGTTGATAACATCAATACCAACCTGAATAATGTCCTCTGAATCAGTGAGATAATAATTACTGATAACCTCAAAGCATTAATCAGCTTGGTATCACTACAATAATATGAATAACTTGTCCTGATGGATTCAGGCGAGTGGGAAAGCATTATGGTTAAGCCTGAAAATAATTGTATCGTCATCTTCGGGGCGTCGGGTGACCTGACCCATCGTAAGTTGATCCCAGCCTTTTACCACCTATTCGCGAATGGATTGCTCTCTGAGGAATTCGCAATTTTGGGGGTAAGCCGAACACACTACTCTGATGCTGAGTTCCAGCAGAAGTTGAAAGAATCACTGACAGCCAACGAAAAAGTTGATCCTCAAGTGTTGGATGCTTTCTGTCAGCGCCTGCACTACCAGGCCATCGATACCAAGAGCGTAGAAGATTATGCCAAGCTCAAAGCCCGTTTGGATGAGATTGGGCACAAGTATCGCACCGGTGGCAACACGACCTTCTATCTGGCAACACCACCTAGCCTGTACAGCGTGATCCCAGAATGTCTGGCCGCACACGGTCTGAACAAGGAAGACAATGGCTGGAAACGTCTAATTGTCGAAAAGCCGTTTGGTTATGACTTGGCCACGGCCGAGCAGCTTGATCATGACTTGCACGCCCATTTCCAAGAACACCAAATCTACCGTATCGACCACTACCTGGGTAAAGAAACCGTTCAGAACCTGCTGGTATTCCGTTTTGCCAACGGCATGTTCGAACCGCTTTGGAACCGCAATTTTATCGACTATGTCGAGATCACCGCGGCAGAATTCCTCGGTGTCGAAGAGCGTGGAGGGTATTACGACGGCGCGGGCGCTGTGCGTGATATGTTCCAGAACCATTTGCTACAGGTGCTGGCAATGGTTGGTATGGAGCCGCCGGCGGCTATCAATGCCGACTCGATGCGTGATGAAGTGATGAAGGTGTTCAAGAGCCTCCAGCCGCTTTCTGAAAACGATCTGCAAAATAACCTGGTACTGGGCCAGTATACGGAATCAGACGTTCGTGGCGATCACCTTAAGGGATACCGCGAAGAGCCGGGGGTGGCGGAAGATTCACGTACCGAGACCTATGTCGGTTTGAAGATGTTTATCGATAACTGGCGCTGGAACGGGGTACCTTTCTATGTCCGTACCGGTAAGCGGTTGCCAACCCGTGTGACCGAAGTGGTTATTCACTTCAAAAAGACCCCCCATCCAGTCTTTGGGGCCAATGCGCCGGAGAACAAACTGATCATTCGTATCCAACCGGATGAAGGCATCCTGATGAGCTTTGGCCTCAAGAAGCCGGGAGCCGGGTTTGAAGCCAAAGAAGTGAGCATGGACTTTCACTATGAAAGCCTGGAAGAGACGCACATGCTGACTGCCTATGAGCGTTTGCTGCTGGACTCGATGAAAGGGGATGCCACCCTCTTTGCCCGTACCGATGCGGTGAAGGCCTGCTGGCAGTTTGTCCAGCCGATTCTGGAGTACAAAGAAAACCCAGAGCACCTTTATGGCTATGCGGCGGGCACGTGGGGGCCGAAAGAAGCCGACGAGCTATTGTCTCGTGATGGCCGCGAGTGGCGCTTCCCATGTAAGAACCTGACCAATACCGACTATTGCGAGCTATGAGTGAGATGAATTACCACGTATTTGAAAATGCCGAGCAGGTTGTTCATGCATTGGCGACTAGCTTACAGGACTACAGTGAGCAGGGGCGTCCCGTTCATATCTCACTGTCGGGTGGCAGTACGCCATCCCAGTTGTTTGCCTATTTGGCCGGTTCTGAGTTTGCTCAGTCCATCCAGTGGCAAAACCTCCATTTCTGGTGGGGGGACGAACGCTGTGTCGCACCGGATGACGAGCAAAGCAATTACGGTCAGGCCAAAGCCTTGCTGTTCGACCACATAGCGATCCCTGCTGAAAATATCCACCGTATCCGCGGTGAAGACTTCGCGGCAATGGAAGCGATCCGCTTTGCCCAAGAGATGAGTTCAGAAATCCCGGCAAAGGACGGGGTACCTGAGTTTGACTGGATTTTGCTCGGCATGGGTACTGATGGCCATACGGCGTCTCTGTTCCCAGGGCAAACAGACTACAACACAACGGAAATCGCCGCGATTGCGGCGCATCCAGAGACTCGCCAGATCCGCGTGACCAAAACCGCGCACCTGCTGGCAAATGCAAAACGTATTACCTACTTGGTGCTAGGTGCAGGCAAAGCGTCGGTGGTCAAAGAGATTGCCGACAATGCACCGGCTGCACAAGCGTATCCAGCAGCCCAGGTTAGCGCGAAAGCGGGCACTACCGAGTGGTATTTAGATTCAGAAGCAGCCAAAGAGCTGGCATAAGGAGAGAAGTAAATGAAAGCTGATATTGGTGTTATCGGTCTGGCCGTGATGGGGCAGAACCTGATCCTAAACATGAACGATAACGGATTTAAAGTGGTTGCCTACAACCGTACCGTGGCGAAAGTGGATGAATTTTTGCAAGGTCCGGCGAAAGGGACCAACATTGTCGGTGCAATTTCTCTTGAAGATCTGGTTGGCAAGCTTGAATCGCCGCGCAAGGTGATGTTGATGGTCCGCGCCGGTGCCGTTGTTGATCAGTTTATCGACAGCCTGGTACCGCTGCTAGACGAAGGCGACATCATCATTGATGGTGGTAACACCAACTACCCGGATACCAACCGTCGCGTGGCAGCGCTACGCGAGAAAGGTATCCGCTATGTCGGTGCGGGTGTATCCGGCGGGGAAGAAGGTGCACGTTTCGGGCCGTCTATCATGCCAGGTGGCGATCCTGAAGCATGGCCACATGTTAAGCCGATTTTCCAGGCTATTGCAGCTAAAACCGATAAAGGCGAAGCGTGCTGTGACTGGGTCGGTAAAGAAGGCGCTGGCCATTTTGTGAAAATGGTTCACAACGGTATCGAATACGGTGACATGCAGCTGATCAGCGAAGCGTACCACTTCATGAAAGAAGGCCTGGGTATGTCTCATGATGAGATGCAGGCAACGTTTGCCGAGTGGAACAAAACTGAGCTGGATAGCTACCTGATCGAAATCACAGCCGACATCCTAGGTTACCGCGATGAAGACGGTGAGCCGCTGGTCGAGAAGATCCTAGATACAGCAGGCCAGAAAGGGACCGGTAAGTGGACAGGTATTAACGCCCTTGACCACGGTATTCCGCTGACGCTGATCACCGAATCAGTATTTGCTCGCTGCCTGTCGTCACTGAAAGAGCAGCGCGAAGAGGCGGCGTCGCTGTTCAACAATCCAATTACTGCCGTGGAAGGTGACAAGTCTGAGTGGCTGGATGCACTGCGTCAGGCACTGCTGGCGTCTAAGATCATCTCATACGCTCAGGGCTTTATGCTGATCCGTGAGGCGTCTGAGTCTAACAACTGGGATCTGAACTACGGCAACGTGGCGCTGATGTGGCGTGGCGGTTGTATCATCCGCAGTGCCTTCCTGGGGAACATCCGTGATGCTTTCGAAGCCAACCCTGAGCTTGCGTTCCTAGGGCTGGATAGCTACTTCAAGGATATCCTTGAAGGCTGCCTACCGGCATGGCGAAAAGTCGTTGCTAAGTCATTCGAGACTGGCCTACCAATGCCTTGTATGTCCTCGGCGCTGACCTTCCTAAATGGTTACACCACGGCTCGCCTGCCAGCCAACATGCTACAAGCGCAGCGTGACTATTTTGGTGCGCATACTTATGAGCGCACTGACAAGCCACGCGGCGAGTTTTACCACACCAACTGGACCGGTACCGGCGGTGATATTTCGTCAACAACCTACGATGTTTGATTCATTGCTTAACGGATAGATCTAACTGAGAGAAAAGGCGCTGATTATTCAGCGCCTTTTTGTTATGAAAGCAATGTAAATATGCGAGGGGAAGGCAATAGCGAAAAATTGTGATCGATGAAGAATATTTGGATTTGTTTGCTTGTTATTTAAACAATGAAGTAACAATCCCGTAGCAAGAAATCCAGTTTGTTCGACCTAAATCACGTAATTTATTGGGGGCTTAAACTGTGAGGGCGCAGACCCTCCGTTTTATGCGCCATAGATCACGCTAAATTGCATGACGAAATAAAATATTTAACATTTGCCTTACAATGTGATTATTATACTGACGAAGCATTAACCAATCATACAGGGAGTTTTTTAATGCAGTCGTTAGTTGATTTTCTCAATGGAATCATTTGGAGCCCGGTGCTGATTTATCTGTGTCTGGGTGCAGGTTTGTTCTACTCCATTACCACACGTTTCGTACAGCTGCGTCACTTCAGAGAGATGTGGCGTCTTCTGTTATCAGGCAAAAGTTCCGCTCAGGGTATCTCCTCTTTTCAGGCATTAGCCGTTTCACTTTCTGGGCGCGTAGGTACTGGTAACATTGCAGGTGTTGCTGCGGCTATCGGTTTCGGTGGTCCAGGTGCTGTTTTCTGGATGTGGGTTGTTGCCTTCTTGGGTGCCGCAACCGCATACAGTGAGTCTGCACTGGCACAGATTTACAAAGAAGAAGATGAAGACGGTCAATTCCGTGGCGGCCCGGCGTATTACATTGAAAAGGCGATGGGTCAGAAGTGGTATGCCTGGATCTTTGCGATTGCAACTATCTTTGCCTGTGGTGTGCTTCTTCCTGGTGTCCAGTCGAACAGTATCGGTAATGCGGTTGAAGCAGCCTTTGGCCCGGGCCAGATGATTGAGACAACCATTGGTACTATCAGTTTGGCGAAAATTGTTACGGGTACCTTTGTTTCTATTATCCTGGCCTTCATCATCTTTGGTGGTGTAAAGCGTATCGCGAACTTCACCCAAGTTGTCGTTCCTTTCATGGCCTTGGCTTATATCGTTGTTGCTTTCATTATCATCTTGCTGAACATCAACATGGTTCCGAGCATCTTCATGATGATTTTGGGCGATGCCTTTACGCCGATGGCGGGTGTCGGTGCGGCAATCGGTTGGGGTGTTAAGCGTGGTGTATACTCGAACGAAGCCGGCCAGGGTACGGGTCCTCATGCCGCAGCGGCTGCTGATGTACAGCACCCGGCTCAGCAGGGTCTGGTTCAGTCTTTCTCAATCTACATTGATACCTTGCTCGTTTGTTCGGCAACAGCCTTCATGATCCTGATCACTGGCGCATACAATGTCCACGGTGGGGCTGAAGGGGTGTTCCTGGTACAGAATCTAGCCGCAGAGATTGGTGCTAACGGTCCTGTCTTTACCCAGATGGCGATTGAAAGTGCGATGCCTGGTATCGGTAAGCCGTTCATTGCTTTTGCACTGTTCTTCTTTGCCTTCACCACGATTCTCGCTTACTACTACATTGCTGAAACCAACATTGCTTACATCCGCCGTTCGATGAAACTACCTGGCATGATGTTTGTGCTGAAAATCATCCTAACGGTCGCGGTATTCTACGGTACGGTGAAAACCGCCAACCTTGCTTGGGCGATGGGTGATGTCGGTGTGGGCTTGATGGCTTGGCTGAACATTGTCGGTATCTTGATCATCTTCTTCCTGTCCAAGCCTGCACTGAAAGCGCTGAAAGACTACGAGAATCAGCAGCAGGCCGGTGTCAAGGACTTTACTTTTGACCCTGTTAAGCTGGGTATCAAGAATGCCACTTACTGGGAAAAGAAACTCCACGGTAAAGTGGAAACTGAGCAGGTTGCAGACGACGCCGAGCCAGTGAAAACCACCATCTAGGTGAGCAGCCACAACAAACAGTTTAACAGCTGAAGAACAAGGCCATTGATATCAACTCAATGGCCTTTTTTATTTTGCCGGTTTTGGTGGCAAGTTGTGAAGTGGCCTAGAGAAAAGGGGCTTACTGTCACACTAGACAATCAACTAGTGGCATAATAAAGCGTGCAACTTGGCTGGCAGCAAAGCTGTCGGTAGTGCCATATACCTGACAGGCTTCCATCTAAGTTATTGAAAGCAAATGATGTCATGGGTTTGTCAGGTTCGTGTCGTTCTCTATTTTCCAGAACAAAAGTACAGTTGAGTCAAACAGCAGAAAGGATTCTATGATGATTGTCAGAAAGCTAAGGCTGCAGCGGGGTTGGTCGCAAGAGCATCTCTCGCAACTATCGGGTTTGAGCGTCCGGACTATCCAGCGTATTGAGCGGGGCCAGAACGCCGGACTGGAGTCCTTGAAATCACTGGCTGCTGTGTTTGACATTCCAGTTACCGAACTTCAGGGAGAGCCAGCAATGAACGACAAAGCACAAATTACCCCCGATGAAATGAAAGTCATCGAGCAGGTAAGAGAGATCAAAGGTTTTTATTCCCACTTGGTCACCTATGTCTTGGTGATAGCCATGCTGTTTGTGATCAACTACATGACCGACCCGAGTTATATATGGGCATGGTGGCCGGCCATGGGTTGGGGGATAGGGATCGTGTCCCACGGCCTGAGCGCCTTTGAAGTCTTTAACTTCTTTGGTGCAGAGTGGGAAAAACGCCAGATAGAGAAACGCCTGGGCCGCAAGCTATGATGTGGTTTTAAGGCCACCGGATACAACTGGATTAGGGGCTGGTCGTGACCGGCCCCTTTGCTAATTGCTCTAGCAAGATAGTAGGCACACACTCAACTTCATTTAATGATGGGGGCTCATATGTCATCGAAGGCCAATGAAGAGGCTGCTCAAACGGCATCCCCCCGTCAGTGGATGAGATTAGTTGCGGTGTATCTGTTAATCCCGTTGGTTTTATTGGGATGCGCTGGGGATGTGGGGTGGTGGCAGGGATGGCTATTTTCGATGTTGTTCTTGGCGGCCGGGATAGGTGGACGTATATGGGCCGAGCGACGCCACCCAGGATTAACTGCGGAAAGACAAAATAGTAAAAATATAGAAAAAGCAAAAGGCTGGGACAGAGTGCTGGCACCACTGATGGCGGTGAGCCTCGGGTTTCCTATGGTTATCGTAGCTGGGCTGGACCATCGCTATGGTTGGTCACTCGGCTTTGCGCCTTGGCTTGTTGTCACTGGTTTTATATTGGTTTTACTCGGATATGCTTTGGCTGTGTGGGCGCTAGCGGAGAACCGGTTTTTCTCCAGTGTGGTTCGCATTCAGACAGAACGTGGCCATGTGGTATGTGATAGCGGCCCTTACCGGTTTGTACGGCATCCGGGGTATGCCGGAAATATCCTGGCACTGTTCGGCCTTGTTTTTGCTCTGAGTTCGGTATGGGCACTGATCCCTGCGGCGGTGGCATCAATTATTACGCTGATCAGAACCGTACTTGAAGATCAGACTTTGCACGAAGAGCTGCCGGGCTATCGGGACTACGCAACACGCGTCTGCTATAGGTTGATTCCCAGAATATACTGAAAGATCTGAACGCCCTGTGCGAGCCTGAACCATTGCAATCGTTTTGCTGCTATCTTTTTAGAACCATCGGTTCTAGTTCGGTTTTGTCCAACTTCGAGCTAGCTGGACAGGAGACTAGCTATCAATATTCACTTATAACTGATTAATACACAATTCGAATTGATGTGATTAATGGAATACACATAAATAAGGCAGTCCAATGACTGCCTCTTGTTGGATAGAAACCTTGTTAATACTGGCGTCTTCGCCAACCAACGAATAGCATTGCTAACAGGCTTAATAGCCCCATCGAAGCACCACCACCTGATGAGCCAGCATCATCTCCTTAAATACAATCGCTAGTTGCTTAAAGCTTCAACACTGCCGCGCTAAGAGCAACTATCTGTAATTAAATGCATGATTTTAAAGGTAAAGGGGCTCGTCATCACACCATTAAAATGCAACCCTGTGAATATCAGACCTTCCCCTTTGAACGAGCATCAAAAACTTTTTTAATAGTGGTGGACTTTTTGTTGTTCAATTGCTGAGGATAAAAGATGAAAAAGGAACTTTTGGTTATATTGTGCTCAAGTGTATTGCTATTTGGCTGCGGTGGTGGCAGCGGCAGCGGTTCGATTAATGATCAAGATCGTGATCTTGATGGCGATAACAACTCAACTCGTTCTGATTACGGGATTTACGCTTTGGATAGTGAAGCTGAGGTGGTTCCCTTCTCGGTAATATTGAGCAAAAATGGAATAATATCAGTTGGTTATAATAATGGTGGGCTTAGTTTAAGTGGTTTTTCGTTGGTTGGAACAGAAGGCTCATCAATCAACCATGATTTTTACCTAAGTGATGATACAGGTGCGGTTAGATATAAAGCTTCACTTCAATTTGAAAGCACAGGGCAGTCTACAGGGGATGTATTACCATATACTCTAAAAATTCCACATTTTAACGTCGATGAATCCGGGCTTGTCATCTACGGGAAGACGGAAGGGCACACCGGTGGTGATGAACTACTTGATAAAGCTTATTCCATACCAACGAATGATATGTTCTATACATATAATGGAAATAACACCTTTACCATCACCGGACAGCAAGGGTGCACAACAACCGCTAAAGCATTGAATTCTGGCCTTGGTAATCCAGAGCAAATGCACTATGACGTACTGATTAAGGAATCAACTTGTGAGACCGATGATCACTCGACAGGACTGTTAACGATCATGCGTGTTGACTCTGTTCACACGCTTGGGATCGTTATTCAGCTCAAAAATCGATACTCTGGCTTTGCTGGCATCGCCATGTGATAAACGTTACTTAGTGATATTCCATGACAAGCCAGCTTTAGCTACCTTAAGTAAGTACTGAGTCATTGGTGTAGTTCATATATGGTCAACTAAAAAAAGGCCTTGCTCCAGCAAGGCTCTTGCTATGTTTATTAGCTATTGATTAATTTTCTTACTGTTTTAGCCAGTCTCATACATCTACATTCACCGCATGGTTGTTGTGTGAATCTGCGATCAAGTTTAATGCAGGGACAGGGAAAAATGGTTGTATGACAAACTGTAGCAAACTTGTTGCATATGTTTGGGGTATATTGTTAAAATCATCTTTATGATGGTGTTTTAAAAGGGATTTTTATGCGTTTTTCTGCTTTGGTTGTGTTTGTTTCAACTGTAATCTTTAGTGGTCATGCTTTGGCAAATGACTCTCAGATACTCCTTAAAAGCTTTCATGATTATGGTATTAAAAAATGTGACACATTTATTAGCCAAAATACTACCTTAAAAGGTAACTGGAACTTTTTTATCAATAAGCACGCAGGAGGAATTGATGGCCCTGTCACAGAGGTAACAGTTGTCAATATTTGGGGATCGAGAGGTGATACCGTAAAGACGGAAGATACTTATATTCAAACCCCAAAGAACTGTTACCTAAGACAAACTTGGACATTAACAGATCCTGGCTCATGCAGTGAAAATATTGATGGTAATCATTGGTATGTTTCTACGAAAATGCCAAACAAAGACTATACAACATACAAAAACTCTGGAGGGATCGAGTTACATGCTAAAGAAATCCAAGTCGGTAACTTTAAAGTGTGTGTTCAAGAAGGCTCTAAGCGTTTGTCTGCTAAGCACGGTTAGTGCTTTAGGTGTTGGAAACGAGATAAGTTAGTTCTTGACTGTTAAATATCTGCCCATCAATACATTGGTCATAAAATCAATCAAGCAACAAAAAACGCTTTCAATCAAAGTTAACCAAGTTAGCTCTTAATGAGTTAGCTTGGTTTTTGTTGGACTTTTGCTTACTCCCTTAATTTAAGTTCAAATAAAGGATTGCCACATTGACGGTAGTCTTGACATACCTGAAGTCATTCATCGTTAGCAAAATTAATAACCGGCATAGTTGGGCCAACGGGCAGCCATATCGGTTGCCCGGTTAAACTGGCTGGTGTTACACCACAAACTTGTTCATGATCGCGTCTTGCTCCCGGACTTTATTGATTTGCTCTTCCAGTGCCTGATCGGCGGCCGCCGCGGCATCAGAGACCTGCACACTGAGCTCTTTGATGTTTAGGGTGTTGGTATTGATCTCTTCGGCCACCAGGCTCTGCTCCTCGGCGGCAGAAGCGATTTGTAGGTTCATGTCGTTGATTTGCTGGATGGCCCCGCTGATCCTGACCAGCGCCTCGTCCGCTTCTTGAGATTTCTCCACCGTCGAGGCCGCAGTCTCTTTGCTCATGCCCATCACGTTCGCCGCCGAGCTTGCCCCGGACTGCAGTTGCTCGATCATCTGGCGAATTTCGGTGGTGGACTCCTGCGTTCGTTGGGCGAGTGTCCGTACCTCATCGGCCACAACGGCAAAGCCTCGGCCAGATTCACCGGCACGCGCCGCCTCAATGGCCGCATTGAGGGCCAGCAGGTTGGTTTGATCGGCGATTTCATTGATCACCTTGAGAATGGACTCAATGTTGCCCGTCGACGCTTCCAGTTGTTTGACCACCTCAACCGCCTGATCAATTTGAGCGGAAAGATCTGAGATGGCACTGGCCGTGTGGGAGACAATGCGCCCACCGTCTTTGACCGCGTCATCAGCCTGTTGTGCTGCCGTTGCCGCCCCCTGTGCATTATTGGCTACCTCAACCGAGGTTGCCGCCATTTCGTGCATGGCGGTTACCAACTGATCCAGCTCTTTCAGCTGGTTGGACATGGCAGAAGCTGACTGTTGGGCCCCGGCGGCAGTTTGTTCGGTGCCGAGTAAAATATCACTGCTGAGTGATTTAGATTGCAGGATCAGGTTTTGCAGTTTCTCGGTAAAGGCATTGAATCCTTTAGCCAGCCCCGCAAACTCCTGATCGGTATTGGTATCCAGCCGTCGGGTGAGATCGCCCTGGCCTGATGCCACATCCTGAATCGCGGTGTTGAGATCTGTCAGCGGTCGCATCAATACCTTGATCAATACTAGCAGGGCGATAATTCCGGCCACCATGGCGATTAGCGAGTAGATAACCGCATCTGTCCGAAGCTGGTTGACTGCGGCAAAAGCGACGTTTTCATCCAGTACCGCACCGATATACCACTCTTGGCCTGTGATCTGGGTAAAGGACAAGGTCACGGTTTTACCGTCTAGCTCAGCGTGGACGGCATTTGTTGCAATCGGGTGGTTGCCAACAAACTCGCTCATTGGCTTACCGTTAAATCTGGCGTCGGGATGGGCAATGGTCGTGCCATCACCCGCGACGATGAAGAGGTAACCGGCATTGAATAAAGAGACCTGGTTCACCAGCTCGGCCAGCCCTGACAGGCTCATATCGAAGAAGATCGCCCCCTGGAATTGCCCGTCAGAGAGCAAGGGGCTGGCGATGGAGACCAAAATCTCATTGCTGACAGAGTCTGCGTAAGGGGCAGTGATAACAATATCGCGGCTCTGCTTGCTGGCTATGTACCAAGGACGGGCTCGTGGCTCCCATGACTCCCCAGGATCCCAGCTCGGGTCATTGCTGGTGAAACTGCCGTCTTTTTCAAATCCCAGCCCGGTGAGCAAAAAAGCGTGTTTGAGAGTGGGTTGCTCAATGACGGTTTGGATATTGTCCAGTGACATGTCACTGGATACCAGGCTGGCGGTATAGGCAGCGAGAGACTTTTTGCTTGATAGTTCGGCATTGACCGTATTGCTCATGCCGGAAATGATTTCATCCATGCTTTGCATGACTAAAGACTGGATTTGGTTTTTGGTATTGAAATATTGGTTGGCAGACAGGAGCGAGAGTGCTGCTAGTAATATTGCCGATGATGTTGCGACAACTTTATGGCTGAACTTCATTGGATCCCTCAACAAGCACTGAAATTAGAATAACTATAATGTCGGCGCTGTAATGGAATTGTTAATCGACATTGTCGAGTATTGTGATCTGAGGTTGGATTTTTTTGCTGTATTGTTATTAAAAAGAAGTTTTATATGCTATCTGATGATTATTGATGTTGTGCTCAAGCGGATGGTAGAGAATGGATGCATTGAGTCCAGGGTGAAAACAAGAAAGGCAGGTAGCCTGCCTTTCTTTGAAGAGATACGAACCCGGTAGTTAGTCGATCAAACCATATTCATCGCGCAGGACGGCAATGATTTCTGCTTTCGGATTTTGAGAAAGCTGGATTTTATTGCCAGTGATTTTCGCGGCAATCTCGGTGTAGGTTTTCGACAGGTTCATCAGTGCATCCACCGGCAGCTCGTTGTCACGGGCCAGGGCGAAGCGCTCATCCATGCGGTCTTTGTTCAGCAGGATATCTGGATCCGGGAAGTGGTTCAGCAGCATCTGGCGGAAGCCTTCCTTGGAGTTTTCGATGATTTCACCATCGCGGTAAGCCGCACCGTCCCAGATACGGGAAGAATCCGGTGTGCCCACTTCATCCATGTAGATCAGCTTTTCATTGCCTTTGGCATCGGTTACGTAACCGAATTCGAACTTGGTATCGACGAAGATCTGATCCAACGCCGCCAGCTCTTTGCTGATCACATCGAAGCCTTCCTCGAGCAGTTGCTCGTAGCGGCCGATATCATCGGCGCTGCGGAAGTTGAATGCTTCAAAGTTGTTCTCCAGATCGGAGCGGGTGACATTGACATCGTCGACTTCCGGCACACCAGGAATACCGGTAAGAATTCCCTTGGTCGATGGTGTCATCAGTAGCTCAGGTAGCTTCTGATCTTTTTCCAGCCCTTCTGGTAGCTCGATACCGCAGAAGTTGCGTTCACCTTGGCTGTAGGCACGCCACATTGAACCTGTGATGTACTGGCGGCAAATCGCTTCAACCATCACGGGCTTGGCTTTTTGTACGATCCAGACAAACGGGTGCGGGATATCCAGGATATGGCTGTCGGCTAGGCCATTTTCACGGAATAGCTTGAACCAGTGGTTGGAAATGGCGTTGAGTGCCGCTCCTTTACCCGGTACGCCTTTCAGGCCGCCTTCGGCGTGCCAGATGCAGTCGAAAGCAGAGATACGATCACTGATCACCATGATAGCCAGTGGGGCATCAGGTTGAACGTTGTAGCCTTTCTCTTTGATCAAGCGACGGCTATCTTCTTCGGTTAACCAGTAGACGGAACGAACCTTACCGCTATGGACGGGTTTATCGGTTCGGATTGGCAGGTCATCATTTACAGCGAGAACTTGATCAGCAAGGCTCATGGCGAATTCCTATTTCAAAAGTTAAACGAAGGTAACCCGTGGTGGCATGACAAGCGGTTTTGCCCATGCCTGGGTCTCTAAACCCTTAATGGGGGCGATAATAACAGAACTCTCATGGCCTTTCAGCTAGAAAAGCAAACGTTTGCGCAATTTTATTTTTCATCCAAATATCGAATTTATGTGAACCGATTTCAATTGGTCATATTTTATTCAGGGGCCAACGGCGAAGTGTGGCAAAATCGGTCTCCCATTTTCTACTCAAGGCCCACCATGACCCGTTATACCAGCGAACAATCGGCATTTATTGATCACCAGCACGGGAATGCCCTTTGTATTGCCGGGGCTGGAACCGGGAAAACCACCACCCTGGTCGGCTTGATTGAGCAGAAGTTAGCGACTATCCCTGCCCAAGAAATGCTGGTGCTGATGTTCAACCGGGATATTCGCACCGATTTCCAGGCCAAGCTGCGGGATAGCGGGATCCAAGCGCCGGTGCCGGTGCATACTTTCCACAGTTTCTGTTTGAAGTTCCTCAATCAAACCGGGTTTATCCGTAATACCGGTTATAGGGTCGATTATCAGAGTGGTGAAAGTGACAAGGTTCTGGTAAAGGCTATCCTGCGGGAGTTGTCCGGTCTTGAAAAGACTTACCAGCGCCAGCAGATGATCAAAGATCCGAAAACCATCGAGTTGCTACTGAGCTTTATCGGGTTGGTGAAGGCGTACATGCTGTCGCCGCACGAAGTGTTCAAAATTGCCGAAATCAACCGGGACTACCTGTTTATTCTTGATGCCTACGAGCAGTTTGAAACCCTACGAAAAAAACAGCGCCTGTTGTTTTTTGACGACTGGCTGGTGGAAACCGTCAAATTGCTCGAGAGCGATGATGCTATCCGCGCGCATTTTCACCAGCACTGCAAGCTGGTGGTGGTTGATGAGTTTCAGGATATCAATACCGCCCAGTACCGTTTGCTGAAGCAGCTGCTGGGGCCGCAAACCCAGTTGCTTGCGGTGGGAGATGTCGACCAGTGTATCTATAAATGGCGGGGGAGTGCGCCGCAGTTCATGCTCAACTTTGAGCAGGATTTCGCGCCCGCGAAAACCTACACCCTGTCGCAGACATTCCGTTTCGGTCATAGCTTGGCCTTGGCCGCGAGCCATTTGATTGCCAACAACAAAGAGCGCTTCAGTGAGTTTTTGACTGTCTCGGGAGAGGGCATTTCCGATACCCAGATCGTCGAATGTGGCTCATCCCGGCAGGTCGGGGAAATCGCCAATGCCATCAGCCAGTATCTGGCCGAGGGCGGCCAGCCTTCCGATGTGGCGATCCTGGTTCGCCGCTGGTCGCAAACCTTGCTGTTCGAGCTGGCTTTTCTCAGCAAACAATTGCCTTATCAGATGCCGGTGCCGTCGGTATTGGCCCACAGCCGGGAAGTGAAATTGCTGATGGAGTTGGCTACCCTGGCGACGCCACGCTTTTCTGAACTTGCCGTGGCACAGAAAGCGAGTTTGCTGTTTAGCTTGATGTGCTTTCCTCACTGCTATGTGCCCAATAAATCCTTGAAGCCATTGTGCGAGCAGCTGGCGGGCATGGAGCCTTCGCAGTGGCTGACGTTTATCGGGCGCTATGAAAAGGCCAATGCCACGCTGAAGCTCGACAACTTGATTGAGCGCCTGGCGTTACTTACGCGGCTGATGCGTAAAGGCAGTTTCAAAGCCGCGGAAGTCTACCAGCAATACCGCAACGAAAGTGGCTTGGATAGCTGGATCTGGAAAACCGAAGCCACGGCATCGGAAATCGAGGAAGCGGTGGAGCGGCTGGACAGTGTTGCCACCGTGCTGGAGGCGATGGATCAGAGCTGTGAAAAGGCGCTGCAGTATTTCGAGTATTACACCCAACAGTCTGGCCAGAAAAGCGCCAACACCAATGCGGGCTCCAAAGAGCCTGACGCGCAAAATGCCCTCCAGCTGACAACCATTTTCCGCGCCAAGGGCTGTGAATACCACCATGTCCATCTGCCGTTTTGGGACAAGGATGCCTTTCCCTATGTGAATCGGGCTTCCGGTACCGTGGGGGCCGATTTGGAGGAAGAGCGCCGCTTGGCCTATGTCGCCCTGACCCGGGCCAAACAAAAAGCCTTTGTCTATTACACCATGCCCGACAAGCCGTCGGTGAAGGCAACCAATGCCAGCCGGTTTGTGCTGGAAGGGAAAATCAACCTGGCCCAGGATCTGGGACCCAAGCTCTACCAGCAAGGTACGCTGCCTTATTACTCGAGCCCGGTTGCCGAGGAATACTGCCGCCGCATGGGGCGGGAGCAGGATGTTGCCGAGCCGCAGGTAAAGAAAACCAAGAAGCTCCCGAGTGCAAAAGCGGTGGGAATAAGCGGCGGGAAACAAACGGATGCCGGCTTAAGTAGCGGCAACGAATACAGTTACAAATGGGCCATACAGCAGCCACTGCCGGACAATGCCGAGAAAGTGATTCGGGCAATGGTGAAAACCAAAAATGCTAAATACTTGGATGGTGAGATAAATCGAATTATCAGGGAGTTGCCGTCGGTGTCGGAGACCAAGAAGAAAGTGCTGGTCAACCGCCTGATTGTCGCGGCCAATGCCAGAAGTCTGGTTCGGCGTTAGTTTAATGAGAATAAAACTAAGCCTCATCAGAGGCTTAGTTTTTATATGGCTAAAACGGTATTGGCTTAGTAGTACTCAATTCCTTCGCCAGCCTTCACCAAGGTTCCGGCTTCATTGGTCAAAATTCGGTCAAGGTCAAACAGAGAGCCGATTGCAGCATTACCGCGGCCGCTGTTGACGAATTGGCAAACGGCATCCACTTTCGGCCCCATAGACCCTGCTGGGAAGTTGAAGTGAGACAGGCCTTCCGGTGTGGCCACTTTCATTTCAGCTTGATCTTCTTTACCGTAATTACGGTAGATTGAACCGTCGGTGAGGATAACAAACAAATCGGCATTGATGGTTTCAGCCAGAAGCTCAGCGGTTAAGTCTTTGTCGATAACACACTCTACGCCTTCCATACGACCTTGTTCACGACACACAGGCACACCACCGCCACCGCAAGCAATAACGACGTTACCGCTTGTCAGCAGGGTTTCAATTTGCTGCTGTTCGATAATCGCTTTTGGCATTGGTGATGGTACCACGCGGCGGAAGTATTGCCCGTCGGCTTTGAATTCCTTGTCACTGACAGCCATGATCTCTTTAGCACTTTCTTCGGTGTAAACCGGGCCGACAAACTTAGTTGGATTGGCAAAAGCCGGATCATCTTTGCTGACTTCGGTTTGGGTAACCAAGGTCGCTACCGATAGGTTAGCATCGATGTTACGCAGCTCTTGTTGCAGCATATAACCGACCATGCCGCAAGTTTGGGAGCCCAACACATCCATTGGGTATGGTGTGGTTTCTGGTGAATACTCCTGGTAAGCGCTGTTTTGCTCCATCAGCAAACCCACCTGCGGACCGTTACCGTGAACGATTACTACTTCATGATCGTTGGCAATCGCGGCGATGCTGGCTGCTGCCTTTTGGATATTTTCTCTTTGGTTCTCGGCGGTTAATGCTTGGCCTCGAGCTAATAGGGCGTTTCCGCCTAGTGCTAAAACTATGCGCATGATCGTATCTCCATTTAAGAGTATTTTTTCGTATTTATTTGTATTTATTTGTTTTATATCCAAGCGAAGCAATGTGCTTGGTTAGGGGTAGATTAAGAAAATTATTTGAGTCTGAATGTGATAATTCTCTAATAATATATTTCTGTTTATTTCACATAAATACAAACTGGGATTCAAATAGTGCGTAAATATCCGTAGGTGCCCGAAACGGGGCATTTTTTACTAAAGCAAAGGCATATAGCTTATCAGGAAAAACGAATAGTTATTTTCGCTAAAATTAAGTGAAAAATGTTAATGAGATCACATAGAAATGGCTTTTATGCCTGTCAATGCTGGGAGGGGAAAGTATAGGTGCCACCGGTGCATCGGCTGGTTTACATTTCGGTTATGGTGGCAGCATAACTTTGCTGTATTTCTATCTCGATTTTTGTTAAAAATACTGTTCGATGGAACATGATTATGGAAGACGTTGATTTTTTCTGCCTGTAGTTCTATGCCTATACCTTCTCCTTTTAAAGTGCTCATTGTTGCGCTATTTTTCATTTTATCTAATGGTCTTCTCTCGCCAGCGGTACTTGCAGCCGGTAGTAAAACACCCTATCAGTGTTATTTATCCACCAAGGTAAACGGGGCGGATAATGCCTTTATGAAGTACTACAGTCTGTCTCTCAATAACCCTTACCTTGCTGATGAGCAGACGGTAGATTTACAACGCCGGATTGATGATGGGGCGTCTGATAACGAGCAGGCTCTCTATTGGCTTGCGCGTTACAACATTGAACAGGCTGAAGGCCGGACAGAGATCGATATTGCATTTTTCATCGAGCAACTGGATCTCATCGCAAAACGGTCTGGGGAAGCCTGGATACATGCGGAGATCATGTTTCTTGATGCCCTGGCGCTGATGGAGCAAAGGGAATACGCACTGGCCCAGGTAAAACTTGAGTCGGTGAAGCTCAGTGCCGAACAAATGGGGTATAAAATCCTGTTGGCAAGAAGCCTCAAGTGGCTGGCCAATATTGAGGTTGAGCGCTCGAACTATCATGAGGCGCTGGATAAATACCAGCAAGCCTATGAAATATTCTCTGCCCGCTCTGACGACCAGCAACTGGCGCGGCTGCTCTCCAATATCTCATCCGTCTATATCAACATGGAACAGTGGGATATCGCGTCGCAATACAGCCAGCGGGCCTTTGAACGCTATGGGAAAAGTGCACTCAATAACGCGTATATCGCAGCCATCTTGCATATCAATGCCGGAGTCATTGATAAGTTTTTAGGCAATGAAGCGCAGAGGAAATTCCATGTCGACAAGGCGGTAAAACTGTCGGCGAAAACGCGCTCAATCAGAATTAAGACCATTGCCTTGGTCAACCTTTCGGCCTACTACCTCGACCGCGGGGACGAGCCTGCCGCGATGAATGCCGCTGAACGCTGCCTGAGTATGGCAAGGCGATTTGGTGGCAAGAATGGCATCACTGTCGCCAATTGTCATGAAAGCCTGTCGGAAGCGTTTTACTCTTCGCAGCGAACCGAGCAGGCACTTTACTACGCAAAAATGGCATTGTCGGTGTATGAGGCCAATCACTTCCAGCATCGGATGATTTATCTTTATGAACTGATGGCAAAGATTTACGAAAGTGTGGGTGATTACCAGCAAGCTTTAGCTTATTACAAAAAGTATTCTGACCTTGGTAAAAGCTATCTGTTTGATATTCGAAGAAAAGAGCTTTTCGACATGCAAGAGCGCTACGACACGCATGTCAAAGAAAAGGAGATCCAGTTACTCAAGGCTGAAAACGCGCTGACAAACTCTCGATTGGCAGAAAAAAAAGCCAGTGAGAACATGCTTAAACTGGGCACGGCATTGATCATCATTCTGCTTTACTGGCTATACCGTCGGTATTCGATGCTTAACAAAGACAAGCAGGTGCTAGAGCGTTCCAATGCACAATTAGTTACCCAGTCAAACAAAGATCCGCTGACGATGCTGCACAATCGCCGCTTTTTAGAACACTGGCTAAAAGAGCCGCCGGTTGCCGACTATTGTCACGGCGGGCTGGTTGTCGTGATTGATATTGACCATTTTAAGCAATTCAATGACCACTACGGGCATAATGTTGGCGATGAGGTACTGGTCGAGATGGCCAAGCGGTTGAAGTCCGTCGTCCGTCACCAAGACGTGGTGGTCCGCTGGGGCGGTGAAGAGTTTATTATGGTGGTGGCGTGCCGTGAGAGTGAAAGTGAGCGGCTACTTCAGCGTATACAGCAGCAAATAACCGGGACCGAGTTCATGCTAAGCTGCGGTGATTATCCGGTAACCGTTTCGATGGGGGGGATTTTTACGCCTAGTGCCAAGCAACTGAGCCAGGATTGGGTGTCTCTATTGATTGAAGCAGACAGGGCCTTATATCAAGTCAAGGCGTCAGGGCGTAATGGCAATCGGCTATCAACTAGTTTTAGCTCAAGCTGATGCTGTTGTATTGGCTGTAATTTCTGAAGAGAGATTGCAACGAGTTGTTTTATATCAACATTGCAGAAGCGCATAATTGCTACATTTATATTCCCGTAGTGAATATTCCGCAAGTATCCAGCTGATGATGAAAATAAAAAATCTAGTCTCTGCCAAGCTGAGTACAAGAACGGCAATCTTGTTTGGTGCCGCGCTTTTTGCCATTGCTGCTCTTTGTCTGCTTTGTGCCCGCTATTTCTTCTTGCAGAACCTCAATGAGATAGAGCAGCAGCATGTTATTCAGCATGTCGAACAGGCAGAGAAAATGATTGATATCGCAGTCCGTCAGCAGTTGAAACGATCCTTTGACTGGTCTTATTGGGACGAAAGTTATCAGCTAGTCAAGCAGGGCGATGCGGCCTATCGGGAGCGCAATCTCTACTACGATGGACTGCAGAGCCTGGATATTGATCTGATGGTTTTTCTCGATCTCGATGGGAACGTTGCCGAGAGCATTTATGCTACAGAACAGGACAAGACAGTGCCTTTACCGGCTCAGTTCAGGCAGCGACTGTTGGCTCCAGAAGGTCTTGGCTTGAAGCTGGCAGCCGAAATTGAAGATGAAGCGGTGACGGGGAACGCTTATGCCGGCCTGCTCAGGTGGGGGGATGACATTATGATCGTTTCTGTTGCCCCTATTCGCAATAGCCTTGGCAATGGCCCGGTCGCCGGCTGGCTGATTTGGGGGCGCTACCTGTCGGAGGTTTTCCCTGGCCAGTACAGTGATGTGTTGGCAACGCGCATCTCCCTGGCTGCTATAACCTCTGATGCAAATACCCCGTATCCGGCATCTGCTGCCTTACAGAGTGATAACAGCGGTGAGTATCTAACCGCTAGCGTTATTCTTAATGATATCAATGGAATGCCGCTTGCTATGTTGAATAGTAGCCACCTGCGCACTATTTATCAGCAGGGGAGCCAGCTGATCAGTTGGTTGGCAATGGCCATGTTTGTGGTGGCTGTGGTGATTGGGATGCTGACGCTGTTGGCGTTCAGACTAAAAGTAGGCAGTCGTTTTTTGGCATTTGAAAAAGGGCTGGAAGCCCTGGTCAGGGATCGATATAGCGCACAGATGAAAGCTGAAGGCAGTGATGAGTTTTCGATCATCGAGGAAGTGATTAATCAGACTCTCACTAAATCAACTCACAGCAATTCGGCATTGAACGATGTGGTGCAAAAATTTGACGCGCTATATCGTACCAGTAATCTCGGTTTGCTGATGGTGCTCGACGGCCAAATTGTCGATGCCAATGATACCATCGCTGAGATTTTGTCTTATCCATCCGGGCAAGGGCTTATTGGACAGTCTTTACTGAACTTGTGTCCGGCATCATCGCATCAATACTGCAAAGTTGAGGCGTTAACGCAAGCAGTCAATGGCGGACAAAGGCATTTTGACACCGAGCTACTGGCGTCCGATGGGCGGGTAGTGGCGTGCAAGTTGGAGGTGATGCCAATTAAGCAGCAGTGTGGCGAGGCACTGATGTTTTCAATCAAGGATGTCAGCCGGCAGAAAGAGCAGGAAGGCCTGATCAACCAGATGGAAAGGTATGACACGGTAACAGGGCTGCTCAACCGCCAGACTATGCTGGCCTTGCTCGAGGATAAGCTGTCATCCGGTCAGCGATCCAGTTGCTCGGTGGTATACATTCGTATCGAGAGGTTCAGTAATATCGTGGGGGCGTTTGGTCATCAGATGGCAGACGAAGTGTTGGCGGCCGTGGCCAAGCAGTTGAAGAGTATGTCCGGAAAAGGGCTGTTGGGGCGCGTTGCAGAAAGCGAGTTTGCGATCTTGCTGTCCGATGATAATTACTTTGCCCCTTATCGTTTTGCCAAAGTAATACTGTCTTCTTTAGGTAAACCGTTTCAGGTGGAGGGGGTCGAGCTGCGATTATCCGCTTCAGTCGGATTGGTTCTCCTACCAACAACGACTATGTCCGCCGAACAGGCAATAAGTGCGGCGGAGTTTGCGACCTATTGTGCACGGACCAAAAAATCACGCATCCAGTTTTTTGACAGTCAAATAGAGCAACAGCTGAAGAGTCATATCGTTATTCAGCGCGATATTGCCAACGCAATCAGTCAAGGTGATATTTATCCCGACTTCCAGCCTATTGTTAACAGCAAGACGGAAGAGGTCTGTGGATTCGAGGCGCTGGCAAGGTGGCACCATCCGGAGCTAGGGGGCATTTCGCCTGAGCAGTTTATTCCGCTGGCCGAGTCACGAGAGCTGATTGTTGCCCTGGGTAGCTGTATTCTGGAAAAGTCGTGTGAGTTCTTGGCGCAGGTGAATAGCAGGCGTAAAGAGCTGGGGCTTGGTGCATTGACGGTCAATGTTAACCTGGCCGGCTCGCATTTTTCTCATCCCCAATTACTCCCTCAATTGCGAACATTACTTGAGCGCTACCAGATCAGTCCCAAGTATCTGATTATCGAGATCACCGAAACTATGCTGATCGATTCCAATCCAGGAGTGATCCAGCAGATGCAGGCGATAAAGAATTTGGGTATCAAGCTAGCGCTTGACGACTTCGGAACCGGTTATTCGGCCTTGAGCTCGCTGTGCGAGTTCCCGCTTGATATCGTCAAGCTGGATCGCAGTTTTGTCCAACGTATTGGCCAGGAGACACAGAGTGAAATCCTGATCAGCAGCATCGTTAATATGTCAAAGGCGCTTGAACTAAAGATGGTTGCAGAGGGAGTGGAAACGAAAGAGCAAAAACAGACGATGCAGTCATTGGATGTTGCCGCGATTCAGGGATTCTACTTTTACAGGCCCATGTCAGCACAGGCGGCGATGGAGGTCGCGTTGCAAGTTTGCGTCGAGGAGGCTTACTAAGCCTCATTCTGTCTCTCATGTTTCACCATGCTGTTGAAAATATTGCCGCTCTACGCCTACAGAGTGAAGCCGCGCTCACAGAAGCTTAATTAGAACGCCTGGATTTAAGGCGGTTTTGCTACACTCCGATTTTGTGAAATGTAAGGGAGTGAACATGGAATTTTCGCGCAACCCATCTTTATCAATCCATTCCGACTCCTTGAACTTAGCACTATTACCCATTGCCGATTTGGCTATGCTGGGTATAACGCCGCCATTGCCAAAAGCAGACTGGCAACTGGTTATTAAGCCGTTGTCTGAGCTGACCCATGAGGTGCAGTATCTCGATGATGACTATCACCAAGTGCAGGCGGTTATTGATGGCAGCCAGGAGGCATCGCCGCATAAGCGCCAATCGGATGAGGCAGGCGATATCGCTGTGGAAGTTTATGCCGACGGTGAGATAGCCGCGGTGGCGACGTTTGGCCGTTATCTGGAAGATCACCGTAATCGCCGTAAGCCGACAGAGCTGTTCTACGAAGTGACCTTGCATACGATGTATGTCAAAGAAGCGTATAGAAGGCAAGGACTAGCTTCATGCCTGTGCGAGTTAATCATCAATATTGCCCGAACGGATTGCGATAGCCTGTTTCGCAAGTTGGCTCAGCACTCCATTCAGCTGAAACTGTGGTTTTCTGCACTGGCAATTACCCAAGGTGGCGAAGCGATTTGCGATTTGCTCAGTGAAGCCTTTGTTGAAATGGCTGATGATGTGATTGATGAGTTGATAGAACAAGGGGTGCCTGTTCGCTATCAAGAGCCTATGATCTTCGTTGACTGCCTGGCCTAGTATTGCGGGACGCCCCACGTCGTGCGGACGTGGGGGAGTATCAACTACTGGTGTGGCGGTTGAGCCGGCGTTTGATGTTTGAGTGTGAAACCAGGTTGTCAAATAGGGGAGCAAACAGGTTGGCGAACAAGATAGCCAACATGATCCCCTCGGGGTAGGCTGGGTTGACGACCCGAATAAACACCGTCATAACTCCGATGAGGATCCCGTACGCCCATTTCCCTTTGTCCGTGAACGCGGCAGAAACCGGATCGGTTGCCATAAACAGCATCCCGAAGGCGAAGCCACCAAGTACCAGGTGCCACCAAAATGTCATTGCAAACATTGGGTTGGTGTCTGAACCGATGAGATTGAGCAGCGTCGAGGTGACAATCATCCCCACCATAACCCCGGTGACAATCCGCCAAGATGCGATGCCCATTAGCATAATCATCAAACCGCCGAGCAACAGGAATAATGTCGAGACTTCACCAATGGATCCGGGGATATTACCGATGAAGGCATCCATCCAGGTAATGGCTTCGCCGGTGGCATTATGCACCATAGCGGTTGAGCCGTTTTCAGCCCACTGGCTCAGTGCCGTCGCACCGGTATAGCCATCGGCGGCTGTCCAGACCATACCGCCGGAGATCTCTGCTGGATAGGCAAAATATAAAAAAGCCCGGCCAGCGAGGGCGGGATTGAGGAAGTTGCGCCCGGTACCGCCAAACACTTCTTTAGCGACCACGATCCCGAAGGTGACCCCCAGGGCTGCCTGCCATAACGGAAGGGTGGGCGGCAGTATCAACGCAAACAGAATGGAGGAGACAAAAAAGCCTTCATTGATTTCATGCTTGCGGATGATGGCAAAGAGCACTTCCCAGAATCCACCGACAATGAACACCGTGATGTACAAAGGCAGAAAATAGCAGGCACCTAGCAGCATTTTGCTGGCCCAGCCTGAGGACTCGGCCAAACTGCCGCCCAGGGCGAGTGTGGCTGAATACTGCCAGTTGTCACTGACCAGTTGCTGGATCTCCTCGGGGGAATACAGGCTGTTGAGGGCAATGACCGTTTGGTGCCCGACATTGTACAACCCCCAGAACATGGCTGGAAAGACGGCCAGCCACACCATGATCATAATCCGCTTGAGGTCGATACTGTCCCTGACATGGGTAAGGCGATTGGTGACCTGTCCGGGGGTGTACAACAAAGTGGCAAATGCTTCGTAGAGTGGAAACCACTTTTGGTACTTGCCTCCTGGCTCAAAGGCGTGTTCGAACTTCTCTAATGTTGACTTTAGACTCATTGTATAGCCCTCACGAGTAACTGGCAGGAGGACTGCCAGCAAAACCATTGCTACTGCTACGGGCTGAGTGGGAATTTCGATTAGCAATAATGTAACTATAACTCATCATGCTTGCCCAGCAAGCGGCAAATGAAGGGATATAGTGGTTAAGGCCGCCGAAAATGCGAGTTTCTTGTCGCTTCGCCAACTTTTAGCAAGATGAACCATACTGTTAAGCGATGCGTATAGAAAGGGTTGCAGCTTCATTATTTCCGCAGGTTTACCTATTCAAGAAAAACCTCTTTAGATTAGGTAGTAAGGAGAAACCATGAATGAACTCGCGGTCGATCTTGCTAGATTCCAGTTTGCATTCACAGTCTCGTTCCATATCATTTTTCCGGCTTTCACGATTGGCCTTGCCAGTTACTTGGCGGTGCTGGAAGGCTTGTACCTGAAAACCGGCAAGCACAAATACATTGAGCTCTACCAGTACTGGATAAAAATTTTCGCTATCAGTTTCGGGATGGGGGTCGTCAGCGGTATCGTGATGAGCTACCAGTTTGGCACCAATTGGAGTGTTTTCTCGGACAAAACCGGCCCAGTACTTGGGCCGTTGATGGGCTATGAGGTCTTCACGGCATTTTTTCTTGAAGCAGGCTTTTTGGGCGTCATGTTGTTCGGCATGAACCGGGTGGGGAAAAAGCTGCATTTTATGTCAACGGTCATCGTGGCTATCGGGACATTGATGTCAGCCTTCTGGATCCTCTCGGTGAATAGTTGGATGCAGACCCCCGCAGGATACTCCATAAATGAGCTCGGGCAGTTCATTCCTGAGGATTGGTGGGCCGTCGTTTTCAATCCTTCCTTCCCGTATCGTTTGGTGCATATGGTTTTGGCTGCCTTCTTGACCACCGCTTTTGTGGTTGGCGGGGTGGGAGCGTATCACTTGCTCAAATCGCAAAATAATCATTTAGCCCGAACCATGTTTTCCATGGCGCTGTGGATGGCGGCGATTGTTACACCGATCCAGATTGTGGTTGGGGATATGCATGGCCTTAATACTTTCGAGCACCAGCCAGCTAAAGTGGCTGCGATGGAAGGGCATTATGAAACCCAGCAAGGTGCGCCATTGATATTGTTTGGTTTGCCCAATGAAGAAACCAAAGAAGTGGATTATAAAATTGCCATTCCACATTTAGGCAGTTTGATTTTGACCCATGAGTGGAACGGTGAGGTTACAGGGCTGGATGCTTTCCCAGAAGATGAACACCCGCCGGTGCCTATCGTGTTCTGGAGCTTCCGGATCATGGTCGGGATTGGTTTTCTGATGTTAGCCATTGGGCTTTACAGTTTGTGGCTGCGCAAGAAGGGAGAGCTTTACTACCATACTCTGTTCCACCGCTGTTGTGTGGCAATGGCACCAACCGGTTTTATTGCCATCCTGTGCGGTTGGATCACCACCGAAGTCGGGCGACAGCCTTTCACCGTCTACGGTTTGCTCAGAACGGCTGACTCGATATCCCCGGTTAATGCCGCGGCCGTCAGTGTGTCCGTTGCGGCTTTCGTGATTGTGTATTTCTCGGTATTCGGTGCTGGCTTTTTCTACTTGCTTCGCCTGATGCGCAAGCCTCCAACCAAATATGTCCTACCACCAACCGCCAGCGTTCCGGACGTCGGCGATGAGAGTAAAGACAAGCAATCACTGGCAGCGTCGAACAAATTGACAATGTGAGGAACCGGTTATGGATTACGCATTGATTTGGTACATCTTGATAGCAGTTGCGGTATTTGCCTATGTCATCCTCGATGGGTTTGATTTGGGTATCGGTATCCTGTTTATTTCTGCCGAGACCACCAAAGAGCGGGACTTGATGATGAACAGTATCGCGCCGGTTTGGGATGGTAACGAAACTTGGCTGGTACTCGGTGGAGGGGGACTGTTTGCGGTATTTCCTCTGGCCTATGCGGTGGCGATGCCAGCCTTGTACGCATTAATTATCATGATGCTGCTTGGCTTGATTTTCCGGGGGGTGGCATTTGAGTATCGTTTTAGGACCAAACGGGGCCAATTTCTGTGGGACAGTTCATTTTTTCTCGGCTCTCTGACTGCCACCTTTACCCAGGGAATGATCCTCGGAACCCTGCTTCAGGGGGTCTCCGTCACCGATCGTGCATACAGCGGTGGCTGGTTTGATTGGTTCACTCCGTTTAGCGTGTATTGTGGTTTTGTCACTGTGGCAGCCTATACGCTGCTTGGGGCATGTTGGCTGCTGATCAAAATGCCCGAAGGAATACACCAGCGGTTTTATATTATTGCCAAGCGGTGTGCGCTG
The DNA here is from genome assembly GCA_000940995.1 of Photobacterium gaetbulicola Gung47. NCBI lineage: Bacteria > Pseudomonadati > Pseudomonadota > Gammaproteobacteria > Vibrionales > Vibrionaceae > Photobacterium > Photobacterium gaetbulicola. The sequence goes on from CP005974.1 coordinate 1,828,447, forward strand.
ATAATGGTGGCAATGGTCATCATACTTAGCCTATGGCTACCACTTGGCAATGAAACGATCGCCGAACGCTGGTTTACCTTCCCACAGGCACTGTTGTTTTTATTAATACCAGGCTGCTCTGCCTATTTGGTATACCTATTGTTCAAAGATTTGATGGAACACAAACCGGTGCAGGCGTACTTGGTGGTGCTCGGCCTGTTTTTCTTGGCCTTCCTCGGTTTTGGCGTGAGTACTTATCCGTACATAGTCCCGCATGCGATTACCTATGCCGAGGCGGCAGCGCCAGATACTAGCCTGAAGTTCTTGCTCAGTGGTGCTGTTTTCCTCCTGCCGTTGATTATTGCATACACCGCATACTCTCACTGGGTGTTCAGGGGTAAATTGAAAGAGGATGAGGGGTACCATTGATGATCAATGCCTGTTTCAAAAGATGGATGTGGTTTGTGGTGCTCTATCTAGGCGGGATCTTCGCCGTTGGTTTGTTGGCTGCGGTGATCAAGTGGGTGTTGGGCTAGCACCTATCGTTAGCGAGCGGCCGCCAACGTGACACTCTCACGTTGACGGCTCTCTATGATGTACGTTGTTACTTCAGTCTTTCGGTGGTTCCCTGCGCGGTTACCGTTTTGCTCGGTACTGGCGGGGAAGATAACATCTTGCCCAGCTGTTGTTTGACAATCGCTTCTGGATCCCCCATCGGCGTGTGGCCGTTTTGTGTTTGCGGTGCCGAAGCGCGCTTTTCTGCACGTTGTCTATGATCCCGTCCCAGCATGAGCAGGCAGGGCGTGAGGATCAAGGTCAGCACCGTGGCAAAGGTAAGCCCCCCGGCCACCGCAGTGGCTAACTGTGACCACCACTGGGTACTGGGTGCGCCGAATTCGACCACGCGGTTTAGCAGGTCAATATTCATCTCAAGCACCATCGGCAGCAGGCCTAGGACAGTTGTGATCGTTGTGAGCAATACCGGGCGCAAACGCTGCGCGCCAGTGTGCATGATGGCAGTGACCTTATCCATTCCGCCGTGGCGAAGCTGGTTATACGTGTCGATCAGAACGATATTGTTGTTCACCACAATACCCGCCAGCGAGATCACCCCGATACCGGACATGATGATGCCAAAGGGGCGCTGGAAAATCAGTAGTCCCAAGAAGACACCGACAGTGGAGAACAGGACGGCACTCAGTATCAGTAGCGCCTGGTAGAAACTATTGAACTGGGTGATCAAAATCAGCCCCATCACAGCGAGGGCGACCAGGAAGGCATTTTGCAAAAAGGCGGATGATTTCTCCTGATCTTCATTCTGCCCCCTGACAACCACTTGGGTTCCCTTGGCGAGCGGCATTTCCGCAATCGCCGCATTGATCACTGGAAGCTGTAAGCTCAGGTTGTAGCCAGTGGCCATATCCGCCATGACCTCGATGACCCGTTTGCCATCAATGCGGTTGATGGTGCCTTGTTTCGGCGAGGGCGTAATGCTGGCAAAGTTGGTGATTGGTACCATGCCGTACACCGTTTTTACCCTCAGCTCATCAAACCGCCCGATATCCCGTTTGTCCTCGGGATAGCGAACCAGGATATCGACTTCCTCGTCGGTATCATCGGGGAGGAAGTCTCCAATCTTAAGGCCGTTTGTCACAAACTGAACGGTATTGCCGACCAAGGTAGCATCGCTGCCAAAGCGAGCAGCATCATCGCGGCTGATATTGATTTCCCAATCAATCCCTTCCTTGTCTGCCGAATCGGAGATATTGGTGAAAGCCGGCTGTGATTCGAGCCAATAACGGACCTGGCGGACTGCATCGTTCATTTCGGCGGTGTTGTTGCCGGAAACCTCGATAACCACGTCATGCTCGCTGGGCGGGCCAGCCTGGGGAAACTTGAATTCCAACTCGACGCCAGCAATGTCAGCGGTTTTTTCCCGCATCTCGGCAATGATGTCCTTGATTGGCGGGCGGTATTGCCAGTCGAGCGGATTGAGCTGGATTTGGCCAATTTCATTATTGCCCCCGGTCCGGGTGTAAACGCTCTTGATACCTTCGGTGCCCATGATGCGCTGCTCTATCTGGCTCATCAGAGTATCCTTTTCGTAGATAGACAAGTCACCATGGGAGCGGGCTTTAATGGTAAAGTGAGGCGGGTCGACGTCAGGGAAGAAGACGACCCCGAGCCCTGCCTTGCTGTAGGCCACCCCGACGGCAACGGCGAACAGGCAGGCAGAGAGCAGGATTTTAATCGGGTGCTTAATCGCGATAGCAAGGGTGGCCAGATAGAGCTTGGTCAAACCGTGTGCCTGGGAGAAGTCGCCTTTTTCCAGGGCAATTTTGCGTTCTCTGTCTTGCTGGGTGGTGTATTGCGGCTTACCGACGACGCTGCCTAGCACTGGCACGAAGAGCAGTGCCATGATCAGTGATGCTGACAGTGTCGCTATCAAGGTGAGTGGCAGATAACGCATGAATTCGCCGGTGGTATCTGGCCAAAATAGCAATGGCGCAAAAGCGGCGAGGGTTGTAGCGGTTGAGGCGGTGATTGGCCATGCCATGCGCTTTGCCGCTTCTCGGTATGCTTGTTTGCGGCCAACCCCTTCTTGCATTTTGCGGTCGGCATATTCGGTAACCACAATGGCTCCATCAACCAACATACCGACGGCCATAATCAGGGCGAAAAGCACAATCATGTTAACCGTGATCCCGCTCACCGCAAGCATCAGCAGACCGGTTAGGAACGCGCCGGGGATCGAGACCCCTACCAAAAATGCCGTGCGGGTCCCGAGAATAGCCAGTATGACAATGACCACCAAGATAATGGCTGACAAAATGTTGTTTTGCAGATCGCTGAGCATGGTCTCAACATCTTCCGACTGGTCGAGGGTGTATTCGACCAAGAGGTTGTCGGGCCATTCGTCAAGTTTCTGGGCTTCCTCGACAACGGCTTTGACGATATTGACCGTTTCAATGATGTTTTCGCCCGCCCGTTTTTTTACATCCAGTACGACGGCAGTGTCACCGTTGAGGCGAGCAAAGCTATCGGGATCGCGGTAAGCGCGGCGTATGGTGGCGACATCGCTGAACGTGACCACTTTGTTGCCATCGACTTTGATGGGCAGCTCGAGGATATCCTTCAGCGAGTCAAAGACCGAGGGGACCTTGACCGAAAAACGGCCATAGCCGGTATCGACAAATCCCGCAGCTACGACGCGGTTATTGCGGGCTACCAGGTTGAAGACATCTTGCTGGTCAAGGCCGTAGCTCTCCATCAAGAGCGGCTCGACCAGTACTTCAACGACATCTTCCCGGTCACCGGCAATATCGACCTCAAGCACTTGTTTGAAGCTCTCTAGCTTATCCTGAAGTTCACGTGCTATCTGAATCGTGGTCCGTTCCGGCACGGTACCGTAGAGAACCAACGACAGCACTGGCTCATAGCTGGCCAAGGTCACTTCATTCACCGTTGGCTCGTCGGCATCTTCGGGGAGTTTGGTCTTGGCCATATCGACGGCCTCGCGGACATCGGTGAGGGCAACGTTGATGTCCGATCCTGCGATGAATTCTAGGGTGACAGAAGCATAGCCTTCCGACGCCGCTGCGGTCATCTCTTTGACGCCCTCAATGGAGCGCAGCTCTTTTTCTAACGGCCTAACCAATAAGCGCTCGGCATCGATAGGGCTGATCCCCTGGTGGCCGACGGAGACGTAAATGACCGGTATGGTGATATCCGGGCTGGATTCTTTCGGTATAACGCGATAGGTGATGACACCTGCCAGTAAGATGAGTACGAGCAAGGTGAGCATGGTGCGCGAGCGGTTTATCGCTGCATCGATGATGGCAAACATTACTCACTCCCATCGAGGTCAACTGAATTGCGGCGAACCGGGATCACCGTATCACCATCTCTGACGAAACCTTGACCTGTGGTGATGATCTCAACGGTGGGCTCGGTACCGCTCAGCCATACGCCGTCAGGCTCGACTTTGACAATTGAGATAGGGACGAAATGCACTTTATCCTCTGATGTCAAGGTCTTGACCCCTAGGTTACCCGCTTCATCCAGCGCCAGCATTGAGGGGGTGATCTTAATTGCCGGCTCGGTTGCTAACAGCAGTTCGAGATTGGCGCTGGTGCCGGCCGTCAGGGTCATGTCTGGGTTACTGATCTCAACTTCAATCGGATACGTGTTGGTGGCTTCGTTGGCGACCGCCCCCCTAAAGCTCAGTGTCCCGGTGGTAGCAAATCCGGTTACCAGGCTGACTTCTGCTTGCTGCTCTTTGTAAATTTTATCGATATGGCGCTCGCTGACATCGGCACTGATCACCAGCGGATCAAGATCAACAATGGAAATGATCGGATCGCCAACGCCTAGGAAATCACCTTTTTCAATATAGAGGAGTTCGATAATTCCGTCGAAAGGGGCATAGATTTCGGTATTGGCGAGGGTTAGCTCAAGACTTTTGACCTGTGCCTTGGCCTCAATGAGGTTGGCTTCTGCCTGGCTAAATGCCACCTCTCCCTGCAACCCCCTACTTTTTAATGACTTGGCAGCATTAAACTCTTGGGTCCTGACTTTGAGCAATGCCTTGGTGCGGGCGAGTTGCAGTTCGCGATCCGCTTTGTCTAGCTGGACAAGGCCTTGGCCGGCTTTTACGTGCTGGCCCTTGCGTACTAGCAGGCTTTCGACTTTACCTGAGACTTCTGCGCCGAGAGTTGCTTTACGGTTGGGGGCGGTTCGGCCATAGAGGGAGAGGGTGCGGGTAACGGGCTGGACAGTAAATTGCTCAATCACAACCTTGGCCAGTGGAGGGGGACTGGAGGCTTTGGTTTGTTGTCCTTGTGGCTCCGAGCTATCTGAAGGGGCTGATTGATGGCCACTAAACAGCCAAATGGCAATCCCGAGCAAAATAAATGTGGAGAGTATCCAAGGTTTACGTCTTAAAAGTTCCTTGAGAGAAATCATCTGTTACTGTCCTTAGTAAGCAAAATATCAACATGTATTGTTAAAGGGAGGTTGTAAAAAATGCTTTAACTACAGTTGATTGCATACTAACAGCAAACTTGCTGAATGTTAATTTGAAGAATTTGACCTGACTCGCTTAATAACAACGGAATCTCGGTCGCTTGATGTATAAGTGATTTATAAATAGCAGTACTACTATGAAGGAACAAATCACGATATCGGTTTCATCGATACATGGTTCAAGGCACTTTCAGCTGAGTGTCAAAGCGCAGCGTAATTTGCGCTGGCTGGCTATCTCTGCTGTGGTGGTCACTGTGACGGCGGCCGGTTGGATGGTGTATTTGAAGTCAGAAGCCGATGACGCGAAATACAAACAGATGGAATTGGAAGCCCAGTCATCATCATTGACTGAAGAGCTAGATCAACTGAAATCGTTGAAATTCGATTTAGAGGCGGACTTGGATGCCCGTGAAAATCGTTTGAGTGGGGTATCGGATAGGTTACATGAACTCGAAGCTTTACTTGGCGTCGATGTTACCGGGGAAGTTGATGCCATAGAGCAGCGCTTGGATGTTGCCGCGATCAACTCTGCGGTGCGTACCGCTATATTGGAAAGCCTACCTAATGGGTCGCCGGTGGGGAATGCGCGCCAGTCGTCCCAGTTTGGCTATCGTGTTCATCCAGTAACGGGCAAGCGTCGGTTGCACCGCGGGCTGGACTTTGCCGTGAACACCGGCACGCCGGTATATGCACCTGCAGATGGCGTGGTAGAAACGGTACGGCCAAGTAAGGAGGGCTCGGGTAACTTTCTTCGCCTACAGCACACCTTTGGCTTTTCGTCATCTTATTCCCATTTACACAAATTTGCCGTGAAATCCGGTGATTTCGTCAATAAGGGCGATCTCATTGCGTACTCCGGCAATTCTGGTTTGTCATCCGGGCCACACCTGCATTATGAGGTGCGGTTTGTAGGGCGGGCGTTGAATCCACGGCCATTCGTTGATTGGAGCTTGGATAATTTTGAACATATTTTTGAAAAAGAGAGAAATATTCAATGGGCATCTTTGATAAACAAAGTGGAGCAGCAAGTCAGCAAACAACTACAACTGTCATCGCAGCGGGATGTGACATCCAAGGAGAATTCAAGCTAAGTTGCGATATGCAGGTCGATGGGATCATTGAGGGGACATTGAAGCTGGAAAAAGGCTTGATTGTCAGCCGCAGTGGCTCTATTAAAGGGGAAATCTGGGCTGACAAGATCATCGTCAACGGTCAGATCGAAGGGGTCTGCCGCGCCAATGCCATCGAGATCCTGGATAAAGGGGTCGTATCGGGCAGCATTTACTGCGATAACCTGAGCATTGATCGCGGCGGCAAGTTCTTCGGTACTACGCACCCGGCCGAAACCCAGCATGTTGTTGAGTTTACGCCAAAAGGCAAGACTGACATGAAAAAAGCAGAGCAGCCGGCGAGTGAGAAAAAGCCAGTGGAACAAAAGTTGAAAAAGGCGCAATAAAGGCCACCGATAGCGCTGATCGTTTTGATCTGCAATGATCATCATTATGGGCAAGGAAATCTCTCCTCAATGCAAACCGTTCAGAAGCCGTGTTGGATATCAACACGGCTTCTTTTTTACTGTTCGTAAGTCTGCTTGAGATACGCCACAATATCTTTCGATTCGAACATGGCTATCCCGGTGTTGGGGTCCATCAGGAAAGGAACTTGCACATTACCGTATTGTTTGAAGAAAGCTTCCCGCTTGGTATTTGGCAGAGGCTGATAGGGTTTGAGGCTCCACCGCATGGCTGCCGGCCCCATATCCGCAATTTGTTGTTTGCCAAGGTTAACCAGAATATAGGTCAACTCTAATTCACACAGTTTTTCACGCACCAACCTGGCGTACGGGCTGGATTCGAAGCTGTACAATACCAACGGCAGCTGGGGTTGATGCGACGGCTGGGCATGCGTTCCCGTATTAAACCGAACACTTGAAACCAGCGTTGAGCTGACTTGGTTAGTGACTCTGCCAAGTAGGGAAGTCGATGTACTTACCGAACCATAATGTTGGTTAAGGTGTTTAAGAATAGACTTTGCACCATACATGGCTTTGGATTGGTTATTATCGACAAAAACCGGTGGCCGGATAGCACCACCTTTACCCGATTGGGTTTTCAGTGCCCCGATATTCTTGCCGCCTTTGGGGCAGGGCACAATCAGAATATCTAAATTCAGCTTGGTCAGCGCTTCGCGAACCTGTCGGCATTCGGCATCATTCTCTTGGTCGAACAACATGAGCGTCTGCGTTGGCTGCTCGGTTGTTTTATCTGCCACTGTACCTTGCCAGCAGCGACAGCTAGACGCAAAGAGAGAGGTGGCGATATTCAGTGTGTGATTCATGATGAGGCTACATTCCTTGTAGTGGCTATCAATTACTAACCATAGACCATTTTATTCCCAGTTTTGCAGCTGATTAAGTGATCCAAGTGGTATTACATGCGTTAGCTGGAGAAAGTACGTGTCAATTTGAGATGTTACAAACATTTGAGCATGTTGACTGGGTAGAGCCCGGCGGTTGTCTTTCACAATATGATCTCGTTCGAGTTTTTCACTTATGCCCCATGTGGTTATAAATCATACAGCGATGCCTATGTTAGTATTGGAAGCTCTGGCTGGGTGCTTTATTGCGATACGAACTGCAACTCGCTAGCTAATGCTCAAATTAGGCTAGGGGTTTAATCAATGCCGTTAATATCGGTGTTGATTATTTAGTCTTATTTTACATGGACGTTGAATGATTGTGTTTAAGCACACTTAGAAAGGAGCTCTTGGTGGAAAATAAATTAATCGTGGTGGTTGGTGCGACAGGCAAGCAAGGCCAGTCAGTAATAGATGCGCTGATGAATAATGGCTACCGGATCAGGGCGCTTGTTCGTAATCCAGAGAAAGTTGCCTCGCTATTCCCTCCGGGCGTAGAAATCTTTAAAGGGGATTTAAGTGATAAGACATCACTGCGATTATTGCTGGACGATGCTTATGGGCTTTTTATTGTCCTTCCGTATTCAAAAGAGTCGATGATGTATGGAAAGGTATTGCTTGAACTAGCTAAAGAATCCAATCTTGAGCATATCGTATACTCTTCCGTGGGGGGAGCGGAGAGGTATACCAAGGTTGATCATTACAATTATAAAACCAGAGTAGAAAGGTTCCTGAAGTCTCTGGATATACCCTATACCATATTACGGCCTGTCGGATATATGGAAACCTTCGCCAGTGCAAAAATGACGAAAGTGATGACCGGTCTTTTGAGTCTTTATCTTGATGCGAATAAGAAATTTCAACTTATCTCCCTGCAAGACATTGGGAGGTTTGTTGAAATTGCTTTTTCCAACCCTGACAAATACCAAGGTACTGAACTGGAAATTGCCGGCGACGAGCTGTCGTTGGTTGAGCTCATTGAAAAAATTAACCAACTCAACCATGTCCAGCTATCACCCATGAAATTTCCGAGGTTCACTAAACATTTGCTTCCGAAAATCATGAAGCAGATGTTTACTTTCTATGCCGATGACGGTTGGAAGGCCGATATTGGTGGCCTAAAAACAGCCAATGCAAAGTTGCTGTCTTTTGACGATTGGTTATCGACCATTGATGTTGATACGTTTAATAAGCGCTAACGTATAACCCCCTTGTTGACACCACCCCATCCGCTGCGCACTTGCTGCCTTATCAAAGTGCCTGGATTTGTTCTTGAACAAGCTCATTGCATATTTGGGGTGAAGCCTGACATGGGCTGCGATATCGTCAACTTTGATATTCATTGGGCATTACCCAGCCGAGAAATATATTCAAGGGAATATTAATGATGGCCAAACGCAAAAAAGCCTGCTCAATGAGCAGGCTTTTTCTTCTTATGAAAGTGGTGGGCGATACCGGGCTCGAACCAGTGACCCCCTCCTTGTAAGGGAGGTGCTCTCCCAACTGAGCTAATCGCCCTAATAAACGCTTGGGAGCCTCAATGAGGTAGTGCGTTTATTGGAATTTGGTGGGTCCGGGCGAACTCGAATCGCCGACCCCTACCATGTCAAGGTAGTACTCTAACCAACTGAGCTACGGACCCAAATTTGTACTTCTTATTTGGTTAAGTAAGAAGTTGGTACGACCGAGTGGACTCGAACCACCGACCCCCACCATGTCAAGGTGGTGCTCTAACCAGCTGAGCTACGGTCGTACTGTATCTTCAATCAAATTGAAGATGGTGCGTCTGAGTGGACTCGAACCACCGACCCCTACCATGTCAAGGTAGTACTCTAACCAGCTGAGCTACAGACGCAGATTGTGTTCTAGATTAACGCTAGAAATTGGTACGACCGAGTGGACTCGAACCACCGACCCCCACCATGTCAAGGTGGTGCTCTAACCAGCTGAGCTACGGTCGTACTGTATCTTCAATCAAATTGAAGATGGTGCGTCTGAGTGGACTCGAACCACCGACCCCTACCATGTCAAGGTAGTACTCTAACCAGCTGAGCTACAGACGCAAATTGTGTTCTAGATTAAAGCTAGAAGTTGGTACGACCGAGTGGACTCGAACCACCGACCCCCACCATGTCAAGGTGGTGCTCTAACCAGCTGAGCTACGGTCGTACTGCATTCCCGTGGGAACGAGGAGCATATTAGCGAGTGATGATCCCTCGTGCAAGTGTTTGAGTTGGCTTTTTTAAGTTATGGTGACTGTTTGCTTATGCTTTGAGCGCGGCGGATTATTTATCACCGCCGTGGCGGTTAAAAGTGTGATTTCAATCACTTTTATCCGAGCTGACATTCCCTCTCCAGCTTTTTCATATTGCCTGACGATAAAGTTAAGCCAGCTTGTCATTATGCTAACAAGCTGGCTTACAATGATAACTGCCTGATAACTATGGACGAGGCGTTAATTGACTGTGGCTTTTTCCGTTTGCTCCAGCGTGGCAAAAAGATTGCTAAATGACTGGGTGAGTTTGTGGTTCGGCAGCAGGTGGATTAGCGGCTGTTGGTGATAATGCGATTCTTTCATCTTGACCGAGAGCGGCAGGTAAGGCTCAAGGATCTGCAAGCCGATATCTTTTAAGTCTTCGATGATTTTAGCTGGGAACTTGGCCTGGGCATTGAACATATTGACAATCACCCCTTCGACTTCAAGCTTGGGGTTATGATCCTCGCGCAGCTCTGCCACATTGTTGAGCAAGGTCATCAATGCCTGTTGGGAGAAGCTATCGCAGTCAAACGGGATCAGCAGTTTATGAGCACCAATAAGGGCGGCCTTGCTGAAGAAATTCAAATTCGGCGGGGTATCGATGTATATACGGTCGTACTCTTTGTCCAGCTCATCCAGAGCGTCGCGCAGTTTATAGATTTTATAACGGCGCTCGAGCTCAGACTCGATTTTTTCCAGTTTCGGGCTGGCGGGGATAATGTCAAGGTTGTCGAATGGAGTCGCTTGTGGGTAGGACTTGATCGGTGTCGATACCGAGAACCAGCCCACGGTCTGGTTGAGTAGCTCAGCCATGTTTTTGCTGTTGTCGATATTGATGTCGAAGCCGAGGTAGTGGCTACTGTTGCCTTGGACATCTAAGTCGAGGAGCAGTGTCTTGTACCCTTGGGCTGCACTGATTGCAGCAAGGTTGGCAGTAATGCTTGATTTACCAACCCCGCCTTTTTGGTTGAAGACGACACGACGCATGAAAATCCTTGTTATGCTACTAAATAGATATGTTCACGGTAGCGCACTGATATACGAGTCGCAATCCGGGTAGCGAAAAAATGTTAGCTATTTAACTTTTTGGTGAGTATCTACTTCATTCGGCAGCGGCTTCCGTCGCTGCTGGCTTGGGCAGCGCATGGGCGATACCGGCATGGCAGTCGATGCATGTTTGCCCTCGTTCCGCCATAGTCTGGTGGCGGCGGCTGGCATTGCGCGACTGGTTTTCGAAATCCATCTTGTTGACATCATGACAATAACGGCACTGTTTGGAGTCATTGGTCTTGTACTCGTCGGTCACTTTCTGTGCCAGCCGCGGGCGGTGTTCTGTTTCGAAGTTCTCCAGCGTGATGGTGCCGCGCATCATGTGGAAGATATCGCCAGTCGCGCCAATTTTCAGCGCCATTTTGGGAACGAATTCACGGGGGACGTGGCAGTCGCTGCACGTAGCGGCGACCACCCCCTTGGTGTTTTTAAAATGAATCGAGGCTTGGTATTCCTCGACGATGGTATCCATGCCGATATGACAGCCATAACAGAACTGGTTCCTGTTGGTATAGTCCATCGTCCAGTGAAAGGCTGCCATTGCGCCTATACCCAGAACGAAAGCAATGAACGCCCCAACAGGGATGCCCCATAGCAATTTACGCCAGAGTGAGCTGCTGGGTTTGTTGGAATCTGTCACGGCCTGTCACTCCTGCTTATTGCTGGCTGGCATAAAACTCAACCAGTGCTGAAATATCATCAGCACTAAGGGCTTTGATTGCATCGACCATACCTTTGTCACCTTGGCGCTGGCCACCCTTGTACTCATTCATAGTGCGCAGGATGTAACCTTTTTGCTGGCCTGCGAGGATAGAGGCCTCGTCGAATGGGTCGCTGCCACCTTTCGAATGGCATTTGTCACAGCTGGCCATATGTACCTCTTTGCCCGCAGCCGCTTTGTTGCCATCGAACGTTTGTTTGGCTTTGACAAAAGGTTTGGATGAATAATAGTTGGCAAGATCGTTGATTTGATCCTCGCTCAGCCCTTCGACAACGGTTTTCATATTGCCACTTTTGCTGGTATCCCCAAGGACATGGTTAACGGTTTTGGCCGGGCGGCCATCGAGGTATTGCAGCATCTGATCGCTGAGGTTCCATTCGGCAATCCCGGCAATGGAAGGGATGTTGGTATTCTTACTGACTCCGTTAGTACCGTGGCAGGCATCGCAACTTTTCACTAGCTCATCACTGACCGCAGCAGCATGGCTGCAATAGCCACCGATAATAATGAGGCAGGATAGTGCAAAGGGTTGTTTCAACACTCTCATGATGTACTCCTTCGAACGCGACACTGTCACGATGGTTTTTTGTCATCAAAGATAGGACAGAAGCTCAAATCCCGCCAATGACTACAGAGAGTGAGAGTAAGGGGGAAGCTGAGAAAGCTGTTGCGATTAATGGATTGTTCTTAAAATTGAGTCAGGGTTATTTGTAATTTTTATCAGACACTTGCTTCTATTTTCGGGGGATTAACCCTGATGTCATCAAATTCTCAGCCAAACACACAGCGATAAATAGCTATATTTTTTATTTGCTTGCCAAGCCTTGCGAGAAGTTATGGACCCAGGCTATCTCCCATGGAGTGCAAGTTAACCCTTCAATCCGCTAGTGTGAGTTAATCTGATGATTGTTATAAGATTTATATTAGCTTTTATTTGTATCTGCCTGATTCAAGCTTGTGATAACCAAGGAAGCGATCAGAATTCTCCACCGCCGGATCCGAATGATATAACCATCGATGCCCAGACACCGGTTCTGGATGAGAACGGCATGCTGTCGGTTGAGTTTACAGCGACAGACGGTACGGGAGCGCCATTTGAACTCGACCCTGAAAGCGGTTTGAGTTTCGCCGTCCTCAAGGTCAGCGAGGGGCGTAGCACCGGTGACAATAGCTTTTGGCAAACCTTTATCTTTGGGAGCCAGTCTCCAGCAGCCGATGCCAAGCCAAACTTTGAATCCAGCGGGGTCTTTGAGGTGCTGGCGGCAGGCAGTTATCGCTATACCTTCTCGGTAGACGTTACCCAAGTGGTTGACCCCGCCCAACTGTCGGCAGAACCAGCACCCGCAGAAGCGGCAGTGATTGAGTGGGAGCCGGATGTTCTTCACCGCTTTGCCATTCGCTATGGCGATGCGCTCTCGGATATTCCTGTCATTAACTATACCCTGGACTGGGTTCCTTCCGGTGGCTCGGCACCGCTGTCGCGGGATATCCTGGATAATTCAAGCTGTACCACGTGCCACATGGGCGAGGCCCCTTTTCATGGCACTCGCGCGCCGGCAAACCGGGTAGAGCCGCAAATCTGTTCAGCCTGCCACAACGACAGTAACCCCAACTCAACCCGTCGCTCTTTAGCGGTCATTGTCCATGACAAGCACGGTAATGTGTTTGAGATCCCGGATGAGGGGGGCGAAGAGACTGAGCCAGAGCTGGTGGGCTCACCGTATCCGCAGGATGCCAGGAATTGCGATACCTGCCACAAGGATGTCTCCGATACAACGGCCGATGCCGATAACTGGTTCAATCATCCAACTGCTGAAGCCTGTGGGGCCTGCCATACGGTGCGCAACTCACATTCAAGTGCTTTCCCATCTAATGACCGCTGCGAAGGCTGCCACGGAGTTGATGCCGGTGGCAGGTCGGTGCAATCTGTCCATGGAGGCCGGCTGGCGGCGATGCAGGCAGGAAGGGATACCTTGGAATTGGCGATTAATTCGGCCCGCTACAGCGACCCGGACTTCGAAATAGAGATCACGCTGACGCGCAACGGGGAGGGCGTCGCGTCATTTGCAGATATCGCCCCGTTTATCCGCCACGGTTCTGCCTACTTGTTGGTTAACTGGAATAACGGCAACGGCCTTGAGATCAGCTATACCGCCAATCGCGTCCGGATCAATATGACCGAAGAATGTAGCGCGATGGGGGATGGACAGTTTCTCTGTAAGAAGGCCTTCCCGAACGGTGAAACAGCGCTTAAACCTGCCGCTGGCTCGGTATTGGTCGTGACAAATGCTGAAATGCCGCTGTGTACCGACAGAAAAGCCGAGCAACCGGCGCTGATCGCTTGTGATGACAGTTCGCTCGAGAATGACAGGGACACCGAGTACCTGCTAGCGGCCAATGCGGTCTGGGCCGCTTTTGATATCGGTGGCGGCGCCGTCAATGAAAAAACCGCGATTGGCGCAGATTTAGCATCGTGCAACGGTTGCCACAAGGATCTGACCGTACATCTCTATGGTCCGGCGGGACAAGCGCATTCAGCCAAGGACTTCGAGCAGTGTGCCAGCTGTCATAACGCCACACGAGCGGCATTCTACCCAGGGATCCCCGGCGATCTGAAATACCATGTCCATTCATTCCACGGATTTGGCTCGCAGCGCAGCGGGGAGTCTAGTTATCCCGGCAATCTCGCTAACTGCGAAGCGTGCCATACCGCCTCGCAGTACAACCTGCCGAATCAGGCAAACATCCGGCCTTCGGTTGCTAGCGTGGCGGCCGGTGATGCGAGAGAAAACAAGTTCTTCAGCCCTGCCTTGGTGGTATGCGGTAGTTGTCACTTGGCATCCAATTTGGGGGATGTCAATCCCGATAGTCCGGCTGAAGGCGATGGCGCGATTTCGCATATGCTAAGGAACGGTGCCGTGTTTGCCGCAGACAGTGCCGCTGATGCAACCGGCAGTGAGCAGTGTGCGACCTGTCACTCGGTCGGGCAGGATGTCGGTGTCGACGTTGTCCATGATGTCTACCGGTTCCGCCAGTAAACCAGATTCGCTGAGAACGCCTTGGAAGGATTATAAAATGAATAAGAGAAAGTGGTGGTCGTGGGCAGCAAGCGGGATCCTGATCATGCTGGTCAGCATGATGGCTTTTGCCGACACTGAAAGCCGAGATCCCCGTGAAGCCGTTGAGGCTGAGCTGGATAAAAAATTCCAGGATGGACGCTATTCACGCGATGGCTCTGAGACGTGTCTGCGTTGCCATGACAAGGATTCAGAGATCCCGGCGACGGGGATCTTCGACAATGTTCACGGCCGCCTGGGGGTTTCCCATGGCCCGATGAGCGATCGCCAGTGCGAAGCTTGCCATGGCCCGCTGGGAAACCATCACCGTAACCCGAGGGGGAATAATGCGCGTGAGCCCATGATCACCTTTGGTGACGATTCCCCCGTTCCTGCCAGCAAGCAAAACAGCGTTTGCCTGTCTTGCCACCAAGGTAGTGCTCAGAGGAACTGGCACTCGAGCGTGCATGCGTTCGAAGATGTCAGTTGCTCGAGCTGCCATAAGCTGCATCAGGCTGAAGACCCCATGTTTAACCAAGCAACGCAGGTAGAAACCTGTACCGGCTGCCATAGCCAGGTTAAAGCTCAGCTGCACAAGCGTTCCAGCCATCCGATACGGGATGGGGTCATGAGCTGTTCGAGCTGCCATGAGCCGCACCAATCAGTCAACGAAGCCAGTTTGAAGCAGGTGGATATCAACGAAAATTGCTATCAATGCCATGCGGAAAAACGCGGCCCCTTCCTGTGGGAGCATGAGCCGGTGTCTGAGGACTGCAGTTATTGCCATAACCCGCACGGCTCCATCAATAGTGCGATGTTGGACAAACGCATGCCTCAACTGTGTCAGGACTGCCATCGAGTGCCGCACGCTCAAGTGGACATTCCAGAAGGAGACCTGCGTGTGCGTGGCGGCAGCTGCATGAACTGCCATAGTCAGGTACACGGTACCAATCACCCTCGCGGCTTAACGTTGAGAAAATGAGAGCAGAGCAATGAAGATTGTATATCCAATTTATTGGCTGACTGCATCGATGACATTCTGTGGTTATGCCGAAGAAGAGAGCGTGCCCGCTGACAATCCGTACCAGGATTACTCACTCAAAGCGGCGAAAGAGGTCGATACATCCGGCTGGGAGTGTAAAGCCTGCTCAAGTGATGGGCAATGGCAGGGAAGTGCCGCATTGGGCGCGGGCTATTCAGATAATGGTGGCTCGACCCGGTTCAACAATTGGGTGCCGACCCACAGTGATGTAGGGGCCGTGGGAACACTCAATGCCGATTTAGGGCAAGTCAATGATGACGGGGAATACACGCGGTTTGAGGTCGAAGACCTTGGCTTGAAGCGGTTTCGGATCGGCACCGAGCTGGGTGATTACGACGGTGTGCGGGCAAGCCTTTACTACAGCCAGTCACCGTATTACTGGAACGATGATAGCCTTTCTGCATACCGTGGTGATGGCACGACATTGACCGAAGGGGATCTCAGGACTTTCGACAAGGAATCGATTCGGGAAAAAATCCAGATCGGGTTGAAGTATACGCCGCCAAGCCCCTGGCAGCCCTATGCGGACATGACGTTCGAGCAAAAAGAGGGGACATATTCCTTCTATGACAACCGGGTGCCTGGCGTGGGCAGTGTTCCCGGATATATTCAAAAACCGCTCTCGCATGAAACCCTCAATACTGCTGTTGGGGTGTCCTATCTCGAGGAAGACTGGCTTATCGATGCGGCATACCGGGCCTCGGTCTTTCGTAATGACAACCAGGCCTTGTATTTCGGCCCTGCCAGCGATCCCTTTGCCGACTCCCGGGCCTACGAGCCCGATAATGAATTTCACCAGGTTGCTGTCTCGGGAAATTACAGGATGGACAGGCAGACGATTGATGGCCGGGTACTTTGGCAGGAGTCGACATCTGACGGTGGGTTGAATGTCTTTCCGGGATCACCGAACCAAAAGGCCAAGTTCGACGGTAAGGTCAATACGGTTCAGGTCGATGCGGGCTACAGCAATCGGCTGACCAGCAAAGCTGCGCTGAAGGTGCGGGCAGATTACCGGGATCGCGATGACCGCTCGGATAAGGATGCCGTCATAGGCCAGACACGGCCAACAACCGACAGAACTCGAAGCGGTCTCGAAGTGGTGGGGGATTACCGTTATAACCGGTCATGGAAAATTCAGGGCGGATATGACTATCGCTATCGCTCGCGGGAAGAGGCGAACAGGAAGCGCACCAATGAAAGCACGCTGTATCTTTCAACACGCTACAAACCGGTCGATGACTGGAGTGCCGGTGCCAAAGTCTCATGGCAAGACAGAGACGGCTCGAGCTGGAGGAACGACAGTGCCAATAGCCCGAATTTGAGGCAGTATTATTTGGCCGATCGGGAAAGGCTGGAACTCCGTGGGGATATTCGCTATCAGCTTAATGATTCAACCCAATTGTCTGCCGCCGCTTGGTACGGCGATGAGGATTATCCCACCCCGGATATAGGCCGCAGCTCGGGTAAAGATTATGGCTATGATGCCACCGTTGATTACCAGCATGATGAAAATACCGTGGGCTATGCCTACCTGAATTATCAGCAAATTGAATCCAAGCAGCAGAGCGCCAACAGCAATTCCCCTGATTTTTCCCGATATACTTCAGAACTGACCGATGAAGCTGTGGTTGTCGGAGTTGGAGCCAACCGGAACAATCTGATGGATAAGCGGCTGGATATCGGGCTTGATTACAGTTATAGCTATGGCAAGGGAAAGACATCCACCACGTCAAATGCCGACTTTGATTATCCGGATAATCGCTCCCAGGGGCATCGTTTGGAGGTCAATGGTACCTATCGTGTCGATGACAGACAGAGTATCAAGCTCAATATCAGGTATGAAAACTATGATGAGGATGATTATCTGTTTGCCGCAGACGAGGATAGCCTAGGCCGTGTCAATCAAGACTATGATGGCTACTTCGGTATGGTGTCGTGGGAATATAAATACTGATAGCAGGTAAACCAGCAGGTTTGAGGGGGCTCAAACCTGCTGCTAGTGTTACTGGAGCAGTTCGTGATCCGGCGGTAATAGCCGGGTAATCCACAGGATGAGTCTGTGTTTCATATTCGGTCCGTCTTCCTTGTCTTCAGGAAGCGGGGTAATTTGCTTGAATTGAACCAGCAAGCGGTAAATACATTCGACCTTATCCTTCGACGAGACTGATTTGTCTAAATCATCAAATCCTTGCTTCTTGGCAAAGGCCATACCTAGCTCTAGCGCTTTTTTTAAGAGTTTTGCATCGTTTTTGTTCTTCTTCATATCAGCTCCAGCCAGATGGTTATTAATTCATCTTAGAGCCTGTTGTTATGCATTTATAGCAATACAGGGCAATTCTTTGCGCTGAGTCGGTGAATTAATAATACCAGGCGATAGATGGCCAAAGTTTAGGCTAACGGGTGCCGATTTTGATGTTGCACCGCTTGAACGTCCGTTGCCAGAACCCGACATGCTGGCGTGTCGCCTGCCTGAAGCGATTATGGAGCTTACCGTTGAGGTATTGCTCGACGTAGGGAGTGGTGGCTGATTTCCTGGCATGTTCCAGCGTGAGCAGTGTTGTTAGAGCAGGAGATATTTGGCGGTATTGGGAGTCGAGCTCGGCAAGGTAGGCCTGCAGCTCGCTGGCAAAGAATTTGTTGAAAACGTTACTGAGGTATTCGGCTTTCTGTTGGTTGCGGTTAGGGCCGCAGATGAGCCGCTGTTCATGTTGTTCCAGCATGTCGGTAATCGCTTCTAACCACAACGTCGCGAGGTGTATCGAATAGACCAGCTGGCCGAAGTAGTGGTGGGTATGTAGCTGCTCTTGATGCTTTATCAGCCGGTCAGCCTGTTTCTCTTCTACACTGGTGCCCTGAAGGATGTTTTTCTGAATAAAAGTTAGAAAGTTAAAGGCATTTAAGCTTTCATCAAAGCCATAGAATAGGCCTAGCTCGAAAGGTTGGTGGTATATGGTGAGTTGCTGCCGCCACTCCTTTTCTGTGGTGAGCATATTCCACAGGTGGCTGGCGAGCTGGGCTTGTTTCTGCTGCTTGAACCCTTCAAGCATCGGCAGGACCTCAGAGTCTTGCGGGAGTACCTGCTGGCAGTGGTTGAGGCCACTTAACAGGATGAGCTCATAACGCAGTTGGCGGGTTTTGTCCTGTACCTTGCCCAAAATGGAGTTGCGCTCGGCGATCAGGTTGAACAGTCCGCATTTTCTCAGTTCATAGGCATCGAGTAGATCAATTCGAATATCTTCGATAGGCTCTAGAAGCTCGCGGGGTTCTGGAAAGGCGATGAGATCTATGTCATCGACGGCCACTGGCGAAGTGTCGAGGACATTGGCGAGCCGCTCATTGTAGCTGTTGAAGCTGCGTGTAGCGGTGTTGGGCTCGCAGCCAGTCAGTACCAGGAGCAGCAGAAGTAGTAGAGGATGGCAAAACAGGTTCATATGATTAGTATATCCAAGTAACCTGGTGTCACTGGGTTTTATACGTCGCGAAACAAAAAGGCGACCAACGGCCGCCTTTTAATTCGCGCAAGCAAAATCACCGTAGTGACATCTGCAACTGTGAGTCATCATCTTGCTTCTGTACCCAGAGCAGGCGGTATGCCAGCATGATAGCGGCGGCGGTTAGGCCGACGATGTTCCCTATCCAGAAGCCGTGTGGGCCCATCGGGGAGACGATCCAGTCGGTGATCCCGAGGATATAACCGATTGGCAAGCCAAGGATCCAGTAAGCAATGAAAGTGCGAATAAATATAGCCCGCATGTCCTTATAGCCCCTGAGTGCTCCGGCTGCCACTACCTGGATAGCATCGGTACATTGGTAGATGGCTGCGAGGAAGAGCAGTTGTCCAGCGATGTAGATAACCTCGCGGTTATCGGTATACATCTCGGCAATAGGCTCGCGCAGTACCACTGTCATGACCGCCGTCACCGCTGCGATACAAAAAGCCACAATCAAACCACTGCGGCTGGCGATTTTGGCCTCGGTAAAGTCTTGGCGTCCTAGCAAGTGACCGACCCGGATACTCAGGGCGGCACCTAGGCTCATCGGGATCATGAAGATCAACGAAGAAAAGTTACTTGCGACCTGATGGGCGGCGACGATCGTCGAGCCTAACGGAGAGATCAGCAAGGCAATAACCGCAAAAAGCGAGACTTCGAAGAAGATCGAGGCTGCAACCGGGAAGCCGAGGCGAAATAGGCGAATAACCGCTTTCAGCTGGGGTGGGTGCCAACGGTCGAAAATACCAATAGCGCGCAGCTTTTTGTTGAAACGGATATAAACCAGCATCGAGAAGAACATCAGCCAGTAGACGATAGCGGTTGCTACACCGCAGCCGACCCCGCCGAGCGCTGGTGCGCCGAATTTGCCGTAGACGAAGATCCAATTGAGTGGAATATTGGCGGCAAGGCCGATAAAGCCAATCACCATCGACGGGACTGTCATCGATACGCCTTCAGAAAAACTCTTCAGGGTCTGGAAAAAAAGAAAGCCGGGAACGGCAAAGAGTACGGCATGAAGATACCCAGTGGTTTTTTCTGCCAACGCCGTTTCGACATCCATAAAATCAATCAGGGTGCCGGCATTGTACAGCACCCAAATGATCGGTACGGAAATCAACAGCGCCAGCAAGAAGCCATGTTGGACCTCAAACGGAATGTTATCACGCTTACCTGAACCATTCAGGGTGGCGACAATTGGAACCAGGGCAATCAGCAAACCGACACCAAAAAGGATCGCCGGTAACCAAATGCTTGCCGCTACAGATACCGCCGCCATATCCGTTGCACTGACGCCTCCGGCCATAACCGTATCTACAAACCCCATCGAGGTTTGGGCAACCGATGCAATCAGTACCGGGATCGCTAATTTGAGTAAGAGGCGGGTCTCGCGCCGATAGTTATGCACAGAAGTGCTCCTGGTTGAAGAGAGGAATGACGCGAGAATTATAACGGTTCGCCAAATTGGCACAATTCACATCGAATAAAAATTATCATTTCATTCTCTAGATTTGATATCAATAGCTTAGCGAAGTATTTATCTGCCGCTCTCTTGCTGCCTGAGCCACTGATTTAGACCTCGTGATCATCAGCTGTCGGCTCTATCACAGCGCGATTCTTGCCCTCTTGCTTTGCCTGGTAGAGTAGCCTGTCGGCAACGGCATAAGATTTTTGCGGCAGGGAAGTGCAGCGACTGACACCGATACTGGTCGAAACTACCACTGAGGTAATGCCATTTGTATAAGGGTGACGTTCAAGCTGCGATAGCAGCTGATGGGTGATTTTCTCGATTTCTAGTCGAGGTACATCTGCCATCCAGACGGCAAACTCCTCGCCACCAATACGGCCAAACAGGCAATTCGCAGGCAAAACAGCCTGACAAGTCGCCGTGAAATGCTTGAGGATATTATCGCCTTCGATGTGACCGTACGCATCGTTAATAAGCTTGAAGTTGTCGATATCCATAATCAGCAACCAACCGTCTTGCTCTCTACATTTTTCATCAAGCTGCTGCCAAAAATAACGGCGGTTGGCAATTCCCGTGAGGCCGTCGAAGTAGGCCATCTGTTGCAGTTTGGTATTGGCAGTGCTAAGCGCTTGAGTTCGTTCTTTTACTCGTGCTTCAAGCTCTTGGTTTTGACGTTCTAAGAGGGCATTGAGGCGTTTGGTCTCCTGCTGTTGGCTATCGAGTTCATGAATGGTCAACTCGAGATTTCGCTGCATCTTATTGAACGATTTGGCCAGTGTCCCTAATTCGTCATCCCGGGTGATGGTAATCTGGCTTCCCCATCGTCCCTTGCTGATTTGCTCTGCCGCTTGGGTCAGGGCTTGAATTGGTTGATGGAGCTGCCAGGCAGCTTTCTTGCCGAGCAGGATGGCAACGAGCACTAAGACGGCGGTCAATAGGATCGCGGCTCGCTGGGAGGCACCGAGTTCAGGGGCAAAGTCAGTCAATGGGGAATAGAAGGCAATTTTGACAAGGTGATCTTGGCCGATATTGTAGTCGCTGATAAATCCAGCCCATTGTTCACCATTGTGGTCAACCAGCAGCAAGCTGTTGCCTTTGTTGCTATCTGCTTTGATCAGGCTATCAAGGATTGGGGCGGTGGATTGGTTGATGGCAGGAAGCTCACCGTTGCTCGGTGTATGAGCGGGAGAGGTACTGGCAAGAATAGCTTGGTTTTTATCGTACAGCACGACATCACCATGCTGGCTCAGTTTGCTCTTGTTCAGTTCATGCACAACCGTGTTGAGTGTTAAATCCAGTCCCCAGACACCTAACAGTTTGCCGCTATCATCGCGTTGCGCCTGCGACAATGTAATACCTAGCAGGGTTGGGTCAAAGGCACTGGCGTAAATGTTGCTCCAGACCGGCTCATTGCTGTCGATGGCATTTTGAAACCATGCTTTTTCTAGGGCATCGAAGTTTGTTGTTGTTTCGAGTAGCTGGCCTTTGTGACCATCGTGATCGGAGGAAAAACGATTCAAGTTACCAGCTTGATTAGAATCAGTTTCAATCAGGAAATACTGGTTATTTTCTTGATGGCCCATAGAGAGCAATCCACCGTCGACATTCGCGAAATAGAAATAATCGATTTCATTGTGGTGGTTTAACACGGTTAGTAGATGGTTGAGCAATGTTTCCCGGTTTTGCACCTTGCTGTTGAGGGCTTTCTGAATACGGTCCTGATGCTGATAGACTTGGTGCGCATCAGTGAAAAATTCCCTGAGATGGGAAATTACCCCTTGGCTGGCATGTTTGTAGATGTGCTCAATCGTCAGGTGGACAACACGCTCGGTACTGTTGTGCCAGAGCAAGCCGATAGGCAGCGCCGTTAGGACAACCAACAACGCCATCAACACCTGAATTTGCAAATTAAGATTTTTTCTTAGGTGTCTTAGCATGCGGAGTCCAACTTAGTACATTTTGCTGTAACCTTCTAAATATGTGCTGAGGATATAGGGTTAAGCCTGATAGTGCAATTTTGCTTGCTTTTTACACGGCCGATTTATTGTTAACATACTGAAAGTTATCTGATCATCAGGAGTCGATATGTTTACCGGAATTGTTCAGGGTACAGCACAAGTTATTGCTATCGAAAAAAAAGAAGCGTTTCAAACTCATGTTGTCCGATTATTCGGCAAGATGCGGGAGGGGTTGGAAATCGGTGCTTCAGTTGCCCATAACGGTTGTTGCCTGACGGTCACGAAACTGGAAGGGGATAATGTTTCTTTTGATCTGATGCAGGAAACACTGGCTGTGACTAACCTCGGCGAACTCAGCGCCGGTGATAGTGTGAATATTGAACGGGCGGCCAAGTTTGGTGATGAAATTGGCGGTCACTCAATGTCGGGGCACATCAATGCGGTAACAACGATCGTTGACATTGAAGTATCGCCAAACAATACAACTATTTGGTTCGAAATCCCCGAATCCTACAATAAATATATCTTGCGCAAGGGATACATTGGTTTGGATGGCTGCTCGTTGACGATAGGTACGGTAGCTGAGGATCGTTTCTGTGTGCATTTGATCCCTGAAACCTTGCAACGAACCCTATTTGGTGTGAAGAAAGTCGGTGCTAAAGTCAATATCGAAATCGATCCTCAAACCCAAGCCATAGTCGATACGGTTGAAAGGGTATTGGCTGAAAAAGGCTTAGGATAATTGACTCAAGTAAAATAGAAACCCCTACGGTTCAGTAGGGGGTTTGAATATCGGATACGGCATCTAATAACAGCCAATGGACTAGAAAATCTGCTCATCATCGGCATCGACAAATAAGTTGATGGTCTTATGTAGCTCATCAACTTGCATATTTAGATGGATGGCGTGGCAGCAGGCAGGACAGTCATCATAGAACTCTTGGCTGCCGGCACTGGCATCAAGAGTAATAGGGATGTTGTGGCCACAGTGTGGGCATACTACTGTCTGCTCTGTGTAATTCTTCATAGTGTACTCCTTGCAAACTTAAGCCAAGAATTAGCATCCAAGTTGCAATAATTCCCGAGAACGCGACTGGTTCAGTTCAATGATTTAACTTTAGCGTTAAGCATTCGTTTTCGCCTCAAATTATCTATAAAGTTTGAACTCACAGAAAGTTATGACAAAGAAGAGAGTTGCAGCGATCAGATATTAAAAAAAGACTGGACGTATAAATTTCTGTTTATATTGGTGAAATAAATATTAGGTCAGAAATGGCACATTTTGCGAGTGCAAGGACAGAGTAAAAAGGTGTAAACAATATCATGGTTACATTTACACCTTTGTATCTAAGCAACGGTATCAGATGATTGCAATTAATTGCTTATTTACTTCGGGTAACGAGTTAAGTTTGCGGTTGGCAGTTGACCAGCGTGGACCATTGGCATATACGGCATCAGGGACGGCCACCCTTTTCATTTGGGCCGCTTTCGCGGCCAGCAGGCCGGTTACCGAGTCCTTGACGGCAATAAATGACTGTGGGCTAACACCGAGCACATCAGCAGCGTTGATGGCGAGAATAATTGGGCCTATTTCAGCCCTAGCTCTTCCATCATATGTTCTGCCTGGGTGATGTAGCTACCGCCGAACAGGTTGCAGTGGTTGAGCACATGGTAAAGGTTGTAGAGCGTTTTGCGCTTTTCATAGCCGTCTTCCAGCGGCCAGACAGACTGGTATCCTTCGTAGAAGCTGGGTGGGAACCCACCAAACAGTTCGGTCATAGCGATATCACATTCACGATCCCCCCAATAGCTGGCAGGATCATAGATGATCGGGCCAGTCACGGTAACGGCGGTATTGCCATGCCAGAGATCGCCATGCAGCAACGAGGGCTTGGGTTGGTGGTGTACCAGAAGATCGATTACTTTACTGGTGATCGTATCGATATTGCCAAAATCGATGCCTTTTTCCGAACAAAGCTGCAATTGCCAGGCAATGCGTTGTTCAGCGAAGAAGCGGCACCATTTGCGGCACCATTGGTTGGGCTGCGGGGTCAAGCCAATGTAGTTATCGAGGTCAAAGCCATACTCCCCCTGTTCGCCCCAGGCATGCATCCGAGCCAACTGCTCCCCAAGCGTATAGGCAGATTGGTTATCGATCACTTTCGTCGGCAGGTAGTTGAGGACAATAAAAGCCCGGTCTTTGGATGTGCCGAGGTGGATAAACTGGGGTACTTGGATACAGTCGGTTTCGTTGAGTAGCCTCAGGCTCTCCGCTTCTGTCTCGAACATGACAAGCCGTTCGCGATCGTTGAGCTTGACGAAGTAACGGTCGGTACCGTCTCCGATGCAGTAGCATTCATTAATGTCACCGCCTTCAAGTACTTCCTTTTCGCTGATTTTGAATGGTCTATCCAATACCTCAGAAAGTTGGTGAGAAATTGCTTGCCACATAGCATCCTCCACGAAACATCAATTTGCAGTTGGGCTTATTGCCTCTTCAACATAGTAGTCTATTTATTGAGCTAATAACTGGGTATTTATCAAGGTTTTAATGTTCTCAGACGAAAAAGAATGCGATTTTGTACGGGAAGCGCACGTATTCCCTGCATAACAGGATAGAAAAAGTGCAAGTAATGAATAGTCTACTGGCCGCAGTATGAAAAGTAAGCCGGCAGTGTTTGCCAGCTTAAAATAGGATAGCGGCAAGTTGGTTACAGGCTCGGAAGCAGTTGCGAAGGCATTAGGCTGTTGTAATGCGCTTCCAATAGTAGCTCATTGGCTTTTTCGATATCCGGAGCGAAGTAGCGATCCTTGTCGTAGAAGCTCACCCGGGCGCGAAGCATTTCCTTGGCTTGCTCAATACGCTCTGAACTGCGGTTTGGCGTGCGGAAATCCAAGCCTTGTGCCGCGGCAAGAAGCTCGACAGCCAAAATCCCGCGGGTATTTTCTGCCATGTCTTTGAGCCTGCGGCCGGCAAAGGTGGCCATCGAGACATGATCCTCCTGATTGGCCGAGGTAGGCAAACTATCGACCGAAGCCGGATGGGCAAGGGTCTTGTTCTCGCTGGCCAGTGCAGCTGAAGTGACCTGCGCTATCATAAAACCGGAGTTTACCCCGCCGTTATCCACCAAGAATGGCGGCAGTTTGCTGAGCCCGCTATCGATCAACAGGGCCATACGACGCTCCGACAGGCTGCCAATTTCGGCAATGGCCAGCGCAAGGTTATCAGCTGCCATGGCAACCGGCTCTGCATGAAAGTTACCACCGGAAATGATGTCGCCATCATCAGCGAATACCAGTGGGTTGTCAGAAACGGCATTGGCTTCGATTTCCAGAATATCCGCAGAATGGCGGATCTGCTGCAGGCAAGCCCCCATCACCTGAGGCTGGCAGCGAAGCGAGTAGGGGTCTTGGACTTTTTCGCACTGCTGGTGAGATAAGCCAATCTCGCTTTCTTTGTCTAGCAAATGGCGGTAGGCCATCGCGGCATCAATCTGGCTGCGGTGACCACGAACGCGGTGGATACGTGGGTCAAACGGACGGCGGCTACCAAGTGCAGCATCAACCGACATTGCACCACAGACGGTGCCCGAGGCATACAGATCTTCTGCGGCAAACAAGCCTTCCAGCGCAAATGCGGTGGACGCTTGTGTGCCATTGAGCAGTGCGAGACCTTCTTTCGGGGCCAAAGTGATAGGCTCTAAGCCAGCAATCTTCAATGCTGCCGCGCCGCTGATAACCTCGCCATTGTGACGAGCTTGTCCTTCACCCAATAGTACCGTGCTCATATGTGCCAACGGGGCAAGATCCCCCGATGCACCAACCGATCCTTTCTGTGGGATGCAAGGGTAGACTTCGGCATTGACCAGGGTGATGAGCGCATCAACCACCTTGGGGCGGATCCCCGAGTAACCGCGGGCAAGGCTATTGATCTTCAGTGCCATCATCAGCCTGACCGTATGATCTTCCATGAACTGACCAATGCCAGCGGCATGGGAAAGAACAATACTGCGCTGCAGAGTTTCCAAATCTTCAACGGCGATACGGGTATTGGCGAGCAAACCAAAGCCCGTATTGATGCCATAAACGACTTTGTCTTCTGCGATCACCTGCTCAACGGCCTGGGTACTGGCTAACATGTCATCATAAGCTGCACTATTGAGTGACAGGGTCACCTTGTGGCGGCTGATGTGTCGCAGTTGCTTGAGAGACAGTTTCCCTGGATTGATTTCAATTTGGTACATACAACGTCCTGTTACTTCTGAGTTGATGGGATCATCGGCAAGTCAAGGCCTTGCTCTTCGGCGCAGTTAACCGCAATGTCGTAACCGGCATCAGCGTGGCGCATCACACCGGTCGCTGGGTCATTGCGCAGCACACGGCCAACGCGTTCAGCAGCTTCATCGGTTCCGTCACACACAATGACCATGCCTGAGTGCTGCGAGAAGCCCATACCCACGCCACCACCATGGTGTAGTGAGACCCAAGTCGCGCCAGATGCGGTATTCAGTAGGGCATTAAGTAGTGGCCAGTCTGACACAGCGTCGGAGCCGTCCATCATGCCTTCGGTTTCACGGTTAGGGCTGGCAACAGAGCCAGAATCGAGGTGGTCTCGACCAATGACAATCGGTGCTTTCAGTTCACCGTTCTTGACCATTTCGTTGAACGCTTGGCCCAAGCGAGCGCGATCCTTCAAGCCAACCCAACAGATACGTGCTGGTAAACCTTGGAACTGGATACGGTCACGAGCCATATCGAGCCAATTGTGCAGGTGAGGGTTGTCAGGGATCAGCTCTTTCACTTTTTGATCGGTCTTGTAGATATCTTCCGGATCGCCAGAAAGCGCAGCCCAGCGGAAAGGACCTACACCTTCGCAGAAGAGAGGGCGGATATAGGCTGGAACAAAGCCCGGGAAGTCGAAAGCATTCTCCACGCCGACTTCAAATGCCATTTGGCGGATGTTATTACCGTAATCAACGGTGGCAGAGCCGGCTTTTTGAAGGGCTAGCATCGCTTCGACTTGAACAGCCATCGACGCTTTGGCAGCTTTTACGACCTCAGCTTCGTCGCTCAGGCGCATCTCGGCAGCATGCGCCATGGTCCAGCCTTGTGGTAGGTAACCATTTAACGGGTCGTGGGCAGAGGTTTGGTCGGTGGTGCAATCAGGCACGATGCCACGGCGAACAATTTCAGGGAACACATCGGCGGCATTGCCAAGCAGACCAACAGAGACAGGCTTTCCGGTTTGTTTGGCTTCTTCGATAATCGCCAACGCTTCATCAAGAGAAGTCGCCTTGCAATCTACATAGCCGGTACGTAGGCGGTAGTCGATGCGGCTCTCATCACATTCAACGGCAATCATTGAGAAGCCGGCCATGGTGGCCGCCAACGGCTGAGCGCCCCCCATTCCGCCCAAGCCTCCCGTTAGGATCCAACGACCAGAACTGTCTCCACCGAAGTGCTGTTTTGCCATGGCAACAAAGGTTTCATAAGTCCCTTGCACGATGCCCTGAGAGCCGATATAGATCCAGCTGCCTGCGGTCATTTGGCCGTACATCATCAAGCCTTCCTTATCGAGCTCGTTGAAATGCTCCCAGTTAGCCCAGTGCGGAACCAAGTTTGAGTTGGCAATCAATACCCGCGGCGCGTTAGTGTGGGTTTTGAATACACCGACAGGCTTGCCGGATTGAACCAGCAAGGTTTCATCTTCTTCAAGGCGCTTTAGCACCTCGACAATTTTGTCATAGCACTGCCAGTTCCTTGCAGCACGACCAATGCCGCCATATACCACCAAAGCGTGTGGGTGTTCCGCAACATCGGGATGCAGGTTGTTCATCAACATCCGAAGTGGGGCTTCGGTTAACCATGACTTGGCATTTAGCGTTGTGCCCGTCGGGGCAATAATGGTACGGCTTTCGTCCAAGCGAGGTTGGGTATCTTGTGTCATGTTGCTCTCCTTGCAATGCTGTCACTGTAATGTTTTATAAAGACAGCGGCGTTAATTAACGTAGGGCACGGGCGATGGTCCAGGCCAATCGCGCAGCGAGTCGTGCTGTTTGGTTGTCGATATCAAATCTCGGGTTATATTCCGCCATATCAGCAACCAGAACTTTCTTGTCTCCTGAGGGAGTCTCGGCAGCTAATACGGTATTTATTAATGGCTCAATGATGTCCTGCGGTACACCGCGAGCTGCGGGTGCGCTGACGCCCGGTGCGGTACTGGCTGGGAACACATCGATATCTATGGTCAGATAGAGGTAATCACATTGGGCGATAAAGTGTTCCAGTGACTCTATCACCAGTGGTAAGCGCTGGTGGGTGAGTTCACAGTCATCGAAATAAAGTACACCAAGCTTGTCGGCTTTTTTATACAGTGCTTGGGTATTAGCTGCGCGGCTCAAGCCGAGGCAGGCATAGTTGAACGGCCAGCCTTGCAATTCGCAAAATCGTGCAATTTGCTGGAATGGCGTGCCTGAACTGCCTTGCTCGGCAGAACCACCTGATGGCGGGTTCCGAAGATCAAAATGGGCATCGAAATTGATGATGCCAATTTTGGGAACCGGAAGTGGGGTGTCTAACTCGTCGGGTTCAATAACACTTTCTTGAGCGTGCTGCTTTTGTAGTAGATGACTGCCTATCCCCTGAAAAGTGCCCCAAGCCACCTCGTGACCACCACCGAATACAATCACTTTGTGTTTCTGGCGCAGTGCTCGGCAAACATCTTCACCTAAGCGTTTTTGAGCCAGCTCTAGGTTGCCATCGTTGCAGGAAATATCGCCGCCATCGTAAACGGGCTCGGTATGGTGCCAGGCTAGGTTTGCCAGGGCTTTTCGAATCGTGATAGGGGCATCATAGGCACCAGTACGGCCTTTGTTGCGAGAAACACCTTCATCACAAGCAAAACCAAGCAGCATAATACCTGCATCATTCACTTCATCCGCAGGCTTGATCACTTCATGCCAACGTAACCCGAGGTTACCATCTTCTGGATCACTTCGACCTTGCCAAACACTCATATCTACCGACATAGGATTATCCTTACTGCCCTGTTCCAGTTTGGTGAAATAGCGGTTGATTAAATAGCTCACCATTGACTATCCGCGATTTGAGATCTGGCACACCAAGGCGGTATGACAGCTCAGCAGGGTGAGATAAATTCCAAATGGCTAAATTCGCTTTCATACCCGCGCAAATTTTCCCTTGTTGCTCCTCTAGTCCAAGTGCTTTGGCGGCATTGACAGTGACACCACGCAGGCACTCTTCAGGTGTTAACCGGAACAAGGTACACGCCATGTTCATCATGGTGCGGATAGAGGCGATGGGTGATGTACCAGGGTTAAAGTCAGTGGAAATCGCTAAAGGCACGTTCAGTTGACGTAGCTGATCAAGCGGTGGCATTTGGCTTTCACGAAGAAAATAAAATGCGCCAGGCAGCAAGGTAGCCACAGTGCCACATGCGGCGAGTGCTGCCACCCCCTCGTTATCGAGGTGTTCAATATGGTCAACAGACAGGGCCCCCATCCGTGCAGCCATGGCACTGCCGCCCAAGTTTGAAAGTTGCTCTGTATGTCCCTTAATGGCAAGGCCATGCTTTTGTGCTGCTTGGAATACTTGCTGGCACTGGCTGGTGCTAAAACCAATGCCTTCACAGAACACATCGACGGCATCGGCTAAGTGCTCTTGGGCAGCTGCTGGAATGATTTCATCGCAGATGAATTGGATATAGCTATCAGGATCACCCGCGTATTCTGGTGGGAGAGCATGGGCTGCGAGCAAGGTCGTCGATACATTGATATCAGGCATTTCTCCAATGCGGCGAGCTACCCTGAGCATTTTCAGTTCATCTTCAAGGGTGAGGCCATAACCTGATTTAATCTCGACGGTGGTTACCCCTTCATTCTTCAGGCCTTGCAGGCGCTCGCACGCTAACTTGAAAAGGGTATCTTCTGATGCTTCGCGGGTTGCACGTACCGTTGACAGGATCCCACCGCCTGCTTTGGCGATTTGCTCATAAGGCACACCATTAAGGCGTTGTTCGAACTCTTCTGCGCGGTTGCCGGCAAAGACGAGGTGAGTGTGGCAATCGATCAATCCCGGTGTCACCAGCGCGCCTTGGCAGTCAATGACTTCAGGGTGACCGTGACAGTCAAAATGCTCCTTGTGGCCGGCATACATAATCATGCCATCTTGAATACCAATCATGGCATCGCCGATGACTTGGTAGCCAGCTTCGCCCGCAAGGGTGACCATATTGACGTTTGTCAGCACTCTATCCATTTCGTGACCCTGAAGTTATTTACTATCACTAGCATTTATTGCTAGTTGCGTTTATGTATATACAAATTAATAGGCAATTAGAGGTTAAAGTTCAAGGCGGGATGTAAATGAAATGTGATCGTAATTGTAATTAATTGCTGACAATCGTTGGGTTATGAGAGGGATCGCACGTTTGAAATGCGTTTATGCAGAGAAAGATTTTGAGGAGTGAATAGATCCTAGTTCCTAGAATACGAACCTTGGTTGTCAGGAAAAGTAATTAAAGCCAATGCCGATATGCCATGTTTTTGTAAGGCCTAGGCTTTTAGGATCTAGCAGCTAAATCCCTACCTGTGTACGCGAGCTCAGCTTGTATTTATTGCCCGGATGATAGAGTAGGGCTGTGCTGATCAGGTGTTGGTTGCTCCAGGTACGGCGATTAAGCAGCAGGCAAGGAGCCTGCGGGCTGACATTAAGCAAATCGGCCACATGCTGGGGAGGAAGAAGCGCCTCGACCGTATGCTCAATATCACTGAGCGGGCAGGTTTTGACCAGGTATTCATTGGGGGTCTGTCCGGTAAAGTCCTGTTGGATATAGCTGGGCGCATGGCGTGGGTTGACCCATCGCTCTTCGAGTTGGATGGGTATGTTATTTTCGAAGTGGACGATTTGGGTGAAATAGACTTCTGTGCCTTGGCGTACGCCCAATCTTAATGCGATATCTTCGGTGGCATGAATAGTCGATTGCGAAATTACCTCTGAAGAATAGCGGTGGCCGCGGTTTTTTACTTCTTCGGCAATGTTGCGGATCTCCATCAAGGGAGATTCGGCTTTTTTGTTACAGACAAATGTCCCCAACCGTGGCGTTCTTTCAAGGAAACCCTCTTTAACCAACTCCGTGATGGCTTTGTTGGCTGTCATGCGGCTTACTGAAAATTGGTCAGATAGCGCCATTTCCGTCGGGATCTTGTGGCCCGGTGGCCATTGGCGGGTATGAATCCTTTCTAACAGGTAACTTTTGATCTGCTGATAACGAGGTGACTGAGCCATAACGCTTTTCCTAATTGCCTATACAAATCAAAGCAACATTTGTTGTTCATTTCAAGTTTCTGGGTGCTTTTGCGTGAGGTGACTACAGTAATGAAGGGCTTGGGCAAGTTAGAAAATAAAATGTGAGGTGGCTTTGCAATCTGTCATAGGCGTTTGTTATAGTTGCTGCTTCGCTTAGCGGTTTTGGTCTGCTCAGTATTGCAGCGCCGGATCTCTGAGCTTTCTTTTATTTAGCTCTCAAAGCTTTATATTTTTAATTCAACATGTCTTGCTTGGTGTGCAAGACCACTGTGAAAGGATATTTACATGCCTGTAATTACTCTTCCTGACGGCAGTCAGCGTCAATTTGACAACCCAGTTTCTACAATGGAAGTCGCGCAATCGATCGGTCCTGGTCTTGCGAAGGCAACTATTGCCGGTCGTGTTAATGGTAACCGCGTAGACGCGTGTGACCTTATCGAAGAAGATGCTAGCCTTGAAATCATCACGGTTAAAGACGAAGTAGACGGTCTTGAAATCGTACGTCACTCATGTGCTCACCTTCTTGGCCACGCTATCAAACAGCTTTACCCAGAAGCGAAGATGGCGATTGGTCCAACTATCGACAACGGCTTCTACTACGACATCGATCTAGACGAGTCGCTTACGCAAGAAGATCTAGAAAAGATCGAAAAGCGTATGAAAGAGCTGGCGAAGACCAAGTACCAAGTTATCAAGAAAAAGGTCAGCTGGCAGGAAGCGCGTGATGCATTCGAATCACGTGGCGAATCGTACAAAATGGAAATCCTAGACGAGAACGTATCACGTGATGACCGTCCGGGCCTTTACCACCACGAAGAATACATCGACATGTGTCGTGGGCCACACGTGCCTCACATGGGCTTCTGTCAGCACTTCACCCTGCTGAATGTTGCGGGTGCATACTGGCGTGGTAACAGTGACAACAAGATGCTTCAGCGTATCTACGGTACGGCTTTCCACGATAAGAAGGCACTTAAAGCTCATCTTACTCGCCTCGAAGAAGCGGCTAAGCGTGACCACCGTAAAATCGGTAAGCAGCTAGACCTGTTCCACATGCAGCAAGAAGCACCGGGTATGGTGTTCTGGCACCACAATGGTTGGTCTATCTTCCGTGATCTAGAAGTATTCATCCGCGAGAAATTGAATGAGTACGGCTACCAGGAAGTGAAAGGTCCACTAATGATGGACCGTGTGCTTTGGGAACGCTCTGGTCACTGGGACAAGTACGCTGATGCGATGTTCACGACGTCTTCTGAGAACCGTGAGTACGCGATCAAGCCGATGAACTGCCCGGGCCACGTTCAGATCTTCAACCAAGGTCTGAAGTCTTACCGTGACCTACCGCTACGTATGGCTGAGTTCGGCTCATGTCACCGTAACGAGCCATCAGGTGCGCTACACGGCATTATGCGTGTACGTGGCTTTACTCAGGATGATGCCCATATCTTCTGTACAGAAGAGCAGGTACAGGCTGAAGTAACTAGCTGTATCGAAATGGTTTACGATACCTACAAGACATTCGGCTTCGACAACATCGTTGTTAAGCTGTCTACTCGTCCAGAAAAGCGTGTAGGCTCGGATGAAATGTGGGATAAAGCTGAGTCGGATCTAAAACTTGCGCTAGAATCAATGGAGATCCCTTACGAGATCCAAGAGGGTGAAGGCGCGTTCTACGGTCCTAAGATTGAATTTACTTTGCACGATTGTCTAGATAGGGCTTGGCAGTGCGGTACAGTTCAGTTAGACTTCGCACTTCCTGAACGTCTAGGTGCAACTTACGTTGGTGAAAACAACGAGCGTCATACGCCAGTTATGATCCACCGTGCTATTCTTGGTTCACTAGAGCGTTTTATCGGTATCCTTATCGAAGAATATGCTGGCTTCTTCCCAACTTGGTTGGCGCCTCAACAGGCGGTTGTGATGAATATCACTGATGGCCAGGCAGAATATGTTCAACAAGTAGTCGAAAAACTTCAAAAATCTGGAATTCGTGTGAATGCGGACTTGAGAAATGAGAAGATTGGCTTTAAAATTCGCGAACATACTTTGAAGCGAGTGCCTTACATGCTTGTTTGCGGCGACAAAGAAGTTGAAGCAGGCGAAATTGCAGTTCGTACTCGCAAGGGTAAAGATTTGGGTAAATTTAAGATTGACGATCTTGTTGCTTACTTGCAGCAAGAGATTAGCAGTCGCAAGCTCAATATTGTGGAGGAATAAGGTATTAAAGGCGGAAGAAGAACCCAAGCACCAGTTAAGCAGAATGCACATCGTCTGAATGGTGAAATTCGTGGCGTACGCGAAGTACGTCTTACTGGTCTTGACGGTGAGTCAATTGGTGTTGTTTCTATCGAAGAAGCAATGAATACTGCTAATGAAGCTGGTGTTGATCTAGTTGAAATCAGCCCTAATGCCGAGCCACCTGTCTGTCGTGTGATGGACTATGGCAAGTACCTGTTCGAAAAGAGCAAGGCTGCTAAAGAGCAAAAGAAAAAGCAGAAACAAATCCAGGTTAAGGAAGTTAAATTCCGTCCTGGTACAGACGAAGGCGATTATCAGGTAAAACTGCGCAACCTGACTCGCTTTTTAGAAGAGGGCAACAAGGGTAAAGTCACACTGCGTTTCCGCGGTCGTGAAATGGCCCACCAGAGTCTTGGTATTGATCTTCTAAACCGAATTAAAGAAGACCTAGGCGACCTAGCGGTTGTTGAAAGCTTCCCTAATAAGGTTGAAGGTCGTCAAATGACGATGATGCTTGCCCCTAAGAAGAAGTAATTACGGCATTCAAGTAGCACAAAGCGCTGCTTACCCGCAGCGCTTTTTGTTCGCCTGATTACTATGTTATTAACTATCAACAATGCGGAGTCTCATCATGCCTAAGATGAAATCCAACAAAGGTGCTGCTAAGCGTTTCAAGAAAACTGCTGGTGGCTTTAAGTTTAAGCACGCAACTAAGCGTCACATCCTGACTAAACGTACTACTAAGAACAAACGTCAGCTTCGTCCAAACGCTATCCTTCCTGCATGTGAAGTGGCAGCTGTTGCACGTATGCTTCCGTTCGCTTAATCGTTTTTAGTTTTATATTTTAATTTAGTTAGGAGTCTCCTATGCCTCGCGTAAAACGTGGTGTACAAGCACGTGCACGTCACAAGAAAGTTCTTAAACAAGCTAAAGGTTACTACGGTGCACGTTCACGTGTTTACCGCGTAGCTTTCCAAGCAGTAACTAAAGCTGGTCAGTACGCTTACCGTGACCGTCGCAACAAGAAACGTACTTTCCGTCAACTATGGATTGCACGTATCAACGCTGCTGCTCGTCAGAACGGTATGTCTTACAGCCGCTTCATCAACGGTCTTAAGAAAGCATCTATCGAGATCGATCGTAAGATCCTTGCTGACATCGCTGTATTCGACAAAGCTACTTTCACAGTACTAGTTGAAAAAGCAAAAGCTGCACTGTAATTTCAGTCAGTTTTGATGTGGAAAGGAGAGCTTCGGCTCTCCTTTTTTCGTTTTCCCACCTACACCAGACAACCACTTTCATCCCTTCGAATTAGTCAGACTTTCAGCCCGCTTATATTCTCTAACCTTATGAATCACATCATCGATTTTACTGATATTTAAGATGACAAATATCAAAAAAATGATAGGTAATTGTGTGCATAGCGTGTTGCGCGTGATAGTATCTGTTTTTTTCAATATATTCATTAAAAACAGGAAGTTAAAATGAAAACTCATTATATTAAGGTTGGTGTGGTTGCAGCAGCGGTAGCGCTTCTTTCGGGGTGTGAAACGACAAATGCTATTCCATACAAGGCTTCTGCTAGTAATGTCGCAACGATTCAAACCACATTGAATGACGACTCAAATTTAGCAGTGGGCAAGGTTACCATGAGTGATGATGTGTCTTTGCTTTGTCGCCTCAATGGGGATGTGGTGGTTTACCCTGGTAAGACAATTCCTGAGTATGTCCAAGATGCATTCCTGGAAGAGTTAATCATGGCCCAGAAGTATAACGCCAAAGCATCTCAGGTGAATATTGACTTAGAAGAGGTATCGTTTAGCTCTGTGACACCCGCTAATTGGCAAATAACAGCCAATGTGGCATCCAGCAATGGTGAAAGCTTCATTGTTAACGTTAAGCATGAGTTCGACACCAGCTGGTCAGCAGCCGGTGCCTGTAAAAATGTTGCAGATGCATTTGGTCCAACAACTCAAGCGTTGATCAAAGAAATTGTGAATAACGAAAAATTCGCATCTCTTTCGCAATAAACTGTATTCAAACAGGTTCGTCAGTTATTGAAAGCCCACAAGTTGTGGGCTTTAATTTTATGCTTATAACACTATGGCCTAAGGCTGTATTGGCATAATTTTGGTAACGGTGAGTTTCCCGCCTGAGCGGCAAATTACAGCGGAAATCATCAATTAGCTCAACCTAAAGAGTAAATGGTGTTTTTTTCACACAATCCAACGGTTTTCTTACGATTGGATTTGGATTTAGACGCATGTTTCTTTAGTATGTATCGTTACGCGAATTTATATCTCCCTAAAGGACGCCACCTGTAGGTGGATGAGGAAACGATGCAACATCTAGACGAGATTATTGCCAACGCAACGGCAGCTATCGAGCAGGCTGATACATTAGTCGCTCTGGACGAAGTCCGTGTCCAGTATCTGGGCAAAAAGGGTGAATTGACCCTTCAACTTCAAAGTTTGGGTAAGCTTCCACCAGAAGAGCGCCGCTCTGCTGGTCAGGAAATCAACAAGGCTAAAGGTGTTGTTCAGCAGGCGATTGTCGCTCGCAAAGACGCACTGCAGCGCGCTGAACTAGAAGCGAAGCTTGCGGCTGAAACTATCGATGTGACCCTACCTGGTCGTCGCATTGAAAATGGTGGCCTGCACCCAGTAACGCGTACGGTTGAGCGTATTGAGCAGTTTTTTGGTGAGCTAGGCTTTAACACTGAGTCTGGCCCGGAGATCGAAGATGCATTCCACAACTTCGATGCGCTGAACATTGCTGAAGATCACCCAGCACGTACCGACCACGATACTTTCTTCTTCAACCCTGATCTAATGTTGCGTACTCACACGTCTGGCGTTCAGATCCGTACGATGGAAAATGGCAAGCCGCCTTTCCGTTTCATCGCTCCGGGCCGTGTATACCGTAACGACTACGATCAGACGCATACGCCAATGTTCCACCAGGTGGAAGGTATGCTGGTTGATGAGAACGTTAACTTCGCGCAGCTAAAAGGCATCCTTCACGACTTCCTATGCAACTTCTTCGAAGAAGAAGTGGAAGTGCGTTTCCGTCCTTCTTACTTCCCGTTTACAGAGCCTTCAGCTGAAGTTGACGTTAAAGGCAAGAACGGTAAATGGCTTGAGGTACTAGGTTGCGGTATGGTTCACCCGAACGTACTTCGCAGTGTAGGTATCGACCCTGAGAAATACTCTGGTTTTGCATTTGGTATGGGCGTTGAGCGTCTAACCATGCTTCGTTACGGCGTAAACGACCTTCGTGCGTTCTTCGAGAACGACCTTCGTTTCCTAAAACAATTCAAGTAATCCAGAGGTTCATACACTATGAAATTTAGCGAATCTTGGCTTCGTGAGTGGGTAAACCCTGCGGTTACAACTGACGAGCTAACTCACCAAATCACTATGGCTGGCCTAGAGGTAGACGACGTACTACCTGTAGCAGGCACTTTCACTGGCGTTAAAGTGGGTCAGGTTGTTGAGTGCGGCCAGCACCCAGACGCTGACAAACTGCGCGTAACCAAAGTTGATGTTGGTGAAGAAGAACTACTAGACATCGTTTGTGGTGCTTCTAACTGTCGTCAGGGCCTGAAAGTGGCTGTTGCGACTGTTGGCGCAGTACTACCAGGCGATTTCAAAATCAAGAAAGCCAAGCTACGTGGCCAGCCTTCTCACGGTATGCTTTGTTCATTCACAGAACTGGGTATCGACGTTGAGTCTGACGGCATCATGGAGCTGGCAGAAGACGCGGTAAACGGTACTGATTTCCGTGAATTCCTAGGTCTGGACGACGTTACTGTTGATGTTGACCTAACCGCAAACCGTGCTGACTGTTTCAGCATTCGCGGTCTTGCGCGTGAAGTTGGCGTATTGAACCGCGCTGACGTAACTGAGCCAGCGGTTGAAGCGGTTGCTCCGTCTATCGATGACACTGTATCTATCGAAGTGAAAGCACCTGCAGCGTGTCCGCGCTACCTTGGCCGTGTGGTTAAGAACGTAAACGTTCAGGCAGAAACACCACTTTGGATGCAAGAGAAGCTACGTCGCTGTGGTATCCGTTCAATCGATCCGGTTGTCGACATCACTAACTACGTTCTACTTGAGCAAGGCCAGCCAATGCACGCGTTCGATCTTGCGAAGATCGAAGGGGGTATCGTGGTTCGTTTGGCAGAGCAGGGCGAGAAGCTAACACTGCTAGACGGTACTGAAGCTGAGCTAAACGCTGATACCCTAGTTGTTGCTGACCATAACAAAGCACTAGCTATCGCTGGTATCTTTGGTGGTGAAGAGTCTGGTGTAACTACCGAGACTAAAGACGTGCTGCTAGAGTGTGCATTCTTCGCACCTGACCACATCCGTGGTCGCGCACGTAGCTACGGCCTGCACACTGATTCTTCAATGCGTTTCGAGCGTGGTGTGGACTACGCACTACAGGTAAGCGCAATGGAGCGTGCCACTCAGCTGCTAGTTGAAATCTGTGGCGGTGAAGTTGCACCAGTTGTTGCACAGGAGTCAGATGCTGATCTTCCTAAGCCAAACACAGTTGCACTTCGTCGTACTAAGCTAGACAACCTACTAGGCCACCACATTGCTGATGCAGAAGTGGTAGAAATCCTAGAGCGTCTAGGCCTGACTGTTGAAACTACAGAAGCAGGTTGGACAGCGACTGCACCAACATGGCGTTTCGATATTGCTATCGAGCAGGATCTGATTGAAGAAGTTGGCCGTATTTACGGTTACGACAACATTCCTAACCAGAACCCAGCTGCAGCACTTAAGATGCACGACCACGTTGAAGCAAACCTTCCTCTTAAGCGTGTTCGTAACTTGCTTGTTGACCGTGGTTACCAAGAAGCGATCACATACAGCTTCGTTGAGCCAGAGCAGCAGAAACTGATCGTTCCTGGTGTTGAGCCGCTAGTACTGCCGTTCCCAATCTCTGCGGAAATGTCAGCGATGCGCCTTGGCCTTATCCAAGGTCTGCTTAACACGGTTGTTCACAACCAGAAGCGCCAGCAGCCACGTGTTCGCCTGTTCGAATACGGCCTACGTTTCATCCCATGTGAAACGGCTGAAAACGGCATGCGCCAAGAGCCAATGCTGGCTGGTGTTATCGCGGGTACTCGCAGCGAAGAGCACTGGGACATCGAAACCAACACTGTTGATTTCTTCGACCTGAAAGGCGACCTAGAAGCTATCCTTGAGCTTTCTGCTAACGAGAAGGCTTACAGCTTCGCGGCCCTTTCTTCTGCAAATAAAGAGCAGCACCCAGCTCTTCACCCAGGTCAGTCTGCGGCGATTATCGTAGATGGCAAAGAAGTGGGTGTGATCGGTACTGTTCACCCTGAGCTAGAGCGTAAGTTTGGCCTGAACGGCCGTACTATCGTATTCGAGATCGAATGGTCTGCGATCAACACTAAAGTGATCCCAGAGGCTGTTGCTCTGTCTAAGTTCCCTGCAAACCGTCGTGATATCGCGGTCGTGGTTGATGAAACCGTAGCTTCTGGCGACATCGTTAACGCTTGTCTTGAAGCGGGCGGCGAGTTCTTGACTGACGCTAAGCTGTTCGACGTTTACGTAGGTAAGGGCGTTGAAGATGGCAAGAAGAGCTTGGCAATTGCCCTGACTCTACAGTCTGTTGAACGTACATTGGAAGATGCGGACATCGCGGGCTCTGTTGACGCTATCGTTGCCCACGTTTCTGAGAAGTTCGGTGCGTCACTGCGTGACTAATCGATCCGCTTGACGGATAAAAAGCCCTACCAATCTGGTAGGGCTTTTTTTTGCCTTAATGACACGTATTGTCCCATCACTTATTGCAGCGTGACTTCTGAAAATAACCCGCCAAGGTTGAAAGTACAGGGGCTTTTTTAAGTCATTGTTTTACAAATTCGTCTATAGGGTTGTAAATTTTTTGATCTGAATCTAAATACTGTAACTTTCTGATAAGTAGAGATATTTTCTATTTAAGTCTGAAATGGTAGCGGAATATGTTGAGTGTTCGGTGTTTTTTAGAAATATTTACCAGTAATTATTCGAAATAAGCACAACAGGGTGCATGAAAGCCGTTCAATTCCACTCGCGAAAATCAATTATTTAAAGATAAGTTGACATAAAAAAGTTGGCGGAAATCAGCTAGTTGGCATAAACTTGTCTCTAGTTAGGATTGAGCGTGCTGAAGCCGGCTATTTCAGCGGTTTCTGGCTTCTGCCTGACTCGACTAATTCGCTGTGGGAATGGCTTACGTCTTCCTGCAATCCATTCAATATAGTCTTGAGGGAATTATCTATGGCGCTCACAAAAGCCGATTTGGCTGAGAACCTGTTTGAAAATGTTGGATTGAGCAAACGGGACGCCAAGGATACGGTGGAAGTCTTCTTTGAGGAAATCAGAAAAGCGCTTGAAAGTGGTGAACAGGTAAAGCTATCAGGTTTTGGTAACTTTGACCTTCGCGACAAGAACGAGCGTCCGGGAAGAAATCCCAAAACGGGTGAAGATATTCCAATTTCTGCTCGCCGTGTTGTGACTTTCCGTCCAGGTCAGAAACTTAAAGCTCGCGTAGAAAATATCGAAATCGAAAAGTAATTGCGAACTTATTGACGAAAACAGAGCCCGGGTAAGGTGTGTAGAACTTACCCGGGTTTTTTATTATTACTCAGCTGACTTACCAGCGAAGATACGGTGCTCATGTGTTACAATTTGCACGGGTAATGTTAAATTTATGTTTTAATGAGGTTTCTGCAGCGGTAGAATGAACCTGTTCCATTAGCTCGGGATTAGCTAATAACATGGAGGTAGGTAATGGGAATGCTACAGCGAGTAAAAGAAGGGAAGTTTCTTGAAGCAACACTGGACATGGCCTTGCCCGAAGAGCAGGGACATTGGCTGACAGAGTCCGGCATGGAATGTGAGTTGCTAGGAAGAGGCCTTTTATCGTTCTCACCTGCTTTTAGTTCGTCTCAGGACGAACAGCCAAAAGACATCGTCCTTTCCTCGGGGGTGCATGGGGACGAAACTAGCCCAATTGAGTTGTTACAACGATTGGTTGAGCAAATTTTGTCTGGCGAAATTAAACCTGCTCATCGGCTATTGGTGATCATTGGCCATCCTGAAGCGATTAATCGGCACCGCCGTTTTGTCGATGAAAATATGAACCGGCTGTTCAAGGCCGAAAACCCTGCAACCAATCCTGATTGTATCCGAGCTAACACGCTTCAATCCGCAGTGAAGTCTTTTTTCCAGCAAGGTGAAAAGCATCAACAGTCTCGCTGGCACCTCGATTTACACTGCGCAATTCGAGATTCTGAGCACTACACATTTGCGGTTAGCCCTTTCTCCAGTCACCAAACCCGGCAACGCGATCTGTTTGCCTTTTTACAGCGCAGTGACATTGAAGCGGCACTATTGTCAAACTCTCCGTCGCCAACCTTTAGTTGGTATAGCGCAGAGTTTTTTGGCGCACAGGCCCTAACGTTGGAGTTGGGCAAGGTCGCCCCTTTTGGTCAAAATGATCTGCAGCGTTTGTCTTCGTTTTACCAAGCCATCGTGGATCTGGTTACACACTTATCGCCGAACTATCAATGGCAGCAAGATAAACTTACTGTATATAAAGTGACGCGAAC
Source organism: Photobacterium gaetbulicola Gung47 (assembly GCA_000940995.1). Taxonomy (NCBI): domain Bacteria; kingdom Pseudomonadati; phylum Pseudomonadota; class Gammaproteobacteria; order Vibrionales; family Vibrionaceae; genus Photobacterium; species Photobacterium gaetbulicola. The sequence continues at coordinate 1,870,111 of CP005974.1, forward strand.
ATTAATAAAACAGAGCGAACACTTCATGCTGAATTTCCCGGATGACCAAGCCAATTTTACTATGTACCCTCAGGGGACTTTGCTGGGACGTGATAGGGATCTTGAGTACTACGTATTGGAAGAAGGTGAAGCAGTGGTCTTTCCTAACGCCAATGTGGCAATAGGGCAGCGAGCTTGTTTGTTGGTGCAGCAGGCTAAGGTCTTGGTAGGTGAGCAAATTGTAGCTCAGTAGCTGGCTGTGAATGTGCGATTTAGGGTTGTTTTTGTCATATTTATCATGAAGCTAAAAAGCTGGCTTTCTATTTTATGGCTGAAAGAGTAAGGTTAGTCGTTCCTCTTTACCGTGATAATAAGATGCAACTACAAACGTTAATACGCCGTCGACAGCTTAGATGGCGTACAGGATTTATTACCTCAGCCTTGTTGCTGGTGTTCGTCTGTTTTCTCTCTCTTGCTGTAGGTGAAATCTTCATATGGCCGTGGTCTGCTCAACCGGGTCTTGAGCAACAATTGTTGCTGCAGCTAAGGATGCCCCGGTTGCTGGCCGCTGTCGCGGTTGGTGCTTCGCTGGCAGCATCAGGTGCCGTTTTGCAAGTCTTGCTGGGGAACCCATTGGCAGAGCCGGGTGTGTTGGGGATATCCGGGGGGGCTAGCCTGGCCCTGGTTATTTTGCTCTTTGCGCTCCCCTTTGTGCCAACCCCTATTGTAATGATGGCCGCGGCGATGGCTGGTGCATTCTTGTTTACCCTTATTCTTGTTGGATTATCTCGACGAAAGCGGGTTTCTACCGCTCGTTTGTTACTGATCGGGGTTGCTTTGGGGATCTTGTCCGGTGCCGTAGTGACTTGGGCGTTTTATTTCAGTGATGACTTGAATCTTCGCATGCTGATGTATTGGTTGATGGGAAGTGTGGCCGGGGTTAGCTGGCAGCAGCTGACATTGCTGTTGTTTGTCTTGCCGGTATTGCTCTGGCTATGCCTCCAGGGGCGCAAGCTGGATTTACTGATGCTAGGCGAACACCAGGCCCAGCAACTAGGGTTGGATGTAGCGGCCAGCCGCTGGCGGTTAATACTCGTGGTATCGCTGTTGGTGGGAGCCTCGGTAGCCTTAGCCGGTGTGATTGGGTTTATCGGTCTTGTGGTACCGCATCTACTGCGTTTGGCGCTGGGTACCGAAAATCGCTACTTGCTCCCTCTATCGGCACTTTGCGGTGCCTTATTGCTAGCTTTGGCCGACACGCTAGCAAGAATCATGCTGCCTGCGGCCGAATTACCGGTTGGTGTGGTGATCACCAGCTTGGGTGCACCGGTATTTATTTGGATGCTGTTGCGTTCACAAATCGATTAAGGAGGTTGTGAATGGAGACGTTACGAGAATCACAACCTGTGATCCTTTCAGCGCAAAACTTGGCAATGCCCCCCCGACTATTACCGGTTTCATTTTCGGTTCGGCGCGGCGAAATTGTTCACCTCATTGGTCCCAATGGCAGCGGGAAGAGTACGGCGATATCTATGTTGTCTGGACTGGTCGAAGCCCAGGGCGAGATAAAGTTGTCTGGTGACGATATTGCGAACTTAGATCTACCTCGGCTCGCTCAGATGCGTTGTTACCTTGCGCAACAGGACAAGCCGGCGTTTGCTGTCGGGGTATACCATTATTTGTCACTAGCTCTGTCGCCGCTAGGTGAGCTGGACGCAGACCGAGTTCAAGCCGCGTTAGACGAGATTTGCGGAGCGTTGAAAATTGCCGATAAGCTCAACCGAAATATACAGCAGTTGTCCGGGGGAGAGTGGCAGCGCGTGAGGTTAGCGGCGGCCTGTCTTCAGGTATGGCCGAGATTGAATCCTGAGGCCCAATTACTATTATTGGATGAACCGGCCTCGGCATTGGATATCGGCCAGGAAGCCATTATGTATCAACTCATCCGTCGTTTGGCGAGTCAGGGGGTCGCGGTAGTGATGGCCAATCATGATCTGAACCGCACACTGAGAGAGGCAGACAAGGTGATTCTACTGAATAATGGTTCTTGTGTGGCGAAAGGCCGGCCGTACGAGGTCATGACCGTCGACACTTTGGAAACTGTCTTTTCCACTCAAGTTCAGCGTATTGAGCACGAAGGCAAATCTTGCTTATTATTTACAGATTAAAGTGAAGGCCGACACCCGAATTATTGGTTCCGACCCTAGCCGCTCGGTGCTTTCGGGTAAGTAATAGACCAAGGAGAACGAATGAATATTCCGAGCTGGGATTTAACGATTGCCTACCAAGGTTTAAATGATCCAAAAATAGAGCAAGATCTGGCAGCGGTTGAAGCGTTGTTCCCTGAGCTGGCAAAATTAGACGCAACCTCCTTGGCGGGGGTGGCTGCCGCACTTACCAAGCAGCAGACCGAACGTGTCAAAGTGATGACGCTCGGGACGTATGTCAACTGCATCTTATCGGTCGATGCTGCCGATGAACAAGCGAAAAAATTGCTCGGTAAGGTGAATGTGCTGCAGTCCCAGCTTGATCAGGCCATGACCCCGTTTATGCAAGCCACTGTTAACCTTAGCCTTGAAGACTTCGACGCATTGCTTGAAATGGGGGAGGGGGAAGAAGGGCTATCTTCATGGCGTTTTCTGCTTGAGCGCGAGCGCTTGCTTAAACCCCAGCAGTTAACAGTGGCGGAAGAGCAACTGCTCACCGCACTGGATGTCGATGGCAAGCTGGCCTGGGGGCGGTTGTACGATAATATCACCGGTAGTATGAAGGTCACCTTGCAACTGCCTGACGGGCAACAGGAGAGAATGGGGTTGTCTCAGGCAGCCAGTCTACTCTATGGGGGGGATAGCATGCGCAGAGAACCTGCCTGGCGCGCCATCTCTGAAGCGATGACTACCCATCAGGAAAGCTTTGCTGCCATCTTGAATGCGCTGTCCGGTGCGCGTCTGACGGAATACCAAAAGCGCAGTCATACCCAGCCGGTGCATTATCTTGATCTTAGCCTGCATACCAGCCGAATCGAAAAAGCGACCCTCGATGCCATGATGGCGGTCGCCAGAGGCAACCGTCATATTGGCCAAAAAGCGGGGCTACTGATGGCGCGACTGTTTGGTACCGATAAGCTTAAACCCTGGGATGAAATGGCGTCTATGCCCGCTTTGTCTGGTGGAGACGCCAGTACGTACAGTTTCGCGCAAGGCATTGCTATCATCCGCGAAGCTTTTGCCGGTGTCGATCCTGAAATGGCTGAGTTTGTCGATATGATGGTAGAAAAGCAGTTGATCGATGCAGCCCCGCAGCCGAATAAACGCTTGGGTGCCTACTGCACAAAGTTTGCCGATAGCAGGCTGCCACTGGTATTCATGACTTGGGGCGGCAGTATGTCGGATGTATTGACATTAGCCCATGAACTTGGCCATGCTTTCCATAACTGGGTCATGCAAGATATGCCATTGGTTCAAACCCGTTACCCGATGACGTTGGCGGAAACCGCGTCTATTTTTGCCGAAAATGTAGTGCGTGATGCATTGATGGAAAAAGCCAGCAATGAGCAAGAAAAGTTATTGATGCTGTGGGAGGAAGCGCAGTCAGCCCTGGCACTGATAGTCAATATCCCGGTGCGCTATGAGTTTGAAAAAGCGTTTTACGAACAGCGCCAAGGCGGGGAGTTTACCCCTGAACAGCTTAAGACACTGATGTCGGAAACCTGGCAGGAGTGGTACGGCGAGGCCATGGACGAAACGAACGAGATGTTCTGGGCCAGCAAGCTTCACTTTAGCATCGCGGAAATCAGTTTCTATAACTACCCGTACTTGTTTGGCTATCTATTCAGCAAGGGGGTGTACGCCCAGCGTGAGGCGAAAGGCGACAGCTTTTATGCGGACTATAAAGCCTTGCTTCGTGATACGGGTTCGATGACAGCAGAAGAGGTGGTTGCAAAACACCTGGGTATGGATATACGCCAGTCGGAGTTCTGGCAGCAGAGCGTCGATATGGTCGCCAAGCAAATTGAGGAGTTTGAGTTGGTGCTCGGCAAGTTTAATGGCTTCCGTCACTGATTAGAACCATATATTTTGCGCGGAACCAAGCTAAAAAAACGGCCTGTAGGTAGTGATACCACAGGCCGTTGCTTTAACCTAGCGAAAGCGAATGTAAATATTTTAATTCAGCAAGAGTGTCTAGCTAGACACTTAGAAGCTGTAGCGCGCACCCAGCTGGAAGTTGGTTTCAGCGAATGCATCGTAGTCATTGCGAGACAGGTTCGCTTCAAGGCTAACATGCTCGGTCATTTGCACGTTGTTGCCTAGGCGAAGCTCGTACATAGTGTCGTCGTAAGCGGCAAAGCGAACAGCAGGCTCAACCGTCCAGCGCTCCATAACCTGGTAGCGGGCACCGAGTTCACCGGTAAAGCCTGAATTTTCTAAACCGGCTTTAATGCTCTGCCCCATAAAACTAGCGTCGATCTCGTAACGAGATTTTGCAAAACCAGCAAGCCCGTATACCGTAAAGTCATCACTAACAGGCATGAAGTAGCCAAGGCCCAGTAGGCCATTTGACAAAGTCATGTCGTCTGCCCCTACTGCATCACCACGCATTTCGACGAAGAAGTTATCGGTGAAGTTCCAGCTACCGCGCAGGTAAAGGCCAGCGCCGCCGTCTGTCGTTGAAAAAGGACCAGAGATTAGATCTTCACTGAATTTACTGATTTGCAGACCACCAGAAATGTAGTCGAAGTTCTGGGTCATCGGTTGTTGAGCGTTGGCAGCGAAAGAGGCACCGACAAGTGCAGCCAAAGGAAGTAGCATTAACTTTTTCATGATTTTCCTAATTATGTTATCGAGGCTTAGAGCCTGTTATCTGGTGAGCTAGGCTTTACCTGCTCACTCATTGTTGCGGTGAATGCTACCTCTCAATAAAACATCGTTCAATAGCAAAATTGTGATCCATACATTTTGATACATTGGCTGACACTGTCGTTACTGACGGGCCTTACCTATCGAGGAGGTAACTATAGCGGGAGGAAATTGCAGCTTAGTGCCGATGGAATGGGGCGAGTGAATAGGTTTGGGATCAAAGCATTATATCGTAACCGTTCATGAATTTTTGGTACTTTACTTCCAGAAAATAATGACTCTCCTCGTCAATTAATGCCTCTCAATCATTATTGAGAGGCATTGATAAATATATAAATAAAAAATAAGGAGAGGGAGAGCATCGTGGCAAGCTCAATCTATCAACCGGAACAGGCGGCAAAATTCCTGTACCGGGCAACATTTGGTCCCAAATCGGGGGACGTTGATGACTTTTTGCAAATGGGCGTTGAGGCGTGGCTCGATGATCAGTTCACTCGAAACTGGCGTCTGCACCGGCCTTTGGCCGAGCGTTATGCCAATGCGAGCGGTGATACGCTAAACGAAAATGCCCGATTGAGTGCGTGGTGGAATCGTAGCTTGAACGCGGGTGATCAGCTAAGGCAGCGTGTGGCGTATGCATTAAGCCAAATTTTTGTGGTATCAAACAGCGGTGGCCCTAATGCGGAAGGGTTGGCTGAATACTATGATGTATTGCTAAAACATGCCTTTGGAAATTTCCGTGACTTGCTTGAAGCCGTCACGCTAAGCCCAGCAATGGGGAAATATCTGACGTTGGAAGGCAGCCGCAAAGCTAACCTGGACAATAATACTTTTCCAGATGAAAACTATGCCCGTGAAGTGATGCAGCTCTTTAGTTTGGGGTTGTGGCAGCTGCAAAATAACGGCATGCCAAAGCTCGATAGCCAGGGAAACAAAGAACCGACGTATACCCAGCAGGATGTCGAGGAACTGGCAAGGGTGCTGACAGGTTGGCGCCGCGATACTTATCTCAAACCTATGTATGCCGATGACAGGCGCCATGACTTTGGTGAGAAGCGGGTGCTGGGCCAGATTTTCCCTGAGGGGCAGTCACCCGAGCAAGACTTATCACAAGCGATGGATCTGCTGTTCAATCATCGCAATACCCCGATGTTCATTTCTATTTTGTTAATTAAACGATTGACCGTCAGTAACCCTCGTCGTTCCTATATTCAGCGCGTAGCCGATGTATTTAAGGATAATGGCCAAGGCATTCGGGGTGACATGGTTGCCGTGATCAAAGCCATTTTGCTGGATCAAGATGTGATTGATGGCAAAGCGATGGCCGATCATCAGGCCCACGGCAGCAATGGGCGTAACTTCGGCAAAGTGAAAGAGCCCATTATCGCAATGGCCAACCTATGTCGTGCTTTTAATGTGAAAAGCAATGATCCCGATCGCTGGTGGGATTTCGCTGCCACCCAGAACAATTATGGTCAGGCACCATTGCGTGCTCCGAGTGTCTTCAATTTCTATGAGCCTGACTATGCGCCGAAGGGGGAAATTACAGACAAGCAGCTGACTGCACCTGAGTTTGCCATTTTGTCGATGGATAGTATGCGCCGGATTTCCAACCGGATGTGGACCATGATTTTGGCTCACGACAGTACTGACGTAAAACATTGGTCTTGGAACCGTAGACAGTTCGAAAATAGGGTAAACAAGCCTGATGAGTATATTGAGCTGCTAAATGAACGCTTTTTTGCTGGTTTGATGTCAACAGAGCTGGCAGGTTTTATTCGCCAGATGCTTGATGAGCTAACTGCAGATAACCGCAATGACGATCGTAAAATCAACGATACGTTGTTTGCCATCCAATGTTCACCTGAATTTCGCTGCCAGGAGTAAATCATGAAATTATCACGACGTCATTTCTTGAAAGGAACGGCAGCGCTTGGTGCCACTTCTGTTGCTCCTGCTTTAACGGGGCTCAACATGGCCCATGCCAATCAAGATGATTACAAAGCACTGGTTTGTATCTTCCTGTTTGGCGGAAACGATGCCTATAACATGGTGATCCCAACCGATGACGATGCTTATCAGAAGTACGAGCAGGCGAGGCGCAACTTGGCGATAGCGCAAAGTGATCTGGTGCCGTTGAATATCGCGAGCGATAACGGTGTGAAGCTGGGTCTGCACCCGTCGATGGCAAGCTTGAAGTCGGCTTTCGCTGAGGATAGCGCGACAGTGATCGTTAACTCTGGCCAGTTGGTTGAGCCGATTATTGGCGCGAACACCCCAAATAGCCGGGTGCCTGATTTTTTGATGGCCCATAACCTGCAACAGACGATGTGGCAGTCGGGTGCCGAAAACATGAATGACAAGTTGGGTTGGGCGGGACGAATGGTTCAGGATATGAACCTGTCGGGCAGTCTGTCTCCCTTAATGTCATTGAACGGTGAGCAGAAGTGGTTGCGCAATAACCATGTTGAACCTCTGGTGATGACAAGCGAAGGGGCCGGCGACTATACCGGCTTGAACAATAGTGATCGTCTCGGTGCCATGAGGCGCCATTTCGATGAAAAGTACGCCAACCTGTTTGCCGATAATTATTCGACGGCAATGGCAAGTCGTTATTATGAAAATGATGCATTGGAAGAGGTTTTGACATCAGTCGGCGATTTGGATGGGTTCCCGCAAACTGGTTTGGGTGACATGTTGCATACGACTGCCAAGTTAATCAAGGTGCGAAACGCGGCCTCGTTGCAGCATAATCGTCAGATTTTCTTTGTGGGTTTGGGAGGCTTTGATACCCACAAAGATCAGGCTGGTACTCATGCGGCACTGCTTGGTCAGGTGTCGGATGCGCTGGCGGCTTTTTATCAGGAGATGAAAGCGCAGGGACTTTCCGACAAGGTTACAGCCTTTACCATGTCGGACTTTGGTCGCCGTATTATGGCCAATGATTCAGGTACTGACCATGGGTGGGCTGGGCACCAGATAGTCGTGGGCGGCGCAGTTAAAGGTGGTAGAGCCTATGGTAACTGGCCGGATCTAACCCCAGGCAGCGAATATGATTATAACAATGGTCGCCTCATTCCAGAAATCGCCGCTGATCAGGTCAATGCGACCCTTGCCAACTGGTTTGATTATCAGGGAGATTTAGAAACGTTATTTCCGTCGTTGAAGATGTTCCCCCAAAATACCTTAGATTTTATTTAAGTTGTTGAGTCTGTAGTAATGATACAAAGAGCTAGCACCTTGCTGGCTCTTTTTATATGCCTTTATATTTATAACAGCAAAATTTAATATTTTTTATCATGGCAATATCAAGGAAGTGTTAATTTCTTAAACGGCAAATTGTAAAAAAATCTTATCTGTTATTTTCTTCCCATTTTGTTTATCCGTAAAAAAAATTGACGAAAAATAAACATTATTTGTAATCACAGCAAATATTATTCTTCCGTTTGTTGCTTTATGAATAAAGAAAGCAGAATTAACCTTGAAAGGAAGAGCAGTGGTAACAACAATAAACGATCCGGAACAGGCAGCAAAATTCCTGTACCGAGCGACATTTGGGCCAAAGCACGGCGATGTCGAAAAGCTTCTTGATTTTGACGGTGGTATTGAAGGGTGGTTTGAGGATCAGTTTGCCCGTCAAAATATGCACTTGAATCTTGCTCGAAAAGTGGCAGAAGAGACGGGGGAGCCACTTAACGAAAGTGCACGAATGAGTGCCTGGTGGCAACGCACGCTTGCGGGAGGAGATCAACTCCGTCAGCGAGTTGCATTTGCTTTAAGTCAGATATTTGTGGTGTCGAATAATGGTGGTCCTGGAGGCGAAGGTCTGGCTTCATATTATGATGTCTTGGTAAGGCAAGCATTTGGACGCTTCGATGAAATATTAAAGGCCGTCACTTTACATCCTGCGATGGGACAATTCTTAACTCTGGCTGGAAGCCGGGTTAAAAACGAGCAAAACAATACTTTTCCTGACGAAAATTACGCTCGTGAAGTCATGCAGTTGTTTTCTATTGGTTTATGGGAGCTGAAAATCAATGGACAACCAGAGCTAGCTGGCGGGAAACGCAAGCCAGCGTATACCCAAGAAGATGTTGAAGCGTTAGCTTGTGTATTAACAGGGTGGCGAAAAGATAAAGATAGCGATGGCAAGGACAGTAATACCAAGCCGATGGTAAATCAACGCGACTGGCATGACTTCGGACCTAAGACGGTGTTGGGAGTTGATTTCCCGGCCGGTCAGAGCGCTGAGGAAGATCTGAATATGGCGATTGATCTTTTGTATCACCATCCTAACACACCAGTGTTTATATCCCGGCTGTTAATTCAGCGGCTAACCATCAGTAACCCCCGCCGTAATTATATTGAGCGGGTGGCAAAAGTTTTTATTGATGACGGCCAAGGTGTACGGGGTAATATGAAAGCCGTGATTAAAGCCATTCTGCTAGATGAGGATTTAATCGCAGGCCTGGCAATGGCTGACTATCAGGATTATGGGTCCAGCACCCGCAATTTCGGCAAGGTCAAAGAGCCAGTCATTGCGATGACCAATTTGTGTCGTGCTTTGAATGTAAAAAGCAATGATCCTCGCCGTTGGTGGGATTTTCCTGGACTACAAAGTAACTTCGGTCAGGCGCCGCTGCAGGCTCCGAGTGTTTTTAATTTTTACGAGCCGGATTACGCCCCCAAAGGCGAGGTTGCCAATAAAGAGCTCACAGCTCCTGAGTTCAATATCCATAGCATGGATTCAATGCGTCGGATCTCAAATAAAATGTGGGATTTAATATTATCCCATCGCTATACCAACGAAAGGCATTGGACTTGGGATCGCTCTCCACTGGAAAACCGGGTTGATAAGCCCGACGAGTATATGGCGTGGATTAACGAGCGGATCTTCTTTGGCTTGATGTCAGATGAACTTCATCATTATCTCAAAGATCTATTGATTGATATGACTGATAAAAACATTGGTGACGATAGAAGAACATTCGCTACTCTGTTTGCTATTCAATGTTCCCCTGATTTTCGTTGCCAGGAGTAAGCCATGAAAATGTCACGTCGCCACTTTTTAAAAAGCTCTACTGCACTTGGCGCATTATCAGCAGTACCGGGATTATCACTGAGCAAGCAAGCCGTTGCTGGGGATGATGGTTTTAAAGCTCTCGTATGTATTTTCTTGTTCGGTGGCAATGATGCTTACAACATGGTGGTACCGGTTGACCAGCATTACCTAACCTATGAAAAAGCAAGGCCGACACTGGCGATTGCCAAGCATGAACTGGTTGATATTGGTATCCAGTCAGAGCCGGGAGACACCAGCCCGGCGGTGAGTCTGGGTTTGCATCCTGCAATGTCGCGGCTGGAGTCGGTATTCAGAGATAACAATGCCACAGTCATTGTCAATTCGGGCCAGTTGGTAGGGCCAATTATCGGAGAAACAGATCCGCATCCTGTTCCTGATTTCCTGATGGCGCATAACCTGCAACAAACCATGTGGCAGTCAGGCGCACTTAACATGGAAGATAAACTCGGCTGGGCGGGGCGCATGGTCGACAGTATTTATATGTCCAATGATTTATCACCGATGATGTCTTTGAACGGCGAGCAGAAATGGCTGCGCAATGATATCTATGAGCAAATGGTGATGACCGGGAGTGGGGCTGGCACCTATAACGGATTGAACCAGGAAGAGCGCATTGAGGCGATGAATTTTCATTTCGGTCGCCAGTTCAATAATCTGTTCAAAGATAATTACGTGGATGTGATGTCCAGTCGATTCTATCAAAATCAAAGGCTTGCCGAATTGCTTGGCACCGATGGGGATGACGATACTGAGCGTTCATCATTGGGCGAGCAATTGCATACAACCGCAAAGCTGATCCAAAAGCATGCCGAGATGGGGCATCACAGACAGGTGTATTTTGTTGGTCTCGGGGGCTTTGACACGCACCATAACCAAAAGAATGTTCATCATGCATTGTTGGAGCAACTATCTAATGCGATGGCAGGCTTCTATCAAGAGTTGAAAGATATCAACATGCTGGACAACGTCACTGCCTTTACCATGTCTGACTTTGGTCGTCGTTTGATGGCCAATGATACCGGTACGGATCATGGCTGGGCAGGCCATCAGCTGGTAATGGGCGGAGCGGTTAATGGTGGTAAGGCATACGGTCAATGGCCTGATTTAACACCGGGTAGTGAGTACGACTACAACAATGGTCGCCTTATTCCGGAAATTGCGGCAGATCAAGTCAATGCCACGCTGGCTAAGTGGTTTGGCTATGAAGAGACCCATTTAGAAACTCTGTTCCCCACGCTCAAAGCGTTCGAGGATAATACGCTGGATTTCCTATAGTTAGCGTAGGGATAATATCGTCCTGCTTGAATTTAAAACAGCCAGGTTAGCCTGGCTGTTTTTTATAGGATTTAGGCTGTTTTTATCCAGCCTTAGCCAACGATGACGCCGATACTGAGCAGCGCCATGATCATTAGCGTCAGGATACCAATTAGCGGTCCGATAAAGCGTAACCAAGAAGAATAGGCGACTCGGCCGATGGCAAGCCCACCCATCACGACACCGGAGGTCGGTGTGACAAGATTAGGGAGACCGGAGGCGGACTGGAAGGCCGTTACGACAAGTTCTCGACCCACACCGGCGAAGTCAGCAAGCGGCGCGAGCACAGGCATGGACAGCACGGCCAAGCCGGATGACGAAGGCACCACCAGACAAAGGATGGCTTCAACCCAGTAAATGGCATTGATAAAGGCAATCTCATTTAGCCCACCAAGCAGGCCTTCGGCATAATGAAGAATTGTGTGGGTGATGTTGCCATTGTCCATGACAACGACCAATCCCCGTGCGATGGCAATGATCAATGCGACACCGAGCAGATCTCTGGCACCGTTGACAAAACTGTCGGTGATCTCAACTTCTGATAAACGGCCGACAAAGCCAACCAGGATACTTGAGCCAATAAACAGGGCTGATAGTTCAGCCATCCACCACCCAGCAACGGAAACGCCCCACATCATGACGATAAACGTCAGGGCAAAAATGGCTAGAACGGCCTTACGGGTATTGGTAAGTTCAGGGGTTTCCTGCTGCTTGCCGTGCAGGAAGTGGTTGAGGTTTTCGTCACGCTGGTGGGCGACAATTGAGCAAGAAGGGTCTTGTTTGACACGCTCGGCATAGCGCATGACATAAAACACACACAGTAGCCAGCCTAGGATAAGGATCACCGCGCGAAGGGCAAAGCCTTCCATGAAGGTGATCTCCGCTGCGTTTGAAGCAATGACGGTGGCAAAAGGGTTGATGGTCGAGCCCAGGCAGCCGATACCGGCCCCAACCATGATAATGGCGACACCGACAATGCTGTCATACCCGGCAGCAATCATCACCGGGATCAGCAAGGCATAGAAGGGGATGGTTTCCTCAGCCATGCCATATACGGTACCGCCGAGGGCGAACAGGCCCATCAGGATAGGGATCATCCATTTTTCTCGGCCGGCCAGACGTTTCATGGTGCCGGCGATACCGGCATCAATGGCACCGGTTTCGGTCACGACAGCCAGGAAGCCTCCGATAACCAAGACAAACAGGGCGACATCAACAGCCCGTGCAACATAGTCCGATGGGTTGTAAAAGCCCTGGATAGGAGCCATCAGGATATCAATGATGCCCTGGGGATTCGCTTCGACGGTTTGGTACGAACCCACAACCGGGACAAGCTTGCCCAGTGTCTCATTGATTTCCATTTGGTATTGGCCTGCCGGGATCATCCAGGTCAGCAGTGCCATCAACACCGTTAGCAGCATTAAGATGGTGTAGGCAGAAGGGAATTTCAATTTGCTCATTGTTCAGTCCTTTATGGGGCCTGTGGCCCCATATTTGTCAATTGCGCTTGAGTTACGCTACAAAGTCCATGATTTCTTGGGCAGAAAGGTTATCCAGCCCCATTTTTTTCAATGTGCGGCCAGTGGTGAAGTAGTTGGTATCGTTATAGGCGTTGTCAATGTGTAGGCAGGCGGTGATCATCGGGGTCTCCACCCCGGTCAGTTGGCCAAGCTCATAGCAAGGCACCAACAGGTAGGCGGCATCCTCAGTGATATAGCGATTGCTTGCCGAGTTCGGTGCGCTGTTGAGCTTGCCGTGGGTTTCTGAAGTGCGGTTGACTTCATACACGGTTTTGCAATCCATGTCGTAGAGCGCGTTCATGGCATCCAGTTCGGGCTTGAGTGTCAGGCCCAGTAAGCGACCGATGGTAAGGCGCTCGTTTTCCATTGCTGCCGCAGCCTTGGCGGTGGACACCGAACAGCAGTCTTTGTAGTAATTGAACTGGCCGTCGAAGTTTTCCAACAACCCCATGTTCAGCGTGGTGAGCAGTGGATGGCCCCCGAAGTTGATATTTTCAAGGCCGGCTTCAATCACATTGCCCAAGGCGGTGAGCGGAAGCGGCATGACCGGCTGCAGGGCGTCAATAGCTATTTGCGAGCGCTTGGCTGGGAAAGCCGCCACGGGCAGGAACTCTTTCATGCCGAGGATTGCCAGCTGCGCTGGCCCCACAATACGTGTGGCCCACGGAATGGAAATGGCATCGACAAAGGTAATATCAAGCTGGCCGTAACCTCTTTCGTGTTTGATTCGATTGAGCACCAAGGAGCCGTAATTACCCGGCATCAGCATGATGATCTGGCCATCGCGCAGGTGCGGCAACATCTCGATAAACAGAGGCTCCTGGGCAAAAGATGGCACCGGAAGTACAACAAGGTCAGCATAATCGAGCGTCTCTTTGAGATCACGGCTGATCTTGTCGATGGCTTGAAAACCAGCGAAAGTGAGTTCCACGTCGTTGAAGTGGCTGAGGGCTTCAATTCCACCACGTTGTTCAATATCTTGAAGAGGCTGATCAAACCCCTTGCTGCCATATAGGCAGACATCTGCACCATGCTTGGTAAAGTGATAGGCTGCTGTTAATCCGGCGTTTCCCGAGCCAATGATAGAGACACGATTTGTCATGATTATTCCTTTTCAGTGTGTGTCGTTGTTTTGGCTACAGTAAGGAACCTCCCAGTTATCTCGCCAATGCTAAAGGAACAAACAGCCATGCAAAAAAGTAATGCTAGTGAGTGATGGCGTTATTATCTTTCTGATTTTTAATGGGTTATTTTCCCATCTCATTGGCCGCCCATACGCGGTTCAAGTGTGATGTCGTCCCGAAGGTTACTCATCAAGATCTCTCATCGGGCCAATTTTCAACTGCACATCAAGGGCGTCGGCCAGCAGCATAAATTGTTCGATAAAGTGCTCGGCATGACGGTGGATCGGCTTAAGGGCTGGGTAGAGGATGTCAAATTCGAACGGCAGGCTAAAGACCAGTGGTCGCATGACCACGTTCGGGTGTTCGCTGTCGATAACGGCGGTAAACGGGTCGGTGATCGCAATGCCAACCCCTTCCTTGACCAGCGCGGCGGCAGTACTGGCCAGGGAGACTTCGATATGCTCGATAGTCGAGAGGCTGTAACGGCGTAATAATGCATCTATACGCCGTTGGGTGGCATCTTTTTCATGGCGTATTAGCACTTGATCGGCAATATCATAGATATCGATGACCTTGCGTTTTGCCAGCGGTGAGCTGGCTGGAACCAAGCATACGCACTCGCATTCGACCCGCTGTGCTTTGGCCCCGGCCACAATGTCGTCGACAAAGGCAAAGCCGATATCGGCGGTTTGGCTTTGTATCCGGCGGATCACATCTTCCGAGCGGTACGTTTTGAAGCCCAGCTTGAGTTTAGGCGTCTGGGATAGGAAGGTCGCAACGACCCGGGGTAAAAACGCATTGGAGAGCAGTGGCATTGCCGCGATATTGAGGCTGCCAAAGTGATTGGAGCGGATGGAGTTGGCGGCTTGATCCAATCCAGCGACGGCATCGAAGACTTTGGCGACCTCGAGGTAAAAAGCCTGCCCCTCGTCGCTGAGCTCCAATCGGTTGCCTTTGCGGATGAATAATTTAAAGCCCAAGCGTTGCTCTAATGAGGACAATAATCTGCTGACGGCAGGCTGGCTGAGATGAAGGCGATCTGCTGCGGCAGTCACGGTTTGGCATTCAATAATGGCTTTGAACGCATTCAGTTGGGTTAATTTCATGGTCGTGCAGGGTTGTTCGAGTTTGCGCTAAGCTAGCAAAATCATGACTTGGTTTCTTTGAACTCACCGTGAAATTCAGGGCAACAGATTATTGTTGTCTAAAATGTCAGCAGCGTCATCAAAATTACTTATTCTGTGCAGAAATAATCCAAATGGTGCTTTTCGGAGAAAGGAATAGACTAGCGCTTTTCTTTATTACCCGTACCACCATGCAATGTTCTCACTTTGATCAGCAGCGCTGCCGTTCCTGTAATTTATCGGGTATGCCTTACCTACAGCAAATTCAGCAAAAAGATGACACGCTAAAACAGTTGTTTTCAACGGTAATGCCATTGCAATGGTTGCCCGCTGTTTACAGTGAGGAAAGTGCATGCCGAAACAAGGCCAAGATGGTAGTACTTGGTGCTGCCCACCAGCCAGTGTTGGGTATAGAAGGCTGTGATAATCTGCCTGTAAGCTTATGCGACTGCCCGCTTTATCCTAATGATATGCAGGCATTACTGGCTTATCTCGAAAACTGGATTCGAGGCGCGGGTATTCCGCCTTATAACAAGACGAAAAAGAAAGGCGAGTTGAAATACATTCTGCTTACTCGTTCTCAATGTCAGGGCGAGTATATGCTGCGGTTCGTGATGAAAAGTAGAGATGCGATTGCCCGTATTGAAGCAAACCTTGCCAGGCTGCTTGGCGATTGGCCGCAAGTGAAGGTGGTTTCGGTGAACCTGCAGCCTATCCATATGGCGCGTTTGGAAGGGGAAGAAGAGATTTTCCTCACCGACGCTCAGCATCTGGTCGAGCAGTTCAGTGGTGTCCCCATGGTGATTCGACCAAAGAGTTTCTTTCAGACCAACCCGCAGGTTGCTGAGCAACTATATGCGGCAGCACGTGACTGGGTCAGAGAGTTAGCACCGAGCTCGATGTGGGATTTGTTTTGCGGCGTGGGCGGCTTTGCCTTGCATTGTGCAAAGGATGTCGAACGGGTTGTTGGTATTGAAATTGAGCCTGAGGCGATTGCCAGTGCCAAGTTTTCAGCAGCGACGTTGGGGATCACTAACCTGGAGTTTGATGCGTTGGACTCTGCTCATTTCTCCCAGTTGCAAGACCGTGCACCTGAGCTGGTGTTGGTTAATCCGCCACGCCGCGGGCTAGGACAGGCATTAACCGAGCAACTTCTCGCATTGGCACCCAAATATATTATCTATTCCAGCTGCAACCCAGAAACACTTAAAAAGGACTTAATGGATTTGCATCTGTATGAGGCTCAGCGGCTGCAGTGGTTTGATATGTTTCCTCATACGGAGCATGCGGAAGTGATGGTGTTGCTTGAGCGTAGTGAATAGCGACCTCATTCAATCAGTGATCTTGAACATCAGTTATGCTGATTGATTTAACGACAAGCAGGGCCTCTTAGTGAGGGGCCTTTTTAGTACGGGCGGGGTAATGTGAGTTTAATTATATTGCGTTTTATGCCTGGCACATTGCCCGACATCCTCATAGGTTTCAGGCCTTGTTTCTGATAGCTCTCTGGCGTTGGCTCCCCACAACAGAGCTTGCTCGCCGTATTGTGACGTTAAGCTAGAGATAGCCAGTGAGTTTCTTTTGTCGGATTTTGCCCCGAGAATGATGACTTTTATCGACTCCATAGAAAAGACATCTTCCAAGGTACGTTTGTAATATGGCGTGATAAGGTTACGGTTCACGCGATAGCTCAGTTCGTTCAGCGGAACCAGCGCAATGGCGCGTGATTCATCTTCGTTAATAAAGTCATGATGTTTCCAGGCAAACAGGGTTTTGAGCAAGGAAAAGAGCGAGGACTTGTAATGTGGCGCCAAGGTTTCCAGGACACTTTGCTGCTCATGTTGATGCTGCATGTCAATGGCGTTCAAATAATCAAACAGCTCTTTGAACAGGAAAATGGTTTCCTCAATATAGTTATGTAGTGGGTCATAGCTACACTTGAATGTCTCACTCAGCATCAGCGTTCCGCTAAAGTAGTGAGCAGAACAGGTTAGTGAGGGACTATCACTGGTGTTGTTTTTCAGTACATCGGACCGAAAACCGATACAGCTGCCGCGGCAATCATCACCATAAAAGCGCCATTGAGTTAAAGAATCGCTGGTACCGGAAAATGAGCAGACACACATGGAGTGCTGGGTTTCGATTTGGTGCAGGAGCATTTCCAAGATCTTACTGCATGCGGTGTACTCCGAGTCACGCAGCCGCCCGGTCAGGGCATGTAACGCTTTTTTGAATTCCCCTTTGTCGTTTAGAAACTGGTAATCGGTAAACCATATCTCTTTGTTGAGCATAACGCCAAAGAGTCCGTCTGTTGAGGTGTAATGAAACAGTGTATTTCCGTCCACGATTAGCGCCTACTTTTTTGTTATGTGTTCATTAAACAGTACTAGAGCTCTCAAATTTTGGTCAAATTAATTCATTGGAAAGTGTTAACAGCAGTCAATATTACTAACTTACTCATACACATTACTGCAGAAGCATGAACCTATATACGATCAATATGCGGTAAAAAATGCTGACGTTAGTTCATTTTTGATACAGCGTGCTGCTCTACCATGAACGCGATCACTTCATCATTTAAGCAAGACTTACTGACATATTGGCGCTGTTTACCCATATGAAGGATAAAACCTAAATCGCTTTGTTGAAGTTGGTCGATTTCACTCCAGGCGATGTTACGGGTGTTTTTACCGCTTTTATAACTCACATCGTTAGATGTCAACGTGAAATACCACTTTGCTGCCAGAGCTCATGCTGAGAGTTTGTCGCCACAACCACCAGGTTCTCTTAAAATAAACACTAAGCGCCTCAATAATACTCAAAACAATAAAGAACCAACCAACGTAACCACTGGGTAGCAGTTCAAATTTTACTAAAACCACCCCAAAGAGAAGAAAAAGTATTCCTTTTAAATAGGCTTGTGGAAATACAGCAGGACGGCTAGTTTGATCATAACATTCTGCTAAAAAGGCCTTGTCGATGGTGTATTCTGTGGTGAAATCAAAGTCTTTAGACATAAGTGGCTACTTTGAGGGTTTCTGTGAGTGAGTATCCCATGCTGCGACCTCGCAACTCGCGTATTGTACAGCTTCTCGGTGCTTTTCTTTAGTTTGTTTTAATCCTCTTTTGTAAATCAATAATACCGACAGGGTCTACTCTCACTATAGCCAGTTTGTTATCCAAATTGGTATTAGATGATGCATCAACCAGCTAAAAACCTAGGCGCTCAGTAATGCAATAAAGCGCAAGTAAAATAACTTATGCACGCAACTGACAAATCAGGTGGTATCTACGGTGCCACCTGATTTGTGTTTTTGAGTCTGTTACTTATTTGTTAATTTAGCTCTGGAGCTGAAGACTGCAACGTCGACTCATTGAGCAATCCTGCGTAAATACCATTTTGGGCAACCAGTTCTTGGTGGTTCCCCCGCTCGACAATCTCGCCTTTTTCCAGAACCAGGATCATATCCGAGTGGCGCACTGTGCTAAGGCGGTGGGCGATTGCGATAACGGTCTTTTCTTTGAACAAGCGCTGCATGGCTTTTTGGATCAGGTCTTCGGTGATGGAATCAACTGAGCTGGTGGCTTCATCGAGCATCATGACTTGTCCGCCTTGTGCCACTGCACGGGCAAAGGAGATTAACTGGGTTTGGCCAACGGAAAGGTTAGCGCCGTTTTTATCTAACGGGAAGTCATAGCCTTGTGGCAGTTGCTCGATAAAGCTATTGGCGTAAACATAACGCGATGCCTGCTCAACCTGCTCGCGTGAGATGCCTGTTTTGCCCAAGGCAATATTGAAGTGAATGGTTTCTTCAAACAAGTGGACATCCTGCATCATCAATGAAAATAGATGGGCACAATCTTCAATGGCAACTTCAGAAAGCTCAATGCCATTTAGTAGGATGCTGCCCTCGTAATCTTGATAGGTTTTCGAGATCAGGCGCATAATCGTTGACTTGCCTGAGCCGGTTGAGCCAACCAGCGCGATCTGATGGCCTTTTTCCAAAATAAAGGACACGTTTTTCAGCACGTAAGGGGCGTCATCTTTGTATCGGAAGCTGACATTTCTGAACTCAAGGCTGACAAACTTTTTAAGCTGTTGTTCCACTTTGTGTGTCGGCTGCAAATCACGGCCTTCCTCTTCGATTGGCTCGACGAATAGTTCTTCTATATGGTCGAACGCAGCAAATGAGCTTTGGATCGAGGCAATTTGCGAGGTGAAATCTCGGATAGGTACAAACACTTTCTCCAATGTGTTGATAAACGCAATCAGCACACCCAAAGTCAGTGACGCCTCCAAGACTTGCCCAGAACCGTACCAAATCATCAGTGCTACGGTGATAGAGGTAATACCGGAGATGAAGGAAAACAATACGGCATCGTATTTATTGACCTTCTTCTGCGCTTTTAAAAACTCATCGGTATAGCCTTTGTATTTTTGCTCGACTGCTTCTTCAGCACGGTATAGCTGAACGGTTTTAACGCCTAAGATCACTTCCTGCAAATAGCCGATACCACGGGCCAATGAAGAACGGGTGGTCAAGTGCAGTTCCCGCAGGCGGTTGCGAACATACATCGTCAGGTACATCACCGGTGGCATGATAACCAAGACAATCAGTGTCAGTTGCCAGTCGATAAAGAGCATCATCACTAATAAAGCAATGGTATTGAGGCTATCTCGAACCAGCCCAACAACGGATTGGATGAATGTCTCGCCAATGGTTTCAAGATCACTGGTAAGTCGAGAAAGCGTCACGCCGTTTGGTGTGTTATCAAAATAGCTGCGGGGTAGTCTCAATACGCGGTCAACAAGCACTGAACGCATATCCGTAATAGTGTACTGGCCTGTTTTGCGCAGGTTGTAAGAATAGGTGGTATCAACAATGTAGTCGACAATCAAAACCCCAACAAGGGCCATGATATATAGCCACATGCCGTTGGTGTTTTCCTGCGATAGGTGAGTATCAATCACCTGGATAATCAGCCATGGGAACAGCAAACTGGTTGCAATGGTGAGCGGCAACATGGAAATACCCAGGATGGCAGAGCCTTTGTATTTCTTGGCAAATTTAAAAAAGTGCTTTAGGTATTTAACATCAATGCCCTTTAACATGCTGCTGCCTCCGCTTCGCTCTGTTGCAGTTTCCAGGTATCAAAATAGTAAGGGCAAGTTTGGAGCAGGGTAGTGTGATCACCTTTGGCAATCACCTTTCCTTCACTGAGAACAATGATTTCATCCATATATTCGAGGGCGTTAACGCGATGGGAGACGACGAGGACGGATTGATTCTGCAAACGGTCAAACAAGCCTTCCAGAATCTTGCGTTCTGTCTCGTAATCAACCGCAGACAAGACATTGTCCAAGATGATCAAATCACTTGGCTCAAGCAGGGCTCGGGCAATGCTCAAACGTTGTTTCTGGCCACCGGAGAGCATGATCCCTTTTTCGCCGACCAAGGTTTGATCGCCGTTCTCAAAACGGCCAACATCACCAGAAAGTTGGCTAAGTGACAACACTTCATCGACTTGAGTTTTCGCAATGTCCGGGGCGTGGCTGCCGAAGCGAATGTTATCCTCTACCGTTGCCGAGAATAGATACGGGTCTTGTGTGACCGTTTTGATATAGCGGCGCAGGTCGGAGCGGGCAAAAGTGGTGATGTCTTTATCGCCGAGGAAAACGCTGCCTGCCGGTACATCCAGATGGTGATTGAGGCAGTTGACCAGAGTGGTTTTTCCTGCCCCGATGCTGCCGAGAACACCGATTTTTTTACCCGGGGGGATATCGAAACTGACGTTATCCAGAACTAAAGCCTCGTCACCCGGGTAGCTGAAACTCAGGTTTCGTACTGATAACGTTTCTGCCTGTAAGGCATCAAGCTCATTGTGCGTCAGAGACGTTGCATCTTGCTCTGGGATCTCAGCATTGAGGATAGTTTGCACGCTTTCGATCCCAACCATGCCGCGCTGATAGATGGTCGCAATTCGCCCTAGTTGCATCAGCGGCATAGCCAGTAAGACAGAATAGCTGAGAAAAGCCGTTATCTCGCCTAAAGTGAGCTGCTGGCTCATCAGCATATAACCGCCAAGTCCGAGGATAACAATCTTCATGAGGTTGTTGGCGTAATCCAGCACAGGCATAAAAAACACCTGAATACGGGTGATCTGCATCCGGCAGTGAAGCAGTTGTTGGTTAAGCTTTTCGACTTCGTCTTTTACCCACGGAGACATCTGCTCGCTCTTAATAAGATCGATCCCGGACAAGTAACCCATCAGCTGGGCAGAGAGGTTCTGCAACCGGCGCATATGTTCCATATGCAGTGTTTTCATTTGTTTAAAGCCGATACGGAAAATCACAAAAGCGATGATGATAGGAATCACGGAGTAAAGTGTCAGCTCGGGTGAAATGCGCCACATCCAGAGAGGTGTGAGAGATAGCGCAAGTAAGACATTGAAAAATTGCAGGAAGCCAAGGCCAAACAGCAGGCGGACGCCACCTAAATCATTATTGATGATCGAGATGAGCTTTCCTGATGCAAATTGGCTATGAAAGTTATTGGGTAAGCGGGTCAACTTGTGCAGCAGTATATTCTTGAGGGCTGCCTCTGTAACGCGGCCAGGATTAAGTGCGTACATGCGTGACCAAATGCGAACCACAACCATGGCAATAGCCATGAATACCACGATGCTCACATAGGTTGTCAGCTGCTGGTGGCCATCTGGTGAGCCGTTGTCGATAAGATCAATGGCCAACTGGATATAACGGGGGATTTCGACTTGGAGCCAGTTAACGAGAAAAATGAAAAAAATCGCCAGTATGTATGACTTGCGATTCATACGCAGAAAGTGCGCAAAAAATTGTGTTTTAGTCATGAAACGCGTTCTTTAAGGGGGATTCAGTATGGCCTTGTTCAATGCTGAAACCGACAAAACAGTAAGAAAGCACGGCAGGTTATCCCAAATTGTTAGTGAAATTGATTATCGTTTACTGAGAATAACATATTGGCTTCTGCTATGCAGGTTGCAAAGCGAGCGAGCTGATTCAGTGCCAGCTGGCGACACATATTCAGTTATCTAAGGTAGGGGCCGCTCACCTACTTGGCAGGTTCAAGTGAAACAACCGTCTGCTGGCCGTCAACCGTTAGGTGAAATGCGTTAGCGAGTGAGTGAACTATAGCTTCGGTGGTAAAGAGGGAGAGGGAGATTTCAGCCATTGCGCCCGTAGCCGATTTGATCAAATAGGCCTTGTGGTTGATATATTCACTGCTTTCAACCGGTAGAAAATACACCAAAGCGAACTCCTGTTTGAAATCTTCATAGATAGCGACACAAGAACGGGTGTCGGCCTGGCACTGGGAAATCGATTCCGGCCATTGAGTATGGTACTTATTGCTCACCTCTCTCATGATATGGATATATTGGCCCTCATTATGAGGCATACCATAAAAATGGCTGTCGTCGTGACACAAAAGAGAGGTGAGTTCTCCTTTGTTTTCATGCGATACGGTTAACGACTTGTTGATCGTATGATGTGACAAGCTATTTTCATTCAGCCAAGGTACCTCGTAGCCACGATGCTCCAGTTCTAGCATCAAGTAGCTTGCATCATTGTTGCCGTATATTGCGTCGGTAAAGCTATAGTGGTATTTGCCGTTCATTGCCTGGTATTCGGATGCGGCACCTCGAGAATAAGACTCACCGCTCAACTGCATCGTACCGGCTTCAGGCTCAGTGACGGCAAGCTCCACCTGTCCGGCACGGCCATAACGGTAAACAGTCAGCCCCTCGCTGCCGGTGCAAAAGCTCACGGTTTTTCCATTTCGAAGCTCACAACCCGTAATATAGTCCTCATTGGGTTGGCACAGGGATTGCGCATAGCTAGGTGCTGCTATTAGCATGAATACAAGAGAAAAATATTTCAAATCGGGCCTCGATATGTTCGATAAAAACGAGCAAGCACTAATGTGCTTGCTTGCGGGGAGTCTAACACAGCTAGGGTTAAGAGTAATGTTTGCTTTGTAAGTTAATGATATAAATGATTATATTACCTCTTGCTTTCAATACATCGATTTCACGCAAAGTAACTATCCCAACCTCGCTATTTATCTTTTGCTCTAATAGGCGTTCAATGTCGACAACCAACAAGCAAAGGTAGGACAGCAGGTACTTTATATGCAGAACCATAACCCAAGCCTCGCTTCTATTTGCTTGTTCCTTTTGACCGTCTGATATGTCCGGTTATCAAAAATCACCGATCCCAAAGGAAGAGGAATCATGTTTACCCTACTGAAAAATACGAATCTCTATAATCCCAATAAAGTCGGCAAGACCGATATTTTAATCGGACAAGGAAAGATACTCGCCATTGAGCCCGACCTAAATGTCTGCGGGCTGCCGAGTCTCACGACGATTGATTGCTGCGGGAAAATCGCCACGCCGGGATTGATTGATCAACATGTTCACCTTATCGGCGGTGGCGGAGAGTCCGGTTTTGGCAGCCGAGTGCCGCAGGTTAGCCTTAAAAAACTGCTGCAGGCCGGCACTACCACGGTTATCGGTGTGCTGGGAACCGATGGTATCTCGCGCTCGCCTCGAGATTTGTATGCCAAAGCCGCCGCACTGACGGAAAGTGGCATGACTGCTTACATGTATACCGGCTCCTACGAGGTCCCAACCAAGACCATTACCGGGGCGATTCGGGATGATATTGCCTTTATTCCGTCTGTTCTGGGTGTAAAAATCGCTTTGGCTGATCACCGCTGTTCTTTCCCAACAACACAGGAACTGGCTCGCATTACCTCAGATATCAGGGTTGCCGGGATGCTATCTGGCAAGCGAGGTGTACTGCATATTCATATGGGCGATCTGCCCAACGCATTTGACAAGATCAATGAGCTCCTCGATATGGGGATACCGATCAAGCATTTCTCGCCGACCCACCTCGAGCGCAATTCAGGGTTGTTTGACGAAGCGATTGGCTTTGCCCTGAAAGGCGGGAAAATCGATATTACGTCTGCGCCTGGCAATTTTGCTGATCAAGAGCAGATGATAAAACATGCCCTCGAATCTGGAGTCGCTGCAGACCGAATTACCACCAGCTCAGATGGCAATGGCAGCCTGCCGGAATTTAATGAGCAAGGCGAGCTTACCGGTATTGTTGCGGCAAGCTGTGATAGCAACCTGGAATTTTTACCGAAACTAATCAATGTAGGTATTGAACCAGAGCAGGCTATTGCAATGATGACAGCTAACGTTGCCGATACATTAGGAATAAATAAAGGTCGAGTTGAATTAGGTTGTGATGCAGATATCTGCATTTTTAATGATGACTTCTCGATTCATTCCGTAATTGCCAAAGGAAAAACAATGATTTTGGATGGTGACGTATTAATAAAAGACAACTTTGAATAATGCTATGAATTCTTTTTCCCAATAACGATTTCTATTCAGTGTTTGGTACATAGAGTGACCGTTTTCTACTGGCGACAGTAGCAAGACAAGGAGATAATAATGACGACCCAAACCGCGACAAAAGAAGAGAAAACTGGCTTTTTTGCTAACTTCAAATTTCCTTCAGCCTACACCATTCTTTTTGCCCTTATTGCGTTTGTAGCATTGCTGACTTGGATAGTTCCTGCAGGTCAGTATGAGCGCGTGATGAATGAGGAGCTTGGTAGAGAAGTACCTATAAGTGGTACTTACCAACCCATAGACAGCAACCCGCAGGGTTTCGTGGATATCCTGCTGGCACCGATAGACGGTTTTTATGACCACAACAGCTATGAGGCGGCAGCGATCGACGTTGCCCTGTTCATTCTGGTGATCGGTGGCTTCCTCGGCTTGGTGACCAAAACGGGGGCGATTGATGCCGGTATTGCGCGTGTAACCGCACGGTTCAAAGGGCGGGAAGAGCTGATGATCCCCATCTTGATGGCGATGTTCGCTGCAGGGGGGACGATTTACGGTATGGCCGAAGAGACCATTCCCTTCTATACATTGCTTGTTCCTGTCATGATGCTAGCACGCTTTGACCCTTTGGTCGCAGCGGCAACCGTGCAGCTAGGCGCCGGGATCGGTAGTCTTGGCTCAACCATTAACCCATTCGCCACCGTCATTGCCTCCAATGCTGCGAGCATCCCATTTACAGATGGGATCGAACCACGTTTTGCGATATTGCTGATTGGTTGGGTGATCTGTGTCGGTTATGTCATGCGCTATGCCAAAATGGTTCGTGAAGACAAGACCAAGTCTATCGTTTATGACAAATACGAAGAAAACAAAGCCTTCTTCCTTGGTAATCAGTCTGATGAACTGCTGGAATTTACCACAACGCGCAAAATCATTCTGGCGCTATTTGCCGCATCGTTCGGAATCATGATCTACGGCGTGGCTATGGCTGGGTGGTGGATGGCCGAAATTTCTGCCATGTTCCTGGCTGCCACCATCATCATTGGCTTAGTCGCCCGTATGAGCGAAGAGGAGTTAACATCCAGTTTCATCAACGGTGCCCGTGATTTGTTGGGCGTAGCCCTGATCATCGGTATTGCCCGAGGTATTGTCGTCATCATGGACCGCGGAATGATCACCGATACCGTATTGAACTATGCCGAGCACGCCGTTACGGGCCTGTCTTCTATCGTTTTCATCAACGTTATGTATTGGCTTGAGGTGTTATTGTCGTTCGTCGTTCCTTCTTCCTCAGGCTTGGCCGTATTGACCATGCCGATTATGGCACCTCTTGCTGACTTTGCCGGTGTAGGCCGTGATTTGGTCGTGACGGCTTACCAATCTGCATCCGGTTTGGTGAATATGGTGACACCAACGTCAGCAGTACTGATGGGGGGACTGGCCATTGCGCGCGTGCCGTACGTCCGCTGGCTTAAATGGGTCGCTCCGCTTATCGGTATGCTGACTGTGCTCATCATGGCCACTTTAAGCATTGGCGCAATGATGTAATTAATTAGGATTAAGGTAATAGCAAAACCACCAGTAATTAATATTGCTGGTGGTTTTTCTGTTTCAGCATAATTTAACGTGACGAATAAAAAGAGTCCTGTGTTCGAGAATATATATTTAAGCGGTGAATAGGCTGCCGGGAAATTACACGCACAATATGATGGATAAGGAAATGAACGGGGATAACAAAGAACAGTAAAGGAAAGCTGTAAATTACATGGCGGCGTGTAAAAGCGGGCATGTACGGCCCGCTCTGTGTAGAAGGCGAAACTAGATAAAATGCTTGTTAACGTATTCGGAGGTCATACACTGCAAGACACCGCTGTATGACAGGTTGAATGTAACCAAGCTACCAACCCGGTAGTTGATGTCGCTGTCACTGATGTCCAGGATCAAGTGATCACTGCTACCGCCAATGACAAGGATGCTGCTGTCTTGCGGGGTGATTTGATTGATATCGACATCTTGTTTGCCAATGGCACAGATGGCGCGTTTGCGGAGCCCGCGGTCAATAAATTGAGGTTTATTGCCAAAGGCATCCAATGCTGTGGAGTTGGCTGGTAACGAGGGTTTGACCTTTATTTCGATAATTTCTACTGACAGATCAAAAGTGTCCTGGCGGGTATTGGGAACTGGATCATCATTAAGCCCGATCCCCATTAGCAGAGAGGCCCCCAATCTCAGCTGATTGACCCCGCGAGGGAGCTCTCCGCGTTGCATGATATTCAGTCCGGCCGAGCTGGCACCCGTTACATACTTCAGCTTAATCTGGTTTTCGGTTTCTATCTTTGCGGCAATGGTGAGCAAGCTACTCTGGTTTTCGCTACTGGGCTCGACACCGCCATAGCACGCTAGGTTGGTACCAAGACCAACCAGTTCGATGCCCGGCAGGGTGATGGCCAGACGGGCAAGAGCCAACGTCTCCTCCTCAAAGAATGCGCCTTCACGAAGATCGCCCAAATCATGCATAAGAATGACTTGATGCTGCCGGTGTTGTTTGACGGCCTCAGCGGAAAGGGCTTGCAAGGTTGCCAGCTCAGAGTTCAGGGAAATATCTGCATAGCGGACAACCTCACAGGCTTCGCTGATTGCCGGTAACCGGAGTAACATCTTTTCGGCATCAAGTTGTTGCAGCTTTTTGAGGTTGGCAATACGGGAATCAGCCAGTAGGTGAATACCACCGTTGATGATGGCCTGTCCGACTTCCGGATAGGCGCAGGCGAGTTTGGTCACGCCTGCAGGGGAAATGCCATGGCTTTTACAGGTAGCTACCATATGTTGCGCATTTTGGGTGATCGTATTTAATCGAATATTAATGCATGGATAAACGCTCATTGATTTACCTTTGTAATAAACCCGCCTGAATAAATAAAAATGGCTTTTATGGCTGCATATCAGGTGGGTATGATTTTATTTGTAAATATTTAGCGCTTTTTGAGTGGGATAATAAATAGCGGGGTTAAGATGGTTACTTTGCCTATATTCGATGTATTGAAAATAGTGAAATCAAATCGGCGGGATAAGAAGTTTTATCCCGCTGATAAGTTATAAGTAATAAGGTGTTAGGCTGTGTGTAAGTCTTTATCCTGATTATGATGAACGTTGACAATCGCATTCATCAGTTGGGCTGCAGCGAGAGACTGTTCTTTTGAATCTAGGGTGGTTAGATGGAAATCCGCAAGGTATTCGAGCGAAGGTGCGTTGACTTTGACCATTTCACCGCGCTGCTCCCAGATAAAGGCATAGTGATCGGGTAGGTAGCCGACAAAGTTACCAGATAAGATCAGGTGTGCCGTTGCCTCCATATTGGTACTGCTGGCGAGGTGCATCAAATCCTTGGCTTCGCTGAGCGGGGTGATTTTATGCGCCAGACCGCGCTCGACGATAGGGTATTTAAGCAAATCCTCGACCTGAACCTCTCGGGCGAGGTTCAGGATGGGGTGCTCAGCCGAGCAGTAGAGACATTGTTTTTCATTGAATAAAAAAGTGTAGTTCAGGCCATCTTTTGGTGTTTCTGATGAGGTGATCCCCAGCTCAATTTTTCCTTCCAGCAGCATCATCTCTATTTGGTAGGAATCCCGGATATCGGTATCGATGGTGACTCTAGGGAAGTCGTTACAAAAGTGACGGATAGCCTGCTGAATTCTGCACTGCGGGTTGGTGGCCAAATTGTCGGTGAGGGCTAGGTGGATATGGCCATGAGAAACATTGCGGATACTATCGAGTCGGCATTCAAATCGGGCGATATCCTTAAAGAGCTCTTTACTGTACTGGTAAATCTTTTGTCCGTCACTGGTTAGCCTGAACCCTCTTCGACCACGATGGCACAGGGTCATGCCTAGCCGTGTTTCTAAGTCATTCATCTTGGTACTGATGGTGGACTGATGCATGTTTAGTTTAAATTGCGCTGCAGAAAAGCCGCCTGATTCGACAATGGTAATAAAAAGGTGAAGCAATTTGATATCAAAATCATTAACTTTTTGCATTGTTGTTTCTCGGTTTCTAGTACTGCCAAGTGCCTTACAGGCAGCTGATATTAGGTTTGCTATGCTACTTTATTTGACGGGGCATTTCTGAGAGCTATCGCACTTTCACATTGTTCACTATTCTCACGGGCTTTTCTTGTTTGGCTTGGCGGTGAGTGAGTTAACAGCTTAGGATAACTGGCTTAACGATAAATGCTATTTATAGATATAGCAAAAAATGTCATAGAAGCTGGCTTAGTTTAGTGTTACTGCTGCAACAAAGAAGATTTCTGTTAATTGTATCTGTCATGTAGTGAGAAAATAATATAAACCGCGAATGAATAATTTCAAAAGCAATGGTGAATAAAAGCTAAAACTAGCTCAAGGAATTATTGTCTGATTTTTAAGACATAATATGAGGCTATGTCTTCAAGTTTTAACAGGGTAAATTTAGAAAGGCTAATTTATAGTCTTGTCAGTTTGAAAAAGTGGGGAACCCATATAAGCTTTCTAAGGTATAAGCATACAATGGAGCGCACAATGAGAGTATGGAATCAATGTATACCGCTAATATTCATTTCACTGACATCGCTTTCGGTTAACGCGACGGCAATTGATATATTAAATGAATATAACTTGATTGTATTTGGGGATTTAGACTCAGACAGTGAAGTTGAAGGTAAAGCCATTGTAATGGGGGATATCAACGGAACAACCTCGAATTACGGTATTCATTTACCGACAGCTACGGGGCCTGAAGATGCTATGATCATCGGTGGTAATAACAATGCTACTGTAAATATCAATAATGGCTATGGTGCTGCCATCGGCGGGACCAATAATGGCATCATCAATCTCAATGGGGGCGGGGCTCTTACCAATAATATCACTGCTTACGACTTGGTTGATATTCAAAATGAATTAACCAGTTTTTCGAGTTATCTGCAAAACCTGACGGCTAATTCTATACTGACGACTCCCTTGTCATGTTGCGGCCCGGCATCCTTCGACGTCAATAATAGTTTAGGCAGTGATGTGGCGGTGTTTGATTTTCAAGCCATTGACTTCTTTGGAAACAGTTTCATTCAGCAGTACGATGTCAATTTTAATTCGCAAACTCCGTCAGCAATTGTCATGAATGTTGGCGGTACAACAATTACGGATACGACATTCTCGGCTAATGCTGTGGGCAATATTGTCAATGATCAAACCAGAGAGCTCATTATCTGGAACTTTTATGAAGCTCAAACGATTGATTTAACCAAACAGCTCAATGGTAGTTTATTGGCTCCATTAGCGGCCCTGACGAATGCGACGCCAATTGAAGGATCTGTCGTGGTGGATTCTTTCATTCAACGTGGTGAAATACACGATCCTACGTTTAATGGTTTCATTGAGTTTGACAGTGGTGATGATCCCGTCGTTGATATTCCCGAGCCATCATCACTGGCTATTTTCGGTATGGGAATGCTCGGTTTTTCCGGTTGGCGCCGCCGTCAAAATAAAGAAAGCTTATAAAGCCCTGAAGGAAACTTGAGGTGGAAGTAGCAGGGAGTCGCCACTTCCACTGTCCGTTTTTGACAATCAAAGTTGTGTTTTTAAGTGTTTTTTAACTTTCTTCATCGCGATTTGGCGTTTGAGGGGGGAAAGGTAATCGATAAATAAGTTACCTGACAGGTGGTCGATTTCATGTTGCATCACTATAGCCAGGAAGTCGTCACTTTCAATTGTAATCGGATGGCCATGGCGATTCTGGGCTGAGACAACAACGGAAGTAAAACGCTCAACATCCGCATAATAGCCGGGTACAGACAAGCAGCCTTCCTGCCCCGAGGCTTTACCAGTACCAGAGACGACTTTTGGGTTTACTAGAATAAGTGGCTCATTTCGGTTTTCTGATAAGTCGATAATGACGATCGCTTCTTTTCGACCAACCTGTGTTGCCGCTAAGCCAATGCCATTGTCGGTAGCGTAGAGGGTTTCCAGCATGTCATCGATTAGGGGCTGCACGGATTCTGTATTCTGTACTTGCTCAGCTTGAACCTTCAGCCGAGGATCCGGTGCAGTGAGAATGTCTAGAACGGCCATATATCTCCTTAATTTCCGCTTAAGTAAGTGATGTTGTTCATAAATGCACTTGTTAAGTCTTTATACAGCGTTTGTGCCATATAGCAATATGCTTAGCTGTTTCGCCAGCACTTTCACCCGACAGGGAGATTTGCGTGGTTTAAAAACCAAAAGGATCTGACATGGTCAGATCCTTTTATTTTCCGGAATGAGAAATTTAGTTCGTGAGTGCAGTTCTCATACGCTGGCAAGCCTCAAGCAAGGTCTCTCGCGGACAGCCCAAATTCAAGCGGATATAGCCTGAACCTTCAGTACCGAAGGCAATCCCCATACTTGGCACTATGCCTGCGTTAACCAATTTCTTCTCGAGAACATCATCACCAAGCCCTAATCCACGGCAATCTACCCACGCTAAATAGCCGGCCTGCGGTGGCTGGAAACGAAGGGCTGGGAGTTCTTTTTCAAGAAAAGTCGCCAGTATATCGATATTGCCCTGCAGGTAGAGCTTAAGCGCATTGAGCCAATCGCTTGAAGTCTGATATGCAGCCGTTGCGGCACACATTGCCAGGCTGTTGTACACATCCATGCCATGGGCATCAAGCCGGCGGACAAACGCGGCTTTCAGTTCACTGTTCGGGATCAGGAAATTGGAGATCCGCAGTGACGACAGGCCAAAGGTCTTACTGGCCGCGGTGGCAACAACAAGGCGCTGCTGCAAACGCTCAGGTAACGACAGCGCAGAGTGGTACTGATGCCCAGGCATGGCCAAGTCCCCCCAGATCTCGTCGCTGAGCAGCCATACCTGATAACGCTCACACAACTCGGCCAGCGCCAGGATTTCCTCTTGCGACCAGGCTTTGCCCACAGGGTTGTGCGGGTTACAGAAGATCATCACCTTACAGCCTTGTGTAAAGCATTGCTCAAGGTGGTTGAGATCCATCCGGTACTCGCCGTTGTCATTGACCAACGGGTTGGCAACAATTTCACGATCGTTCAGCTCGGTGATCTTGCGGAACGAGCCGTAACCCGGGGTCTGCATCACCACCTTGTCGCCAGATTGCGTCAGCATCTGGATCAGCATCGACAGGCCGGGTAGAACACCGTGTACAGTGGTGATCCAACTTTGATCTATCTTGATCCCGTGTTGTTGCTGATACCAGTTGATGATCGCCTGGTAATAGTCGTTGTTGCGCTCGGCATAACCAAAGATGCCATGTCCAATGCGCTGGTTAAGCGCTTCCAGTACCGCCGGTGGCGCTTGGAAATCGTAATCCGATACCCACATTGGTAGGCGCTCTTCGGAGTCTAGACCCAGCTTTTCGGTCATGAAATCCCATTTGAGCGAGCCGGTTGAGCGGCGGTCATGAACCTGGTCGAAAGTTACTGTCATGGTGTTACCTTATTTCGCTTCAGCAACTGCTGAATGGTTTGCTGCTTGTTCTTTTTGTTCTGATGCCTGAGCGACTGGCGCTTTGGCAATACCGAAGCCGGTGAAGCCGTAAATGATGGCGAAGATCACCCCGGTGTAACACTGGATAGCCCATGGTAGGTAATCCAAGGTCGAGACGCCCAAGGTACCTGCCATGTATACACCCGCTGCCGTCCAAGGGACGAGTGGTTCAATGATGGTGCCGGCATCTTCGATAGTACGGGACAGGTTCTTGGTATCTAGTCCCATCTTGCGGTAGGCGTTCTGGAAGAGTTCACCCGGAATCAGTAGCGCCAGCTTACCGTCGGAAGTGGTGAACACAACGGTGATAGTGGCGATAACGGTAGACAGGATCAATTGGCCCGTGGTGCGGATCAGGTGTAGGAAATGGCCCAGTACGACATTGAGCGCACCCGTCAGGCTAAGGATTCCGGCGAAAGCAAAGGCGCAGAATACCAACAGGATAGTGCTCATCATCGAGAACAAGCCACCGCGGTTAAGCAGCTTGGCCACATCTGGAATGATAGCGTCTACTGCATGACCGTTGTCGCTGAACATGCTGATGTTGAAGCCGTCGACATAGGCCTGGAAGCCTTGTTGTAGGCTAAAACCTTGGAAAACCATCCCCAGACCTAGCGCAATGGCCGATGCGGTCAGCATCAGAGGGATCACTGGTTTCTTGGTTAACGCGCCCCATAGGATCATCGCTGGTGGAATAACCAGCAGGATGTTCAGGTTATACAGGCTTTCAAGGCCAGCCAAGATCTCAACGACTTTTTGCGGCTCGGCGACACCGGCGATATCGCCGTGCTGACCGGCGAAAAAGAACACCACTGAGGCAATGACAAAGCCTGGCAGTGTGGTATAGAGCATGTGCTGGATGTGTTCATAAAGGGTGGTGCCAGACACGACCGGCGCGAAGTTAGTTGAATCTGAAAGCGGGGAGATCTTATCGCCAAAGTAAGCACCGGAAACCACGGCACCTGCAGCCGCGGCAAGAGAAACATCCAAACCCGCAGCCACACCCATTAGCGCCACACCCACAGTACCTGCAGAGCCCCAAGACGTACCGGTACACACCGATACGATGCTGGTGACAAAGAAGGCGGCAATCAAGATGTATTCAGGGCTGATAACTTTCAAACCCCAGTACACCATGTAAGGAATGGTGCCGCTGATCATCCAGCTGGCAATCAAGCCACCGACAGAGACCAGAATAAGGATAACTGGCATGGCTTTGGCGAGCTTCTCAACGATAGCTCCCATGATGTCATCCCAGTTGTAGCCCATGCGGTAAGCGATAAAGCCGGTAAACGCGGCTGAAACTAATAGTAGTGGTTCGATACGCAGTCCTAGCATGCCGTAACCAATTGCCAGTAAGCCAAACATTACCGCGATAGGGGCTATCGCCAGCGGAAGTGATGGCAGAGGCTTTGTATTTGTCATTGTGTTGTCCTCTTCAAGTAAGTACACGTCTGTTTCAATGACACAATGTTAAGAGCGGCCCCGCTCGTAAAATGAGACCTAGATGCTGGTTTCATGTAAGCGCTTACATGGGGTGTGTACATATGAGTTTCATCACAGTTTTTCGAGCAGAATGGCTTTCCTAGGGCTTGCAACGGTTTGCCGCTCGACCAAGGTTGCCTCGAATTGGTGTTCGCTCGGCGGATTCAATCCTGTGGCTTTGAGCTTCAGTGCCAGCTTGGCCGCGTGACTCGACATCTCGTCGATCGGGTTGTGCATGGTCGACAGGCGAGGGTAGAGGTAACGGGCCAGCAGCACGTCATCGAAGCCGACAATGGATATATCATTGGGGACGTGTAGCCCATGGGAATGCAGGCTGGCCATCAGTCCTGCCGCCATCACATCGTTGAAGGTAACAACCGCAGTGACTTCCGGGCATTGGCTAAGTAATTGTTCGCCAGCCAGCTCGCCACCGTGCTCACTGAAGTTTTGGTTGATGATCCAGTTAGGTTCTACGACTAGGTTGGCCTGCTGCATCGCATCCCGATAGCCTTCCAATCGATCCGTCCGATCTTCTATCGGTAAGTCACTGGTGACACAGGCTATCCTGCGGTGGCCCTGGGCAATGAGATAGCTGACCGACTCGGCTGCCCCCTTGCGGTTGTCGACCCATACCGAGCGATTGGCGATTTGAGGAATGGTGCGGTTGAGCAATACCATCGCGGGTAACTGGGCGCTGTATCTCAGTAGCATCGAGTCGTCGAGCATCTTTGAGTGGACGACCATGGCCTCGCAGCCTTGGCTGATCAGAAAGTCCAGTCCTTCCTTTTCCCGCTGGGCATTGTGGCCACCGCTGACCACCACCAGCTGGCAGCCATGCTGGCGGGCAATTTCTTCCACGTGCTTGGCGATAAGCGCAAAGAAGGGATCAGCCAGATTGCCGGTCAGCAGGCCGAGCGTGTTGTTTGAGCGGCTGGCAAGGGCGGTTGCCCTGGCGTCACGTTGGTAATTGAGGCTTTTGATTGCTTTCTCGACCCGTTCCAGCGTGACGGGCTCAACATAAGCTGAGCGGTTTATCACCCGTGATACGGTCGCGGTGGATACCCCCGCCAACTGGGCGACATCTTTAATGGTTGCCATAAATCTATACGTTGATATAGGAATAAACGGCGCGGAGTGTAGCGGGATTGCAGGCAGAAAGCTGTTAGGTGGGTCAAAGGTCGGCGATCAAGATCCCCAAGCTCTGGGATATCGAGCGATAGCCGACCCAATCAGGAGCACAGGCAGCGGTTTTATGGGGGGCAACACCGCTGCCTGTCTTGGACTGCTAGATACGGAAGCTGTAGCTGACAATCAGCTTGGTAGCCGTTTTGTCGGCCTTTTCACTGATATCGCCAGGCTGCAGTTGCCCCAGGGTTTCGTCTGGTCGGTAGAATGCCTGCTTGAGGTTAACATTCAGTCCACGGAGCAGCCCTGAGCGCGGGTAGTAGTTGAGGGTGATAGCATGCTCCTCTTCCCGGCCGTAGTCGGTATCGCCGCTGTATTTGTTCTGAATTGGCGCCTTACCCCAGTGGTAGCGGTACTCCAGATTCAGGTCTTGCAGGCCAATGTGACGGAAGTCGTATTTCGCCCCGACCACCATTGCTTCCTCGCCGTCTCGGCGGAAGCCGTGGTAGTTGCCGCTTGTCGGCAGCTTCAGGTAACCTTTGGCGTTACCAAACCCATAGCTGAAGGCACCATTGGCACTGCCGTTTTCACGCGGGGCATTGATTTTGGTAAAGCCATATAACAGCTGCCAGGCGTCATAGTTGAGTCGAAACTCATACGACAGTGCCGAGGCGTATTCGTCAAACGATGCCAGTCCTTTTTCAACATCCTGATCCCACAGATCACCGGCCTTGTGGTTGTAATAATACTGCGCCTGCATGAAGAGGTTGGTCTGAGGCGTGATACCCAAGGTGTAATAGGCGCTGGAGTGGAAGCGGCGCAGGTAATCTTTTGCTTCGCCGTAAGCAACCTGATACCCGCCGGGTTCGTCGAACTTCTTGCGTACCCTTAGGGTATACAGGTAGTCATAGTTAAGCGGATCGGGCGCATAGTAGTTAGCGTTTCCGCTTAGATCGCGCATGGTATCGTCGTTACCCGACATAAATCCAATGACATAGGCGCCGTCGAAGGTATAGCCATTATAATGCTGTTGCGCCATCACGCCGCGGTAACTTGATAGCAGGGCGTCATCATCGGTAGCTGTGGTGATCATCCCGGTATTGTAGAAGCCATCACCGATCTTCATGAAGCCGCTCTTGCTGCGGTCCTTGCCCCAGTTCATTTGCACGTTGGCTACCGGTAGTTTGCCGTATCCACTGGTTTCATTACACTTGTACTGGCCTTTTCCCGGTTCGCCACCGGACCAAAAACAGTCTTCGCTGATAAAGATTTTTTCCCCGGCATTCCAGTTGTGCACCCCGCCAGGATAGGAATCCGCCAGCTTGAACATATAGCTGTAGCCCAGGTTGGCGCTTAGGGTGACGTTGTCGCTCAGCGTTGGAACTTTGCCTGAGCGGAAGAACAACCCGACTGACTGTCCCCATTCATATTGCCGATCCATGCCGTCAATATCGTTTTTCGTGTCACGGAAGTATTTTTCGGTCGTCTTGCCGTGGTTGAGGAGTACAACCGTTACCGTTCCGTCCTTGATGAATTGGTTATACAAGTCCGCTGTATCTGCCATCGCCGTTGACGGCATGGCAGACAACCCCGCCAGTGAAGCGAGCATGGCAGAATAAATTGGTTTAACACGTCGTTGATGTATTCCCTTAGCGACAGACATGAGTCTCGGGACCTCCGTTGTAGTGATTCAGTTACCCTCAGGTGGCCAGTGGCCGTCTGCTTGTGGCAGCAAAAGTTGAGTCTATTATATTTGTGCTTTCATTTTCTTTCGTGTTCTTCATCACGAAACAAAAAGAAAACTAAAAATAAGAAAATTAAAACATTGATCACTTAAACGAAGGTTTTCGTAAGTATAATGAAGCTTTTCATAAGCAGGGTGGCTTCAGAACAAGGAAGCGAAAATGTGTATGTCGGTATTTGATAAGTGTCAGCTGAGAGGGATAGGGAATGGCTGTTGAGCGCGGTAGAAGGTTACATCGGGGGATAGTGGGGTTGGCTTTTACAGGAATGGGGCTGGCGTACGCTGCCACGGCGGCAGCCTCTTCCGGCATTGCTGATCTTGCCGCCGCAGGAGGCGCAGACTCGACCGAGGTTTATGTTCTGAAATTGCTGGAAGAGCAGGCACGGGCAAACAATAACCAGGAGCTGTTGGACTTGTTTGCCGCGGTGACCACGAGCGAGGAGGCCGCCAGGTTGGCAGGAGAAATAACCCCCGATCGGAGTGGCGCCAGTATCTACAACGTGGCTACCGCGCAGAATGTTTTTGCGAATGCAGTGCGCAAGCGTACCTCCGATTATATCTTGGGTGACTCGGCCCGTACCTCACTGTGGGTAACCTATCTTGGAACGGACTCAACCTCGTTTGTCACCAGTGAAGGGACCAACCGTTTTGATGGCTATGACGCTGATTCATCAGGGATAGCCATAGGTTACGACCGGGTGATGTCGGAAGACTCGATCCTCGGGGTCGCATTTAGTCAGCAGTCAATCAATAGCCAAAGCCGGCTCTATAACCAGCGGCTGGATATCGATACCTACCAGGCTGCACTCTATGGGACTTACCAGTGGCGTGATATGTATTTCTCAGCGCAGGGGCTGGCCGGCTGGAACAGTAATCGTTCCGAGCGTTCTATCGGTGACAGTCTGGTGGCTGATGGGCAGTCACAAGCGACCGCGCGATTCAACAGCCAGAGCTTTGCGTTGCTGCTTGACTGGCAGTTTCCGGTCTATGTCGGCGAGCTGACTTTTCTGCCGTCCCTTTATGCCGACTACTCCTTGGTCAAGGTTGAAGATTACCAGGAAAATTATGTCCGCGAATACAACAAAGCCGGTGAGCTGACCAAGTCATCGGGTTCTCCTGCCGCGTTGGCCTACGACAAGCAAGAGTATGAAACCTTCAACCTAGGGATCGGACTGGAACTTGCCCACCGGCTTGATACCCGTGTCGGGGTGTTTGCGACCCAGCTAAAACTCAAGGCCCAGCAGGAGCTACTCGATCACAACCTGACCACCACAGCAAGGCTGGCCAGCGGTGGTGCCAGCTTCACTCTGCCGGTCAGTGAGGCCGATGACTTTTTCTACGAAACCCACCTCGATCTGGTTTGGGAAACCAACACCAGTTTTTCCTGGCATATCGGTGCCCAATACCTATGGAGTGATAGCCAGGAAACCACTATGTACTACGGCCGCGGCACGTACTCGTTTTAATCAGGGATGGTATTAAGCAAGATGAAAAATAATGGCGTAAAAATGTTGGTATTGGCGGTGGCAATGGGGCTGCAAGGGCAGGCACTGGCAACGGAGCCTGTAGCGGTGGACAGTGAATCCTATCGCCAGCCGGGTGGCTTCATGTACTTCTTTGAGCATGGTATGCCCGATACGGTGACGGCATCGGACGGTAGCCTGGTAGCTATCGATAATGCGCTGCAAAAAGATGGTCAGCACAGTCTGGCCTGGCAGTTTTCGCCGGGCAATACGCTGATGTTTACCCAGCCTATCGGTTACAAGCCGTTTGTGGCAAACAATACCGATCAGTCGCAAAGCACGTTTACGACTTGGATTTACAACGAATCACCGTTGGCAGGGACCTTGCGTTTTTCTTTTCTGGCCGAGGGACAGCGAGCTAGCTGGTTTGATATCAATATGGACTTTTCGGGATGGCGTCAGCTGTTGGTACCGTTCTCCGATATGCAGGGCCAGCCGAGCGAGTCGATGGATCAGATGGTCATCGAGACGATGCACGCGGGGGGATCAGGCAAGATCTACCTTGATCAGCTGATGACCAGCATTCCAGTTGACCCTCGCTGGCCGACCAGGGATGCCGTTGTGCCATACGTCAATATGGCAGCGGATGTAGCGCCGAACCGCCATTGGCTGGCATTGTACCGCTATTCCCAATTCCTCCAGCTGCATACTAGTGGTCAGGAGGCGGATTCTGCAGGTGCTGATCCGGAGATTACGGGGATCGAAAAGACCTTGGATGGATTCATTGCGGCCGAGGACAAGGTACTGTCCCCAACGCAGCGACTTGCGCTCAAATCGCGTTACGACAGTTACCAGCTTGCTGAACACAATGGAGTAATAACCGGCCTGCCAATGGATAATAGCAACCGACTCAAAACGTTCATCGACAAGGGAGTCAACAAGGGGCTGCTGAACCAAGAAGGGTTCGACACCGTGTTCGGCGTCAAGCTGCTCAGGGAATATGGCGAATATATGCTGGAGCTGGCGCAGGTGCTGCGAGGTGATTTGGCCGCTGATGAACGGCGTACTTTTGAAAAGATGTATCTGGATCTGACGCGATATGCGATTACGCAGGGCTATACCGCGGGCAGTGGATTGGGTACTGCCCACCACATGGGGTATACCCTCAGGGCCTTGTTCCAAGCCCATTACCTCAGCAGGGATCTCTTGGCGAGGGAAGGCCTGGCGCAGGAAGTCAGCGATATGATGGCATGGTATT
The DNA here is from genome assembly GCA_000940995.1 of Photobacterium gaetbulicola Gung47. Classification (NCBI taxonomy): domain Bacteria; kingdom Pseudomonadati; phylum Pseudomonadota; class Gammaproteobacteria; order Vibrionales; family Vibrionaceae; genus Photobacterium; species Photobacterium gaetbulicola. The sequence continues at coordinate 1,909,121 of CP005974.1, forward strand.
CAGGCACAGGGCGTATCTACCGTCCGGTAGAAGAGATGACCAATTTCAATGTCGATATTATGAATACCCAGCTACGAGGTATGCTATACAGCGTGCTGATGCAGCCGGATCAGCAGCAGCGCCGGGCCTGGCTGTCCCAGTTCAGTTTCTGGTTATCCCAGTCTATCAGCCACTCTGACGGGCTGGGTGGGGGATTCAAGGCTGACGGTTCGGTCTTCCACCATGCCCAGCATTATCCAGCCTATGCCAAAGGAGCCTTGAAAGGGCTCACGCCTGTGATTGAAGCGCTGGCGGGTACGCCTTACGCCGTGTCGCCACAGGCGCACCAAACCGTCAAGCATGCTGTCGCGATGACAGAAATCTACAGTAATGACCAGTTGACCCTGATGTCTGTTACCGGCCGTCACCCCGACGGAGAGCAATCTATCGAGCTGGTGCCGTTCCAGCACATGGCCATGGCCGGTTCGCCAGATGGCACTCAGGCTATTGATCCGGATATGGCGGCTGCCTATTTGCGGATGGCGGGCAAAGATGATGCGTTCGGCCGCTATCTGGTGCAGCAAGGAATGGAGTCTGGGGTCGCGCCGCAGGGCAACTGGGTCATGAACCTTGCCAGCATGACGATTCAGCGGCGTTCTGACTGGGTGGCGGCAGTGCGCGGCTTTAGCCGTTATCTGGTCAGCCACGAAAGCTATGCCAATGCCAACCGCTACGGCCGTTATATTAACTACGGCCAACTCGAGATCATGGGGCCTGAGGGCGAGGCCCGGGCATTTAGCCATGATGGATGGAACTGGAACCGCTGGCCGGGAACCACTGCCGTACAGCTGCCTTATGAGGCACTCAATGCCAAGTTGCGTAACGTCGATACATTCAGCGGGCTGGAAGAGATGTTGCTCTCGGAACAGAGCTTCGCTGGCGGGGTGGGCAATGGGAAAAACGGTTTATATGCCATGGTGCTGCAAGGCCATCCTAAATACGATGCCAGCTTCCAGGCCCACAAGTCGGTCTTTTTCTTCGATAACCGGATTGTCGCGCTCGGTAGCGGCATCACCACCGAACAGGCGGCTTATCCAACTCAGACGACCTTGTTTCAGCATGCCGTGTATGCCGATGGTGAGCAGGCAGTGGTCGAGGGCCGGCCAATGCCTGCTTCGGAGCAGACGGTAGCAGCCAAACTGGGGAGCTATCTCCAGTTACGCGATCCTGATGGTAATGCCTATTTTGTCGCGCCGGCACAAGATGTCAGGGTGTCACAGGGCGAGCAGGTGTCGGTACACCAGAAAAATAGCTCGGCTACCCAAGGTACCTTTGCCACTGCGGTGCTCGACCACGGCCAAGCGCCGCGTGACGGGCGGTATGAGTATGCTGTCTTGGTACAGCCGGAACAGGCTCAGTTGGACGCTTTTGCGCGCCAGCTGGCAAGCGCAGAGGATACCCCTTATCAGGTCGTCCAGCACGATGAGCGGGCTCATGTCGTGAGCGATAGTGCTTCAACGACAACTGGATATGCAGTATTTGCGGCTGATACCGAGTTCGCTCACGGGCTGGTTGCGCAAGTCGCGTCACCCGCCATGGTCATGGCTGCAATCCGAGGTCAGCTGCTGCAGCTGTCACTCGTCAACCCGGATCTCAACCTCTACCAAGGGCGAGACGGCAGCCAGTATGACGGCGAAGGCATTATGCAAGAGGTCAGTATCTACTCTCGCAAATGGAAAGATAACCCGTTCGCTGCGGTGGATAACCGGATGGTACTGCGTGGCCGGTGGCTGGCGGCTTCTGCGCTGTCCGCAGGGGTTACGCTGCACGATATGGCCAACGGCCATACGGAAATACGCTTTAGTACGGTTGGGGCAGAGCCTCTACAAGTCTTGTTGACCCAGCAATAAGGATACGTGGCGCGCAAGTGGCTGCTTGCGCACACGACAGGCAACTTGCCTGTAATGATTAAGGATTAGGCATGAACAGATTAAGTCATATATCGGTATTGGCCGCCGCGGTTTCACTGGTGTTGTCCGGCAATGTATATGCCGGCGGCCAGATAGAGGCTGCAGGCAATATCACCCCGGCCAGTGTTGTTGAACAAACCGACCCACAGGATCCGATGCAAGCACAGATCATCTCATTCGAAGGGAAGGCGGTACCTGACTATGTCAAGGTAGCTGATGGCAGTACCGTTGCGGTCACGGATCGCCGGGCGGTAAACGGGGAGCAGTCACTGGTATGGCAGTGGCAGCCGGATGCGCCGCTAACACTCGATACTGAGTTTCGCTACTACACACCTAAGGAAGCCTACCAAGCATACGGGCGTCAGTCTTCGACGGTTTTCTCGGTATGGATTTATAATGAAAAGCCCAGTGAGGGTGAGCTTGAGTTCCAGTTTGGCTCGGCAGCAAATAGCCGTTTTACCATGAAGTTGGACTTTACCGGTTGGCGCTCGCCAGGCTTGGCTTTTCATCGAGATATGCAGGGGATGCCAGCCTCGACTCTTAAGGGGCTGACCATTACCCCGAAAGGCATGACGGAAGGGGGCGAGCTGTATATTGATCGTGTGATGGTCAGTATTGATGATATTCGCTACCAATGGTCTGATGATGTGGTAACCACCAGGATCACCGTGCCCGAGGTCGACTATGGCCTGCCTGAAATCCTGCCGGATGTAACGGCCGAGGAACTGGCTGCGGTAGGTACCATCAAGCAAGAGTTGCTTGACTATTATGTCGGTGACATGAAGGCGAGCAAGAAAGCACTGGATGCTATCCGCAAAGAATACCGTACATATGGCTTGAGCAAGGAAAATGGTATCATCAACGGCGTGCATATCGTAACCAAGAAGCAGCTGACGATTTATCAGAAAGCCCATTTGAGTCCGGACGACAAAGCACGGGTGAAGGCCTATGTCGATTTGCGCAAGTTCTCGGAGCTGATGGAAAAGATTGCCCGGGTATGGCATGTCACCGATGATCCTGTCGTGCGTGCTGAAATGCGTGACAAATATATCCTGATGTCTGAGCACCTGCTTGATCAGGGCTTCCAGCATGGCAGCTCGCTGGTGGCGACCCACCACTGGGGCTACGGCACCCGGAGCTGGTACTCGTCGGTGCTATTGATGGAGCAGTCTCTGAAAGATGCCGGTTTATTAGAGCCAATTCATTCGGCACTGCTCTGGTACTCGCGGGAATTCAAAGAGCGCGGTTTTGATATGGAAGTCGGGCCAAAAAGCTCGGACATGGATTACTACAATACTCTGGCCCGTGCCCATATGATCATGCTGCTGCTCGAGCCTGACGAGCAGCAGCGAGTTGCCCTGATGCATAAGTTCGGCAAGTTTATCTCCGGCAATATGGCGCAGACACCGGCTGGCTACGCTGACGGCTTCCGCCCAGATGGCACGGCATTTCGCCACAAGGGCAACTACCCGGGGTATTCGTTTGCTGCCTTTAACTCGGCAGCCCATGTTGCGTACCTGCTAAGAGGAACCCCTTACGAGTTGTCCGAGCCAGCCAGGCAGTACCTGAAGAAGGTGATGCTGGCGGCAAGGGTGTACAGTAACCCGAACCCCGGGGTCGGCACCAATGGCCGCCGTCCGTTCTTCGGTATTTCGCTCAACAAGATTGCAGACGGTTACCGTTGGCTGGCGCTGGCAGGGACCGAGCAAGGAACAGCCGATACCGATCTGGCGCAGGCGTACTTACGGATCAGCGGCGATGATCCACAGCGGTTTGCTGGGGAGTTCGGCCAACTGGTGATGCCAGAAGCCCATCCCCAAGGCGCATATAGCTTCAATTACGCCGCGATGGGGATCCACCGTTACGATGACAAGATGGTAACGATGAAGGGCTGGAACCGGTATGTATGGTCGTCGGAAATCTACAACAATGCCAACCGGTATGGCCGTTACCAGAGCCACGGCAGTGTGCAGATCCAGAAGTGGGGTGATGAAAAAGAGTACGGCTTTAGCCAAGAGGGCTGGGATTGGAACCGGATGCCGGGGGCGACGACGATCCATTTGCCTTGGGAGCTGTTGGATGCTCCGCGCAAACATACCACCATGCTAACCAACAATGTTCGCTTCAATGGTTCGACCGAATTGGAAGGGCGCTACGGTGCTTTTGGCTTTACCCTCGAAAACCCTGATCGCTGGCCGGCGTTTATTGATCCGTCATTCAGGGCCAAGAAGTCGGTGTTTAGCTTCGATAACCGGCTGGTCTTGGTGGGGAGTAACATTGCCAATAGCCGCAGTGAGTATTCAACTGAGACCACCTTGTTTCAATACGGCCTGACAGACAAAACCCAGTCGCTGATCATCAATGGCGAGGCGGTGACGGCGTTTCCGTTTAGCACCGAACTCGAGCCCGGTGACTGGCTGATAGATGGTATGGGGAACGGTTATTACGTGGCTAAAGGTGGCAGCATTGAGGTTAGGCGCCAACATCAGGAGTCACGCGATAACATCACCAAGGAACCGACCTTCGGCAATATGGTGTCGGCGTGGATCAACCACGGTAATGCCCCGTCCGGAGCAGAATACGAGTACATGATCATGCTTGATGCAACGCCGGAAAAAATGCAGGCGTTGGCCGCATCAATGGTATCGGCAGAGGAGAAGCCCTATCAGGTGCTGCGTAAAGACGGAACGGCCCACATTGTTCATGATAGGCAAAGTGGCGTAACGGGCTACACGGCTTACCAGTTTGTGAGAACCTCTGACAAATGGATCAGGGCGATCAGTACCTCCTCCGTGGTCATGGCCAAAGAGCAGGACGGAATATTGAGCCTGAGTGTTGCCAACCCTGATTTGAACATGGAGAAAAACACCCTGAGCCGAGAAGTCCCGGTAGCCATTACCTTGAAAGGGCGTTGGCGCCCAGCGGAGGCTGATGAGCGGATTGCCGTGAAGCACAAGGGGAGCAAGACAGTGGTGACTTTCCGTTGCAAGGATGGCCTACCGATCCAAACACGGTTGCAAAAGATATAAGCCAATTTGTATTTCGAAACGTAATGAAAGCGCCTAGCGATAGGCGCTTTTTTCGTTTTTGATTGTCTTTTGTTTTCTTTCGCTTTTATGATCACAAAAGCGTTATCGAAAGATAAACTTTGCTTTTGATTGAGTATATAGTTATGCGAAAGCTATCGAAGATAGTTGAAAGGTTGCGTTTGACTATAACGAAATATTAGCCCAGCTCGCCATTTATCGGAATCGGCGTAAACGGACTATTCATTTCCAAATCAGAAAAGAGAAGGTTATGAAAGTAAGACACTCTACCTTGGCCCTGGCTATTGCCACCTTGCTGGCAGGCTGTGGAGCTGAAGATAACAAGGATATCTCAGGTAAGCAGGACAATGTGTACCCGCCGACGGTAAGGGGCGAAGTAACCATACCGGCGTTGCATGTCGGAGCTGGTGTAAAAGGTATTTACCAGTATTTCGATCCCAATCCGGCTGCCCGTCCGGAAGGTGCCAGTCAATACCGTTGGTTGTTGGCCGATGATACTGAAATTGGCATCGCCCAGGAGCTGTATTTGGTTGAACAGCATTTGGGTGAGCAAGTCCGCTTTTGTGTGACACCGGTCGCCGAAGGGACGGCCAATACTATCGGTGCTCAGTCGTGCAGTGAGCCGAAGCAAGTACAGCCGCCGTTGGGCACCCCGCCGCAGGCCAATGACGTGATCATTGGCGATATGGCCCCTATGGTGGGTGACGTCATTGAAGGGGAGTATCAGTACTATCATCCCGAGGGGGTTGCCGAAGGTGATTCTGTCTTGTCATGGCTGGCTGACGGCGAAGCGATAGACGGCGCTGATGATAGTCGCCTAACCTTGCTGGCGCATCAAACCGAGGGCAAACAGTTGGCATTTTGTGTCGAGCCTAAAACGCAGCAGGATTTTCCGGTCGCGGGTGAGATTGTCTGCTCTGAGCTGACTGCGCCGGTGGCGGTCAAGCCTGGCTCGGCACCGGAAGTGGAAGCAGGCAGCGTCGCGGTTGACGGACAGCCCTTTGTCGGGGCGAGTTTGACTGGGAAATACACCTATTTTGATGCAGATGGTGACCTTGAGGGTACCAGTCAGTATCGCTGGCTACGCGATAACAATGCGATTGAAGGTGCGACGGAAACGGCTTATTCGGTCGCCAATGCTGATGACGGTTATTATCTATCTTTTTGCGTTACCCCAGTTTCTGAAACAGGATCACCGACGGTAGGAGAGGAAGTTTGCCAGCAAATGGATGAAGCCATTTCTGTCAAGGTAGAAACCCCGCCGCAGGCAAGCAGTGTCGAGGCGGTTGTGCTGTCAGGTGGTTTACCCGAGGTCGGCGAAACGCTGGTGGGGCAATACCTGTACGAGCAAGCTGAAGGTGCAGAAGAAGGTCAATCGACCGCCCAGTGGAAAGTCGATGGTGTAGTTTCCGAGGTGAGCTGTGATGTCGCACAAAGCTGCCAGTATACTTTGTCGGGTGATGATCTCGGAAAAACGATTGAATACTGTGTAACACCGGTAACTTACCTTGGTACCCCAGCCGATCAGGCCTATTGTTCCCAGGCCGTTGAGCCAATGGGGATCACATTGACCGGTGCCCTCGAGTACGACCAAAAGCTGACGGCGGTGGTGTACGGTTACGATGGCAATGCCAATACTGATGGTCGCTGGCTGGTAGACACCAGTAATCAAAATGGCCCGGCGGGCGATAGCAACCCGACCGAACAAGCAACGGGCAATGAATACATTATCGGTGTGCGGGCACAAGGCAATGACAGCAACGGCAACGGTGTTGTTGATGACTACGACTGGGCGGCACAGGGCCATACCGTGGATGCCCGAAACTTTATCGGCAAAGGGGTGCAATATTGTTTGAATACCCAGTCCTATGGCACTAAATGTGTGTCAGCGGCAGATTTTGACAGTGTTTCCGGCGGTTTGCTGACCGATGCGAGCAATGCAGCGTTGCGCGTCATTGAGCCAATCAGAATTGTTGACTTCAACGGCTACAAATACCATCGTCCATTGACCCAGGCAGAAACTGTTCACAAAGGTGAGCTAGGAGCCGGATTGCCGCAGGCGAGCGAGATTTTGGCTGCCAATGGTATTGACTGGGCGTTGTTTGCTCAGATCACCAATGGCGAAAAGCCAGCATTGAACTCGTGCCGCAACCTCTACCAGGACGGTGGCGATTGGCACCTGCCGATCAGCCAGTTCACGGCGGGCAAGTATGTCCCCAACTATTACGAAGCCGATGGCAACCAACCGCCGGCAAGCAGCGCTAACTCGATGATCAAGCTGACCAAAGAGTTGATTTCCAATGTTGATCTGGAGGTTGAGCTATCACCGGTATACGGCTGGCCGCTGGGGACGGCGTTAAAACTGCCTTATGGTAGCGCCAGTCGCTTGGCGGCTGATCAGGCAACACAGAACTACAACGTGGTGCGTTTTTACCAGAATGGCGGTACGGCTAATAACTATACCGAGGAGCAAGCACCATTGATCACTTGCGTATCGTTAACGGCTAACTAAGCCCCATATTCTTACATACTGCAACCTGCCCTTGATATTGCGGCCGGAAAGTTACCTTGAGAGTTCAAGTGAGCATCCGGGCGAAATATCGAGGGCTTTTCTGTAATTGCAGTAATTATCACAATATTGAATTAAATGCCAAACGAGAGACTGTAATATTTTCGTATGACCATCCTAAAAACCATTTGCCAAAATTGAATATCTCTTATTCATAGTCGACTGGAAATGAGAATGATAATATCAGAGAATTAATAATTATTATGCTCTAGAATGAAGCATGTGATTTTAGACTAAATAAACTCTGCTATAATTTTAAGCTAATTGGTGCTGGATTTATTGGAATAGATATGAATAAAGAGATTATTGCTTTTCTTTTATCCGCTTTTTTAATCGGTTGTACTAGTGATTTACAACGAAACCCAGCGCCTGCTCACTTAAATATGGATTATGGTTTATTTAACTCCAAAACGCTTAGACATTGGGGTGATACACCGTTCTCAATTGAGCAATATGTTTTTGATGAGAAATTGCGAAGCAATACATTTGATAAAAATATCATTGTTGATGAGGCCGGTAACTTTAGGGCTCAACACTATTTGACTATATCTGGTGGAGGAGCAAATGGTGCATATGGCGCAGGACTTCTCAATGGCTTGTCAGCTAGTGGAAAACGACCTGAATACCGGATGGTTACAGGCATTAGTACTGGAGCAATTATCGGGTTATACGCGTTTTTAGGTGAAGAGTATGATCACAAGCTACGAGATTTCTACACACAATTATCAGATCAAGATCTCTATCAGACACGATATGTGTGGGAAATATTTTCTAGCTCTTCACTTTTGAATACTGCCAGGTTTGAGAAGCTGGTAAGAGAGGAAATTGATCGTGATCTGTTGGATAAAGTCAAAGAAGAGTACTTGCGAGGTAGAACTTTTCTAGTCAAAACGACAAACCTTGATGCACAGCGCCCAGTCATATGGAATATGGGGGAGATAGCCATGCATGACACAAAGGAGGCAGAGCGTCTCTTTCAAAGTGTGATCATAGCTTCAGCTTCCATTCCAGGTATTTTTGAACCGGTTCTTATACCGATGCATATCAATGGTGTTCAATATGATGAGTTACATGTTGATGGTGGTGTCATAGCTCAAGCCTTTTTTATCCCAGAAAATATGGATGTTGAGGAATTTGCTAGTATTGAAGATAGATATTTTACCAAGCTAGGTATAGACCTGCCAGAGGAGCGAGAAAGCCACATATGGATGATTAATAACTCGCGTATTGGTGCAATTTGGGAACCAACACAGCCATCATTAACTAATATTACAGGCCGTTCGATATCTACGATGATAAAGTACCAAGGACGAAGTAATCTAACGAATATTTATCAGCAAAGTCAATTGATTGGTGCATCGTTCAATTTTTCATATATTGACCATAGGATTCCAGACGCACCGTCAGAAGCACCATTTAGCAAGCAATATATGCAGTATATGTATTGTTATGGATATGCACAGGGTCTTAGCGATAATCACTGGAAGAGCGACTTGCCTAATTACTCCCAATTTCAGAGTATTGAGTCATGGAATAACTCTTTTTCTGATATAGAATACTTTAATTGGGAGAGAATCGAACCGGGATTGACTGGAAAGATTAACGAATGTCTATTGAGGCTAAATGAAATTTAACTTTTTAGCTAGTTATAGAATAACAAACTGTAATAAAATATAAGATTTTCTAATACCTACACCATTAACGAATAACTGTTATTCATTCTCATCTTATAGAGGTTTGATAATATTAACTGGAATGGTATCAATGAGAAAGCTTTTCATTTCTTAAACACGGAATGTTAATGTTGGATACTAAAATTCATACCAAATTTATCTAAAAATTAGAATGCTAATCCTATGGTTAATAAAATCAAACTATCTCTAATGTGCTCAATAATGCTTACTGGATGTATACAGCTCGATCCCTATCAAAAGTATCATACAGCTTTAAATTCTGACCAGTGTGTGCCTGACATTAATACGACATATACTGAAACTGTATATGAGCCAGCATTGAGTGAAAATACGGCTGAATACACAATCAGTGAGTCAGGGTTTGACTCGGGGTTTGGAACAGATAATGATGATACTGCCAGCAGACCCACTGTTGAGGTTACAGCGATTAATGCCATACCTGAAATGACATCTGAAGATATTCTACCAACTTCAGTGGAGTTTGAAGAGCAGCAATTTTATGCTATAGAAACGACCTCATCAAATTATTCTGATGGACAATTTTCGACAGAAAAAATCTCTAGTACCTTAGGTAGAGAAGAGGCGCTTTATGTTCAGGTTTTTGCAACGTTGGATGAGGTTAACGCTAAAAATGTACTGAGGGACGTGAGGTTATTTTTCCCCGAGCAAACATCAGTTATTCGCTCTGCTGGGATATACCGTATTCTTATTGGTCCTCTGGAGAAAGACGAAACTACATTTGTTGTGAATGAAATAAATAAACAAAGTGATTACAGCACAGCATTTGTGCTGTCTCATTTCAGTGATATCAGTGATGATGAAATTTAGTCGATACCTCAATATTACGTACTGAGTCAAATAATTATATTAAATCCCAGGTTGTGTTGTTGCCTATATGTATTAGGCAGTGGGCTCGATTGACGAGCCCATTTTTGTTTTTTGCGATTACCTAGCCAATCTGCGGCGCCGTTTAAGTCACTGTTTCAGCCTCTTTGGCTTTGAGGTAGGCGTCTAGGGCACAGTCGCCGTGATGATGCTGGTAGCCCGGCGTGTGGTGGCGCCAGGCTGGATCGATGCTGGTTGCTTGGGTCTTGAAGGGATCGATTTGCTCGTGGGTGTAATGAGTAAAACGCTCCCTGTATTTATCAAGCAAGTCCCGGTAAGCCGGATCGTTGGCCAGGTTCTGGCGTTCGCCTGGGTCACGAACCAGATCGAAAAGCTCTTCGCCTCCTTCCTGGTAGACGGTGTATTTATGGGTTTTAGTACGGTACATCCGAGCGGGTTCGATGGTAGTTTCGCGGCTGGTGTACCACTGGCTGACGACGGCATCTCGCCAGTCCCGAGGCGCATTTCCGTCCAGCAGCGGTAGTACACTTCGGCCATAGAGTTGCTCGGGAATACGCAAGCCGGCATAGTCGCACAAGGTAGGGACTAAATCACAGAGTGAAACCAGTTCGTCACTGTGTTGGTTTTGCGGTATACCGGGACCCATCATCACAAATGGTACGTTGGTTGCTTCTTCATAGAAAAAATTCATTTTGGTGACTTGACGGTGGCTACCCATGGCATCGCCGTGATCACTGAAGAAGACAATCAGCGTATTGTCTGCAGCATCTGATTGTGCGAGGGCATCCAGTACCTTCTTGATACTGTTGTCGCCCATACGGGTGTAATGGTAGTAGGCTGCAAGATACTGCTGGTAATTGAGCGGATCCCAATGGGCGGCTTCGTGCATGCGGTGATGTCCGCAGCAAAGGTACTGGATGGCTTTCGGCCGGTTGGTGATAGGATCGAGGTTTTCAAAGTTATCACGCAATGGCGGTAGCGGACCGATGCCCGGGATATCACCATGAGGTCCGGCAAACGCACCCACCCAGCCGCAAATATTGTGCGGGTTGTTGAAATCGACGGCCATGATAAAAGGCTTGTCGTGTTTTTTGCGCAAGAACGCCACACTTTCCTGCTCGGCATAGAGATCTTCCCGCGAGTCATAGTTCACCGGAAAGGCCTCGGGGGCATCCATGTCCATTTCTATTTGTTCCGCACAGTCGAAACCGCGCAGGGAGCCGAAGTCATGGCGCTTGCCGAAATGGACCGCATCATAGCCCGCTTCTCGGAACAGCTGGCCGAGGGTCGGCATTGACGAGGGGATATTGGGGCTGTTGTTACCGTGCACGCCGTTCTGGTGCGGTAGCCGCCCGGTCCAGAACGAAGCACGGGAAGGGCCGCATAATGGATAGGCGGTATAAGCGGCGTTGAAACGGGTGCCTTGCGCAATGAGCTGGTCGATAGCCGGGGTCGACACATCACGGTTGCCATAGCCGCCTATTGCATGGCGGGAAAGCTGGTCAGCTGTAATGATAAGGATATTCTTTGGCTTGCTCGCGCGGTCGGACGCAGGCGCGGCAGCAGCAGGGGACGGCTTGAGCATAACAGCCGACGTGCTGCTGGCTGCTGCGGCCCCGGCAACACCCTTAATAAAGTTGCGGCGAGATAATGACATTGTTTACTTCCTTTAAACTAGCCTTCATGTTCCATATTCAGTGAATACACTTTGAAGTTGTCGATTTTCAGATGGCTTTTCCAGGTCCGAAAGCCGAACTTGCCTGATTTAAACTGCTCTTCATCATTGATTTCGTATAGCTTTTGGTTGTTGCTAAAGACCAGGATCTGGTCATCAAGGCTGACGATTTTAATATTGGTCGGCTGATTAGGGATATTCATGAACTGCTTGTCGGTGACATCGAACTCAGGCAGTAGCGGGCGGGTGCCATCGCCAGGGTAACGACGAAAACGTGTCGTGCTATTGTCATTGGCACCGTAGCCGATGTAATAGAGTTGCATCGGATCGTATTTTCGCATGTCACCGGCGCGCCAGTCGGATTTGGCAAAAAAGTCCTGGCTGCCTGGCTCTTGGGCCATCCAAAAGAAATTAAGATCGGTACCGCGGTCATTGGGGCCGCCAGCGACAACCACCGTGCCATCGAACTCGATCACTGACGGCGTGCTTATGCTGTGCCTGAACCATACGGTAGTGCCGGCAGCGTCATCAATATCTAGCGCTGCTTGCTTGATGCTAACCTCTGATACGGCCGATTTCTCTACGACCCATTGGGATAGGTTTTGGTTGAAAGTGTCACTATAGATCAAAGTGCCTTTTTGTTGGATAAGTGCCTCTGGGTTGTCTATTGCGTATGTCGGTAGGCTGCATCCCATCGTGATGGCCAGTAGAGCGACTTTAAATTTTTGCATGGGTTTCTCTTCTCATGTTGGTGATCGGTAACTCCCGGCGCATGGCCGGGAGTGGTCTGTTAGGTAAAAGCTTTGAGTACGCTGGCTGGGACTTCGGCCGGGCGCCACGGGTCACCGGTATGCTCAAGCCACGGCAGCAGCTCTTCTTCGATCAGTTGGTTGATCAAGGCATCGTTGCCCTCGGCAATATTGGCCATCTGGTAAGGGTCGTTGACGTTGTCGTGTAAGACGTATGTCAGAGGTTTGCCGATTTTGCGATCGACCATCAGGGTGTAGTGGTCGGTACGGATCCCGCGGCGGCCGTAGGACTGGGCGCCGTAGGGTACGAAAGTGTAGAGTTGCGATGTCGGACGGGTATCGCCATTTTCACCGCGTACGGTTTTGGCAAAGTTTGTGCCTTCAACACTGTCTGGAATTTGCTGATCCATACCCATCAGGCCAAACATCGTCGGGAAGATGTCCGGTGCCGAAAATAGCAGGTTGTCCTGGCGCGGGGACAATTTGCCCGGCCAGCGGAACATCATCGGGATCCGCATTGATTCTTCGTAGTGGACATTCTTGGTCGGGTTGCCATTGGCACCCAGGCAGCAGCCATGGTCAGAGAAGAAGATCACCAAGGTATCTTCGGCTAGGTTGAGGCGGTCAAGTTCATTAATAATGCGGCCAAATTGTTCATCCACACCATTGATCATAGCCATGTACTCTTTGAAGTACTTCGGCCCGTAACCGTCTTGGTAGTCTTTGTCCCATACCACATTCGGCCGGGTATTGAGTGATTCGGACGTTTCGCCGCTGAAGCGATCCAAGTATTTTTGAGGAACTTGATCATAAGGGGAGTGCGGCGGGTTCATGGAGACGACCAGAGTAAAGGGCTTGTCACTGTCGCGATACTTGCCGTTTTCGTTTCGAAGGTACTTTATGGCGATGTCAGCTTCATGCTCCGGACTCCACTGGTTGATTTGCAGCGGTTTGTCCCTCGGGGTGTCGTTGGTCCAGTAAATAGGGTTCATGTGAAGGTCGTAGGTACCGTATGAATACCAGAAATCGAAACCGTGGCGGCGGTCGGGGGCCGTCCAGTCATTCCAGTAGCGGCCTTCCATCGGGTTGTTGTAGCTCGGCACAAACGGTGCTTCCGGTGCGTCGAGGTGCCACTTGCCGATATAGCCCATGCTGTAGCCTTGCTTTTTCATGATATCTGACCAGGTCAGGGTATTTTTCTTCAACTCAATACCGAAGTCTTTGCCGCCGAAGTTTCCAGGCATAGCGGTATGGCTGTTGCCTTGGATCCCGTTGCGGTAAGGATACTGACCTGTCATCAACATGCCACGGAACGGAGTACAAAGCGGGAAGTTGGATACGGCCTGATCCAGTACCACACTTTGCTTAGCAAATTTGTCTAGATATGGAGTTAATGAGCGGTCCTGATTCATAAAGCCAAGCGACTGGGTACGAAACTCATCAGGGAAGATGATCAACAGGTTTGGCTTTTTACTTTCGTTTTTGGCGGTAACCACCGGTTGATTGCCCGTAAGTGAACTGCAGGCTGGCGTTGCAGCCACAGCCCCTGTGACAGCAATGCCTTTTAAAAGGTCACGGCGTGATATCGACATCATTAGTCTCCTTTAATTTAAGATACCATTTGCATATAAAGTGTGATGAAGACGGAAAAAGAAAGTAATTTAATTTCCTTTTCTTACGTTTTGGTGTTTTTATAGCGCTATCGTAAACTAACGAAAGCGTGTTGACGCAGTTGCTGATCACAAAAGAAGACATTGACTTGTCAAATGCTTTCAAAGTGAAACGCCTTATGTTTTGCTTTGCGGGTTGATTTACGATAAATTTACTTTTACTGGCAGTTATTTATGCAAATCTAGTGATAGTCAGCTTTCGTAGTGCTGCTTTTTCTTTTACTCGAAAGTTTGCGTAAATAAATAGGTAAGTTAACGAAAGTGTGTGAAAGAGATCGCAAGTTTGTATTCTTCCCATTGTGCCTTTTGTTTTTGATTGTAAGCTTATATCGAAACCAAACGAAAGCTTGGTTTCAACAGGAGACTAAATAATGAAAAGTGCTGTCGAAAGGCGAATGGAAATCGTCAACGTGGTAAACCAAGAAGGTAAAGCCCGTGTCGAGGACCTAGCTTCTAGATTTAGTGTCTCCAGTGTCACTATCCGCAGTGATCTGAGTTTTTTGGAAAAGAATGGTTATGTTGTGCGTTCGCACGGTGCCGCAATTCCGAATACCGGTGTCATTGCTGAGCTGACCGTACATGAAAAGCGTCGTCAAAATGCCGGATTGAAAGCGGTATTGGGACAAGCAGCGGCCGAGCTGATCGAAGATGGTGACACAGTCATTCTGGATTCGGGTACTACTACACGCGAAATTGCCTCAAGCCTGAGCAATGTCGAGGATGTAGTGGTAATGACCAATGGTCTGGATGTGGCTATGGAGTTGTCGTCAAAACCGGGTATTGAGGTATTGATGACCGGTGGTGTGCTTCGTAAGAAGGCATTGTCTTTTTCGGGTTCACAGGCTGAGAACGGGTTGAAAAACTATCGCTTTGATAAAGTGTTCTTGGGTGTGGATGGCTTTGATCTAAGATCGGGGATTACAACTCACAACGAGCAGGAAGCAAGTCTGAACCGCTTGATGTGTGAAATTTCCGAACATGTTATTGCTATTGCGGATTCCAGCAAGTTTGGTAAACGCAGCTGTCATATGATCCGAGAGTTCGGTCAGATTGACACCCTGGTAACAGATTCCGGTATTCCGGAAGAGTACCTCCAGGGTTTGCGAGACATGAAAGTGAATGTGATCATTGTTGAAAAGACAGATTAAATCCTTCCTATAAGCGATGTGCTAACTCCATAGCAGCAGACCAGATGCTGATTGTGGAGTTAGTACATGAACACCCTTCTTGATATCGTAAAACGTCACAAGGCTGGCGGCAGAAACGGGATATATTCTGTTTGTTCGGCGCATCCATTTGTGATTGAAGCTGCGATACGTCAAGCCAAGCAAGACAATTCGCCGTTGCTGATTGAAGCAACGTCAAACCAGGTGGATCAATTCGGTGGCTATACCGGTATGACACCGGTTGATTTTCGAAACTTTGTCCTTGATCTTGCCGAACAACTGGCCTTTCCTTCAGAGCGCTTGATACTGGGTGGTGACCATCTTGGTCCAAATCGCTGGCAGGATTTGCCTGCTGATCAGGCAATGGATAATGCCGATGCACTGATTGCGGCCTATGTGGCTGCCGGTTTTAAGAAAATACACCTTGATTGCAGCATGTCCTGTGCTGGCGATCCTGTGCCACTGGCCGATGAAGTGGTGGCCGAGCGGGCTGCCCGTCTTGCTACCGTGGCTGAAGAGACCGCGATAAACAGCTTCGGCTCCAGTGATGTTGTTTATGTTATCGGCACCGAAGTACCGGTACCGGGCGGGGCCGCGGAGTTACTCGAAGGGGTCGAGGTGACTCACCCGGAGGCGGCACAGAAAACCATCCAATGCCACCTGATGGCTTTTGAGCAAGCTGGTGTTGCCGATTGCTGGCAGCGCGTGATTGGCTTGGTCGTCCAACCGGGGGTTGAGTTTGATCATACCGGCGTTATTGATTATTGCCCGGAGAAAGCCCAGGCGCTCAGCCGGGTGATTGATGAATACCAGCACATGGTGTTCGAGGCGCACTCGACGGATTATCAGCCTGCGCAGGCTTACCAAGATTTAGTACGGGATCATTTTTCAATTCTGAAAGTAGGCCCAGCGCTGACTTTTGCCATGCGTGAAGCGCTATTTAACCTATGCGCAATCGAAGAAGAGATGGTTCCGAAGGCCCATTGCTCGAATTTAAAAGAACATATCGAACAAACCATGTGTATCGAGCCCGGGTTCTGGCAGAAATATTATCATGGCGATGCCAATCAACAACGCTTTGCTCGTTGCTACAGCTTTAGTGACCGTATTCGTTACTACTGGCCCGATGAAAAAATTCAACAGGCTCAAGCAAAGCTATTTAGCAATCTGTCACAGCAACCAATGCCATTGCCGCTAATTAGCCAATATTTACCTGAGCAGTTCCATGCTTTGAGAAATGGTGAAATAGAAAATACACCTAAAGATTTCGTAATTAACAAAGTACAGCAAGTACTTCGTATTTATTCTGCAGCTTGTGAGTTTTAATATAATAGGGCATACCATGAAATATTTAGATCTTGACCATAAAGATCTCGAAAGCTTAAAGGCTTTTTGGACTGCAAAAGAAATTCAGCAACAACCTGAGTGCTGGAGAAAAACATTGTCAATCGTGACCGAGTGTCAAGCCGTGAGCAAGGCATTTCTGGCACCACTCTATAGCAAGCCGAATTTGCGCATTGTATTGACCGGGGCGGGTACGTCTGCTTTTGCCGGACGAGCATTGGCACCGGCGCTGTCAAAGGTGCTTGATCGTCGCGTTGAAGCCATCGCTTCTACCGATATTGTATCGAACCCTTATCAGTATTTTGCTGAAGATATTCCGACACTTGTTGTTTCATTTGCGCGTTCTGGCAACAGTCCTGAAAGTGTTGCAGCGGTTGATTTGGCCAACCAGCTGCTAACCGAGTGTTATCACCTGGTGCTGACCTGTAACGGTGAAGGGCAACTGTACGAAAGATGCAGGAACGACGCGGGCTCGCTGGCGATTTTGATGCCGGCTGAAACAAATGATAAGTCTTTCGCGATGACGTCAAGTTTCTCTTCTATGATGCTTGCAGCATTTTCGGTATTAACTTGTGACAACGATTACTCGAAAGAAATTGAAAGTATTTGTAAGCAATCTGAGGCTTTGATCAAAGAAATTAATTCTTCTATCAGTATAATCGCTAATAAGAATGCAAAACGAGTTATTTATTTGGGCAGTGGATGCCTGCAGGGTTTGGCCCAGGAGTCAGCACTGAAGCTTCTGGAGCTAACGGCAGGGAATGTTGTGGCAATGTTCGATTCCCCACTTGGCTTTAGACATGGACCAAAATCGATAGTTGATAATGAAACATTAGTTGTTGTCTTTATTTCTAATAACCCATATACGCGTAAGTATGATTTGGACTTATTAGCCGAACTGCGCCGGGACAAAATTGCTTCTCAAGTATTAGCAATTACGGCACAGCAAGACGATACGGTTACTGATGGCGACTTTATTAATATTAACGGTATGGATAATGCCAGTGATGTAGAATTAATATTCCCATATTTAATCATTGCTCAAGTTTACGCTTTCCATCACTCATTGAAATTAGGAAATACGCCGGACAATCCTTGTCCGACCGGCGAGGTCAATCGTGTTGTTCAGGGTGTAACAATTCACGAATTCAATTAATAGCACAATAAATAAAAAAGGGTTTACTACTATGACGTCACCTAACATTGTTTGGACGCGTATCGATGAACGTCTTCTACATGGTCAAATTCGAATTACTTGGGGTAAACATACCGAGGCGAATTTAATTTTAGTGGCCAATGACGATGCAGCAGAAGGGCCGAATGCCGCCTTTATGCAAGCGGGTATGAAGGCCTCTGCCGGAGGGGAATACGCTGTACGTTTCTTCTCTATCCAGAAAACCATCGATGTGATCCACAAAGCATCGCCAAAGCAGAAGATTTTCATTCTGTGTAACAACCCTACCGATGTTGCCCGTTTGGTTGAAGGTGGCGTTCCTCTTACACACTGCAACGTAGGCAACATGCACTTCCACGAAGGCAAGCGCCAGATCGCCAAAACCGTATCGGTCGATGAGAAAGATATCGATGCCTTTGAGCGTATGGTAGCCAAAGGGGTGACGTGTACGGTGCAGAACACACCAGATCAAACGCCAGTCAATGTACTTGAATTGGCAAAACAAACTGCCTAAACGCAGGCAACATTCACGCTAAACAGAGATTTAAAAAAGGAATAAATCATGTTTTTTGAAGCTACGCTGGTCGCAATTTGGGCGTTCTTCTGTGGTATCGATAAATACGATGTCGCGTTGAACATCCACCGTCCGCTCATTACCGGCCCGGTTGTCGGGTTGATCATGGGTGATATGCAAATCGGTCTGATTGCCGGTGCCACCCTGGAGTTGGCTTGGTTAGGCCTAGTGCCAAATGCAGGGGCTCAGCCGCCTGATGTTACCTTGGGTACCATTGCTGCTGTTGCTTTCGCGGTGATGACTGGCCAGTCAGCGGAAGTCGCGATGGGTGTGGGTATGCCAATCGCCGTCTTGATGCAGATGCTGGTTATCGGTTTCTTCGCTCTGACAGCCTTCACGATGGGCAAAGCGGATCGCTTCGCCGAGCAGGGAGACTCTGATGGCATTGACCGCTTGCTGATCACCACAATTTCGCTGCGTGCCCTGATGTACTCACTGGTCGCCTTTATCACCGTGTACTTCGGTGAGCATGCTGCAACCTGGATTGATGAAAACGCACCAAAAGTTCTGCTAGAAGGTCTGGGCATCGGCGCCAAGATGGTTCCAGCAATCGGTTTTGCCATGTTGCTTAAAATCATGTGGTCGAAGGAAGTTGCGGGTGTGTTCTTTATCGGCTTCGTGATGACGACATACCTCAAGCTGCCAATCATGGCCGTGGCGGTCCTGGGCGCATCAGCCGCAGCACTGTACTACTTCTTCAGCGGTAACAATGGAACTAACAACAATCAAGTCGAGGAATTTGAAGATGGCATCTGATATCACCGCAGGCAAGCTAGCCGATAAAAACAGCAAGGTTGAAAGTCTGGTTGATGATATTGATTCATACGAAGACACAACGCCGCGCAAAGTAATTACCAAACGTGAC